>NZ_MPBM01000002.1:0-147421 GCF_001907715.1 Pseudomonas sp. BTN1 | reverse complement strand
CCATTCTCCGGCTGGCTCAAACGATTGCTCTTGAAGGTCTCGGCGCTCACTTTGCGATACGTTTGCGATTCGAACGATGGGTGATGCTGCTGACAAAGCGCCGCCCGAACCGCGAGTGGTGTTCCCGGTGTGATACACCTCTTGAGCAGCACCAAATGTCCCTGCATTTCCGAGAGCGCAGCGAAAAAGCATTCGATTGCTGGAAAAGCCCATCGGGAAATAGAGCTGCGCCTCGTATGTAGCGTTGTAGGGGATCCGGATCATCCCTGCGTATGATACTCCAGAGGATGAAGGTCCCTCTCCTACTTGATAGAACCCTCCGCCCTGACCGTTGCCAGGAGAATCATAGCCAGAAGCACCAGGTGCGACCGGCGTAGAAACACCAGAAGGGTTTTTGAGGACCAATGCCGATGCATCAAGATTGGCTGCCGAACCCAATAAATTGGTCCTAGCATAGAGTTCTTGCGTCATTGCGTTTATCTTTACCGCACCACTGCGAGTTGTATCACCGCCGGCACCCGTCGGGGCTACGCCTATGTTTATTTCTTGCCTTGGCATTTAAGCCTCCTGGATTATTTACAAATTAAAACTCGAGAACTTTATAAAAAGCTGGCTCACGTGATCGGCTTAGCAAAAGTAACTGAGATATATAAATATATGGAGTTTGCTACCCCCTCAACAAAAGGCACGATTCTATTATTCTGATAATCCCAAGTACAATAAAGCTTGCAGAATCGGGTAGATGCCCCCCCAACATCCATGCCTATGTTGTTAACCAGCATGTAATCGCCAGTATTCAATGGCGATGTGGCAGTCCAGCTCGACTTAGTTGTCCCCTGTCCAGTGGATGAAGATCCAAGGTAGGTCCAATCGGTTATCGTCCTGGTGAATTGGGCGCAGGGAGTACCGCTATCAATTAACAGATTGGCAGATGGCCCCCACACCCTGAACCCATATGACGCGACCGCTCGGGCTTGAAAAGCTGCCACGAAAAAGCTTCCAGCACCGTCTACGAGAAAAGAAAATCCTGTCCAGTTGCCAGGTGTTCCAAGAATAGTTACGTAGCTGAATGTGCTTGTAGCATCCGGACGAACGAAAACTAAAGGGGGCTCCTGAGTAGTGATAGCAGGAGAAAACGTAGCCCCGCCTGAGTATCTACCCTTTTGTAAAATGGAAAGCCTCGAATATTCAGAATCCAATGTAACTACATCAGCCCCGTTTTTGAACTCCATGCCGTATGCCATTCACCTGTACCTCATAACCAACAATCTTTGAGTTCCTAACGCCATAGTCGCAGTAGGGTGGGACCGATTGGCAAACCAGACATAAACACCGCCTGAAACGACCTGGGTATCAAATTGAACCGCATAGGAGTCCTGGGCGTTAGGGTCTTTTGGATATGCGCCTGCTGGAATACATATAGCCGAGTGGGTGCTCGGCTCTACTCCAGGCAACGCTATAAACGTGTTCCTTGGTCCTGAGTTATTAGGAGGCGATCTTGTGATTAGTGACGAGTGTATGATCCTCACTGTAAACGAGGTTTCATCAAGTTCTAATGCACCAGTCGCCCCCCATACCCTTATCCCGTAGCTCATGCTGATAAATCCCCCCATTGGAATCGTTTGACGTTGTTTTCATCAAACACTTTCCCGCCGCGATTATTGATAACTTGCCGGGCGTCACCTCCGAATGCACCGTTGATCTCAAAAGTCCCGTCGAAGAACAGCTTCCAGCCCGTCTTGCCTGGGTCATAGTTGTTCGACTGGATGTAGTTACCGATCTTGGCGTTTGTGATTGTGCCGTCCTGGATGAACGCTGACTTGATGAAGGTCTGCCCGCCCTGGACTGCGAACGGAACCGATCCGGCCTGGCCGATGGCGAACCTGTCCGCGTCGATGATGAACTGCGACTGCAGCCCGCCTGGACCTTTTCCCAGGCCAAGCCCTATACCTGCATACTTATAGAGGCCGCTGGCGGTCTCGTACTGCATCCGCACCGACCAGTTCGCCGTGACCTTGCCATCGACCGTTTGAATGGCCGTAGCGTTGGTCTGGATTGCGAGAGTGTTGCCGCCAACCGTCGTTTGAACAGTGTCGATCCGCTGGCCAAGCGCCTGATCAGCATTCGTCCTCGCAGTTATTTCGCCCTGCACTGCTGCGGCATTGCTTGCCGTCTGTGCCGTGACGGTATCAATCCGCGTAGAGAGAGACCCATCGGCGTTGATGCGCGCGGTTTGCTCGGAGACAACCGCAGCGGCGTTTGTGGCAACCTTCACTTCCACTGTGTCGGTTCGCTGCCCCTGCACCAGGTCGCCCTCGATCAGGGCAGACTGAACAGACCAGACACCAACGTAGCTTTCGTCCGAGCCGATCAGCGCCGTGTCATCACCCTGAAGCGGTGGATTGACCTGCAAGTAGATGCCGTCAACCCGCTGCGCCGTGGTGGTGACCTTGCCGTCGAGCGTGGTTACTGTGGCTTTGAGGGTGCTTAACCCGCTGGCCGTGGCGTTCACGCCGGTGACTGGATCGTTGACAGTGACCTTCACCGCATTGAGCTGCGAAGCCTGGGCGGTGATGTCCTGGCCATGCTGCGTAATGGTCGCGCTGTTCTGCTGTACCTGGGTGGCCAAGGCATCCACCGTCTGGGCTACAGTGCCGATATCGGTCCAGTAGGTCGCGTTCGGTGGAGGATTATTCGCCGGCACCGGGCCTTTCGCCTGATACAGGTGCTGGCCCATGCGGACGATATCGTTAAGCGCGTACGCCTTCGCAGGATCGTACTCCAGCGCGTCGACGATCTGGTCAATCAGCCCTTCCAGTTCATCCTTGGCCGCTTCGATGCGCCCATTGACCGAGCCAGGGCCATTGCCGTCGATAAGGTTGATGCGTTCGTTGAGCAACTGCCCCAGGGATGTCTCATCAATTTGCCCCTTGATCTGCTCGAGGATCGGCCCAGCATCCGAACTGGCCTGCCCCATCACCCCATTCACCACCGGGTAGAACGGACCGATGTTGCCGGTCCGGTCCACCAGGCGCACCCAGAAGAACAGCGTCGCGCCCGCCAGCAAGGACTGCATTCGGTAGTCGGCCTGCGGGTAAGCCAGGTCGGCCAGCTTCGTCGCGGCCGTCAGGTTGTTCGCCGGGCCATACCAAATCTCGGTCCGCTGGGTATCCTCGGCGCCAGCGGGGAAGCCCCACTTGATGCTGATCCCGAACAGTTCGCTTTTGGTGGTCAGGAACGACACCGCCGGCGGCAGGCCAGTCTTGCCTTCAAGATTGGTCAGGCTGGAGTTTTTCCAGATCGATGAGATTTCGAAGGCGCTCACCGCACGAACCCGAGCCAGGTAGGCGCCCGAGTAGATGCCGGTGACGTCAACGCTCGTCGAGCCGGTGCGCTGCACCTTGATCCAGTTGCCGCTGTCCTTGCGCCACTCAACGTCATAGGCTACTGCACCAGCAACAGCTGGCCACGAGATGTTCATGGTGCTGATGGCCAGGCCCTGGTCAATGGAAACGTTCGATGTGATCGTGACGCTCGCCGGTGCCGGAACTACAGTGATCGGGATCACGCTGATTGGGCGCTCTTCCAGGCGTGCTCCGGTGTCGATGCTGGCGAACTTGCTTGGCTCGTACTGCAAAGCGCTGATGTCGTAATCACCCTCTGGCGTCCGTGCGGTTCGCATCACTCTATATAGAGGGATTGCCAGGTCGTCAGCGTCGATCGCCCACTGGAGTTGTGCAGCAGGTGCCTCACTGTAGGCCACGGTCACGGTTACATTGCGACCGCTCACGCTTTCCACGGTGCGTCCTTCTGCTCGCCCGCCCGGTAGATTGATCACCAGCCGGTCACCGGCCTTCGCCAGCGTGTCGCGGTCTAAGGTGATGACCTTCCCCGCCGTTGCCGCAATGCGCCCGCCGATCTCCCGGCCAGCCAGCAGCGAGTCGGCAACCGGAATGATGAAGCCAGGCAGCGGGATACGGCCTTCCATGCCGGTCCTGAAGCTGATCGTGCGGTCCTGGTTGTTGCTAAGGACTAGCCATTTTGCCCGGCGCTGGGCTTCAGATGCCCGGGTGCAACCGATGGCACTGATCTCGGTCGGCTTGTCGCCCAGGCGGCGCTGTAGCGGCAGGTCTGAATAGACCGTGACGTCGGTGTCGTAGTTGTTAAGCGGGTTGTCGTAGCTGACCAGACAGCGAGTGAAGCGGGTCTTCGCCGAGGCGCTGCCGTAGGAGATCTTGCCGTCGATGACGTTGGACCGGGTGAAGACATAATCGATGTCCTGCGCCCGAGGCATATCAGCCTGCATGACCAACTGGCCCTGGGCCCAGTACGTCATCCCGCGATAGATACCGGCGATGTCGCGCAGCAGTGACCAAGCGTCGGCCTTGCCCTGCAGGTTCATGTTGCACAGGAAGCGCGGCTCAACGCCATCAGCACCATTGGGCACCATCTGGTCGCAGTACTGCGCGATGCGGTACAGCTCCCACTTGTCCACCATCCACGGCTTGATGCGGCGGCCCAGGCCGAAACGGTCCTGGGTGCAGATCCCGTAGGTGATCCAGGCCGGGTTGTTGGTCCAGGCCTCCTTCATGGTGCCGTCCCATGCGCCGGTGTAGCTGCGGGACACAGGGTCATAGTTGCTCGGCACCTGCCAGCGGCGGGCCTTGCACTTCACGGTCACCGCCGGGATGTTGGTGAACTGCTCGGCGTCGAACTCGATAAAGAGCAGTGCGGTGTTTGGGTAGCGCAGCTTTGCGTCGATAACTTGGGTGTAGCCGGCGATGAACAGACTGTCCGCGATCTTGTCGGTGTTCTGGTTTGGGGTGATGCGGCGAACTCGAATCAGCCAGCCACTGGTGGCCGGTGGGAGATCGATGCGCATGGACTTTTCGTAGCGAGTGGTAGCCTTTCCTGTAATGGCTCCAACCAATACCTCCTGATACGCCCCGCCGTCGGTGGCGACGTCGACCGCATACTGGATGCTGTAACCACCAATATTCCCTTCTGCGTCCTGGCTCGCCAGTCGTGGAGTGGCCAGGCGGATGCGCGCCGCAGACAGCTGTAGATTAGTCAGCGATTGAACCCAAGGCGTGCCGCTGCGCAGTTCGATGTTCAGGGAGGTCTCGTTGTCGACAGACGGAATACCTGGGATATAAGTTTGCTCAACAGAGCCAGGCCGCCAGTCCCACTTGACATTGATGAAGTTGAAATTGCCGCTGGCATCCTGAATAGGCGTGTTGTCGAGGAAGATGTCGCGCGCGGTTGGTGTGCCGTCGAATTCACCCTCGCCAACGGCGATCAGAATCTTGGCCACGTTGGTGGAACGCAGGCTGTCGGGCGCCTCTACCGGAGACTTGGGCTTGCTCTCGCCACCTTTGGCACCGTGAATATCCAGCTTATGTGCTGCGCCCATGCTTTTCTCCAGGCAATAAAAAACCGCCTCTTGGGCGGCTCGATAAATAAAAAAGCTTTATATTGGTGGTTCTTTGGCGAGTGAGTCTTCGAGATCTTTTATCTGGCTCGGAAGAACATATAAGTATGAAATCAGGTACTTAAGAAGCTCTACCATCTGCTGAGCCATCAGCTCAGTTGGCTCATTTTCTTCGTCGAAATGCGCCCCCAGATTCCCGCCATCGCGAATAGCGTGGGACAAAGTAGAAAGCGGTGCAGCCAGGTTGTGTTGCGCCATTGCTTGCTTTATTAACGTTGCCAAACTTCCTTTTCGATTTGCTTCAGGAAGCAGGTATTTGAAAATACCTTCAAGCGTTCGGCGAGCCATAACGGCGGTCGCGGGATAGTTTTTTGTCATAAATGACGTTGAAGTTGACTCAAAAGAGCGCCGTATAGCGACAGGGACCGACTCTGGGAAGTCTGTCACCAGCAGCGATGGCCTAGATCGTGGATACATGAAAACTTCAGCTGGATTGCCGTCGTTTTCATTGGAGGCTTGGCTTTTTACAGACCAAAAGGAAACAAACTCACTGCACGATGGACAGGATGCTCGTAATCCAATACTTGTTGTTGCCGTATCATGGTAAGACACCGCTGTAGAGTAGGTAACCAAGTCGCAACAAAATGGGCACATTTGACTTATAGATTTCGGGTACCGGTAGCCACCGTTATTGCCCCATTGCCTAACCATTGCAAAGGAAATGCTTTCCATCCTTGAAGCCTCTAGACATTACAGCCTTGAGCATGTCACGCCTTGTCTTCTGCGTAAATCGAAGCAGATATAATTGCCCCGCCCCATCGGCGTTCGCCGATGCAGATCGGGACAGGATTGCCGCTCGCTGTGGTGTTCTTGGCGCTGCCGAATGCGTAGCTGGGCATGTTTTCCGGTGAGGCGCTCTGCTTGAGGCCTGACGCCTGCGGGCTCAGCATTTGAATAACGCCCCCGGCAGTGAGGGCGATACCCGGCGCCAGGGTTGCGCCGTTGGTTATAGTGCTCATGGCAATCAGGATGACACCAAGAACCGTCTGTAGCAGTCCTGCTCGCTTAGCGCCCTCTACCACTGGAACGATCCTGACTTCCTTAGTGCCGCCCATGCCGAACTGATCCTGCCCGGCGTTCTTCCGGTTGCGGAAGATGGCAAAGCGAAGGCCGAGCCGGTCAAGTCGCCGGATCTCAGCTTCGAACCCATCAATGGTTGCCTTCAGCGCCCTGAACACCTCCCACGTGTCGCCCGAGCCAACCTGGCGGCGGTGCAGCCTGCCGAACTTCTGGGCCAGCGAGCCGGACAACTTGATAGTGGTCATCGGCGAATAAACGATGGCGCTCATCTAGCCTCCTTGTGTCGAAGAATTAAGCGGGTGCGCTGGAGCCACGGGCCACCGTAGATGAACACCTCGGACGGCCGTCCATACATGTGGTGCAGGACAAACGGGCCAGGTCCGAAAATGCCGGCTTCTTCGCCAGGCAGCGTCGGGTCAGTCCCCAGGTAGATCCCTGCGTGGTTTGGGTGGGCCGTGCGACCGACCTCCATCACGATCATATCGCCGCGCTGTGGGCTGTCGACTTGCTCGAATCCGGCTGCGGCGTAATTCGCCTCGTACAAGCTGGCGCTGTCTTCACTCTCCCACCAGCCATCAGCGCGCTGGAAGGCCTCGAACTCAAGGCCCCACTCGCGCTGGTACCAATCAGCGCAGACCTGCCAGCAGTCCCAGGCGCCATGTACGAACGGGCGCTTGAGCAGCGGCGTGCTGCCGGTCGGCGTGATCGTGCGCAGGTCGCCCTCGGGCCAGGACAGAATGTGCCAAGGCAAGGCCGTGGCCTCGCACATCGCCAGGTCACGCGATGACGGGCGACTGGTGGCGTCCGGGTGGGAGTGAACGATGCCGATCACCTGACCCTGGTCTTCTGCCGCGGCGTAGTCCTCTGGGTCGAGCCGGAACTCTTCGTTTGGCTCGGTGGCGATGTTTCGGCACGGGAAGTATTTCTGCGCCCTGCCCACGGCCAGTACCAGCCCGCAGCACTCTTTCGGGTACTCCGCGGCCGCATGCGCCTGGATGGCTGCAATGATGTGTTTGCGCATGGTCAGCTCCGGGCTATCAAGGAAACGGCGGGGAATCCACCGAACGGCAAGGGGTTGCCCTCGCCAAAACGTGGGATACAGCCCTTGCCCAGGGTGGCGTCGCATATGTCCAATTCAGGATCATCGATAACCACCCCGTCTTTCGTGACGTAGGGTCCGGTGTATCCGCAGTTGGGGCCACGGTAGCCACCGGTTAGGCACCAGTGACACAGAGTGGTCATTTGCCTGCCGATCGTCTCGCCGCCAACGTCGCCCGGGCTGGCCAGGTCCCAGCTGACTGTCTCGCCGTCCTCGTTGGTTTTCTGGTCGACATACCAGACCTCGATCGATTCCTGGGTTGGATCGGCCGTGGGGTTGCCGCCTTCGAAGTTCACGGCGTCGAGAAACTCGGCCAGCGTATTTCGAATGGTCAGCTTGAACTCGAGCAGATCCTCGAAGGCCAAGCAAAGCGCGGTGATTCGCCCGTTGACGTTGCCGACCGACAGCTTTGGCCGTACCGCAGTGCCGTCGCCATTCGCCTCGCTGCCCTCGTACTGCATGGGCCAGGCGCCGTACTCTTCACCCTTCCACCAGATCGACTTGGCCGGCAGTTGGTCGGCGTCGCCGCCGGCGGCGATCAGTTCTGCAGGTGTGTGCGGTATCGCATGACCATGAAAGCGCAGAACATCGGCGCCGTAATCACTGCCGTCCAATTCGAACAGCATGACTTCGTTGCCAGGCTCAAGAGTCTGGATAGCGTTGATAAGCGACATGGATTGACCTTTACGGGTGGAAGGCGCGCTCAAATGTCGCCGTCAATTTGAAAACACCCCCGCCCATGGGCGTAGGGGTTGGGTTCTTGCAGGTGAACAGGCCAAGCTGGCCAAGCGGGGTTGTCCAGAGGAAGGCTTTGGCGCCCTGGTGCCGATCGAAGAATGCCATCATTGCCAAGGCCGTGGTGGTGTTGCCGGTGTGGGTGATCGGGTAGGAATCAATTTTGTTGTTGATGCCGTCCCCAACCTCTTGCTTGTAGCCGTCCCCGAACTGTGAGGTGCGCACCCGATACGTGATATCGGGTGCCTCCCCATGCTGGGTGGCCCAGGTGAATGTCTCGATCGCCATGATGGCTCCGGGTAGAATGATTTTTTGACCAAGGAAATGGGTAATTACATGAAAATGAGACTGGCAGAAGTAAGCGTCTACGAAGACACTCCAGGCATTGGGAAAACCAGAATCGGCGGGAGCGTCACAATTTCGCTAGAGATGGAAGACGGGCAGGCTGCCGGCACTTTCGGGGTAACTTTCGAGCATGAGGGCGCGAAAGATCTGACCTATCGCCAGCTTGAGCAACTCGTCCTTGATAAGGTCCGGTCATCCCTGAACGAGATTTAACGGCGAATCATTGCCGCTGCTTATCTCCCGTTGATCACGCGCCACGTTGCGCCCCCGCTGGGGCTCAACGTTCTGCGTTCATTTGCTGCAATCTCAGACCGGATCAAGGTTAGGAACTGCGGGGCCAGCTTTTGACCCATTGCAGTATCTGCGGTCGCATCGGCTTCACCATTACGATTGATATTGATGGTTATCTCCATCTTCGACTCGGTGTTGCCGCCGGCGGTCATTGCCGGAGGGCCTAAGGCGCGCACGCCAAGACTCCCATCTGTCGATCTGGTCAGCGGCATGATTGCCTCCGGCCCAGCCTCGGCGAAGATGCCAGCCCCCTTGGCAAACGCGAACATCTGCGGCTTGTCGTGCACCTGGTTGCTGAAGCTCGACAGGCTTGGCGAGTCGTACACACCGCCCTTGGCGTTGGCGGTGATAGCGCCGCCCATGTCGGCACCGAAGCTGGTCGTGCCTGCCCCAGCGCCGCCGCCAAACCAGGCCCCTATTGCGCTGCCAGCAATACTGGACAGCAGGCCAGACGCTGCTTGCCGAGTGGCGATACGGGCCATATCGGCGATGATCGACTTGGTGAAGTCCGAGAACGAAAGTTTGCCTGTGACAGCAAAATTCGCGACTGCGTCCTCCATGCCGGAGAAGGCATTGGTGAACAGACTTTTCGTCTGGCCGGCCACATCGTTGGCAGACTGCAGGTAGTTCTGGAAAGCAGAAGAGGCTCCGCTACGCCAGTCACCCTGCGCCTCCGACATCTTGTCGTAGTTGTCGACCACCGTGTCGCGGTACTTCCTTTCCGCATCTTCAAGGCTGGCCAGGTCGCGCATGTAGTCTTCCTGGCTGTACTTATCAGGCGCGGTCTTGCGGCGATCCAATAGTTTGGCGCGCTCGTCGTTGAACTTGTCCGTGGTTGCGTCGAGGCTGGCTTGCAATCCTGCTTGCCGGTCGCCCAGCCCAAGCCCATTTGCTGCGCGGGAGCCAGCCGCTTCAAGTGCGGCGCGCTGACGCTCAAGCTGATTGACGTACGCCTCCGAGGCGGCCGTCAACTGCTCCAGTCGGCCCTTCTCGCTTGTAGCTATGACCGTCAGCTGGCTGTCGGCATCCTTCTGAGCTTTGACCATCCCCTGCCTTGCATCGGCGATCTTCTGGTCGAGTTGGATGCTCTGAGCAGCCGTTGTGCCTTTCTTGGCCTTGGCCGCTTCCAGCGCATCAACTTCGGCCTGGTATGCGGCCGTCACATCATCCTTTTCCTGATTGACCAGGGCCGACCGTTGCTTGGCATAGTCCGACAGCGAAACCACGCCGGCCTTCTGCTGCGCCTCCAGTTCCTTCTGCGCGTTTCGGTAGTCCGTGACAATGTCGGACAGGTTGTTTTTGGCGTTGTTGAAGCTGGTTAGGTCGACTTGAGAGCCTGCGGCCTTCGGGTCTTTGTACTTGTCGTTGACGTCCTTTATCTGCTCAGCGACGTACTTCGGATCTACCCTCTTGTCGTTAGGGTTCGCCGCCCGGATCTTCGCAGTGTCCTCATTGATCTTTTTGATCTCGAGAGCGCGCTTTCCTTCATTCGACAGGTTGGCCAAGTGCCTCGCGTCAGCACGGGCAGTTGCATCCACCGCGTCGTCTTCGATCTTTCTGCGGTCGCCTACGTACTTGCTTTGACGCTTTTCAATCTCGACATAGGCTTCTTTTAGGCGGATCGACTCTTCAAGCTGCTTTCGCTCCTCTGTTACCGCAGCACTACCAGCAACAATTTTGTTTCCGGACGTTTTTTTATCCAGATCGGCCAGCTTGGCTCTTTCGCTATCCAACTGCTCTGCAAGAGTTTTTTCGCGACCAAGCGATAGCGGGATATCGAGTGCTTTCTTGGCAGCATCCCGAATGTCATTCCATCCACGCTCAATGAGCCCAAGGTTTTGGGTGATCTGTCCAGCCCTTGTTTCAATAGTCGAGGCGTAACTGTCGGTAAGTATCTTTGCAGCGCCGACCGTATCTCCTTGCTCTTGGAGCGCGACGATTTGCGAGTACACACTCGCTGTCAAAAAATGATATTGCTCATTTAGAGACTTCGCCGCAGCGACGGGATCCTCAGCAATTTTCACGAACTCTGCGACGGTTGCATCAACCGACTTGCCGGTCGCCTTCTCCATGGCAAGAGCAGCTTCTGATATCTCAACAAAGCTCCCGCTAGCGAGCTTGCCGCTACCTGCCAAGGATGCCAGAACCTTGGCAGCTTGCCCTGTCGTGCCGATTGTTGCGCTCACCTGGCGAGCCATATCGCTAAGCTGGGCGGCACTTGCCCCGGCGCGATCACCAGTCAAAATCAGTGATCTACTGAAGTTTTCCTGTTCCTCGCTGCCTTTATGGTAGGCATATGCAAGCCCGCCGATGGCGGCCACCACGATCCCAATAGGTGCAGCGATGGCGAGCATACTGGTCATGGTCGCGCCAGCGCCAACTCCCAATTGGGTCACAGCACGAACCCCGCTACCCCAGTCCCCCGACTGAAGTGCGTTACTAAGCTGCATGACGTTTTCTTGCGCCTGGCGGGTTCCTAGCTTCAGCTTGTCGAATGCACTGGCGGTCTCGGTCAAGCCCGCCCGGTCTTTTCCGATCTTGGCCAGAGCCTCGTTGTAACGAAGCGCGTCATACTCACCCGATTTATGCAGCTCGTTGAGAGCCCGTTCACGAGCCTCCAGTTCAGCCAGTTTCTTGGTGAGTGGATCTATGCCATTAACAGTTCGCTTGAGCGCCTCAATGCGACGGTTCTCTGACTCAATCAGTTTCTGCTTTTGAGCATTCTCTTTCTCGGCGGCTGCGATCTGCCGCATCCGCGACGATTCGACTTTCAGTTCTGCCTTATCGAGAAGCCCCTCAAGTCGAATCTCGTCCTCAGTCAGCAGCAGGCCACGCTCCTGAGCTTTGACGTAAAGCTCATTTGCCCGCGAAAGATTCTCTCTGGAGCCCGCGGCGGCGGCAACTGCAGCTTCAAGCTGCCGAGTGATGGTCATCTCGTACGCCGCACTGTCGCTGCGTTTTTTGCCAGCGGTTGCCTGACGATCAATCGCACCAGTTGTCTTTTCGACCCCTTGCGCTACTTCGGCCTCGGCCTGAGAGATTTTTTTGCCAGTGTTTGCGAGACCTTCACCAGTTTTCCCAAGCTCGTCTATGGCCTTTTCGGCATCCACCGCCGAGTCGACAAGCTTGTCCAGATCATCGGAAGCTTTAGCTGCCTGCGAAGACTCCACCGAAATGCCCAGGGAGGCGAAATTTGTGCTCATTGGCTTCTCTCTTCTTGCACGGTTGACCTGCAATCCGATGCTTTTCTTTGGGCAATAAAAAACCGCCCGGAGGCGGTTTTTTTGGTTTGCTTGTTTCGACGGAGGTTAGGAAGCCTGCTTTAGATCGCTGCCGCAGTGCTTGCACTTAATAGCAATCGAGAGGATTTCCTCTCCGCAGAATTCGCAGTTTTTCTTTGGCTTATCTTCCGAAGTTAGATTCGGATTTCCTCCCACCGCCCCAGATACGACAACAGGCGACGGTTGCTTAAACGCCCACACCAAAGCGGCAACCCACCCCAGCAGGCTCCAGCCGAGAAAAAAATTAACAGCCGCTATCGCTGGCAAATTATTGCTTTCGCGCAACCAGGCCTCAATCGTTGGGAGCATGTAAAAAGCCGGGATGAATACTATCCCGCTGTACACCACTAGCTGGCCAAATGCATTCAGGCCGCCGCGCTCCATTCCCATGGAGTAGCTATAAAAAGCGAGGAACCCCAAAACTACCAGTCTGACTACGAACATCTGAAGTCCCTTTCCAGTGGCCATGGGTCGTCCATGGCTGATAATGCGATGCTATCACTATCAGCCAGTGCGGGAAAAATGCCAACACGAAAGCCCCGCATGGGAGGGGTTCTTCGGGCTCGTATCGGTAAGCAGCTGGCCAGGCATCCAGCGTGGATGGAATGCCAGTAACTGGGGTGTTCGTCGGCGTAGTAGCTTTGTGCCTCCCCCCAAAGCCCAAAGAAAGGAATCACAATGGCACTTTTTACTGAAGAATCATTGCAACACCTTGAAAAAACCACACCAACATTACTTGGCGGAGCGCCATGGAATTCATCATTCGGGCCTGGCGAGAAAGTTCTCGCTTCAGGAATTTACCGATGTGAGGGCTGTGGTGATGAAATCACCTCAAACAAAGGCGACCCATTCCCGCCCCAGAATAAGCATCAGCATCCTGGGACTTTCGGAAAAGCTGTCGAGTGGCGCTTGATAGTGCAGACGCAAACGCAAGCCTAAAGGATTTCCCAGTCCTTCGCCTACAAGCCCAAGGACTGGGATAGCGCCAATATCGGCGCGTTTATGACCTGGAGGTCAATGTGGCTCTGACGATCAACAATCTGCAGCTTTCCAGACATACCACACCCACAACAGCCCTAATAAATCTTGGGGATTCGGATGGGTGCTCAGTAATTGTCAACATAAAACTTGAAGGCAAACCGGTCGACGAGTTCTCGCTCAAGGAAATGACGAAGCTTGGTCTAGAGGCCGCCAAACATCTCACGCACCAGGTTTGATCGAAGCCTGAAGCGAATCAATACGCGCTGCGAGTGCCGCATCTGTGGCGGCCCTCGCACCCGCTTCACTGGACACTTGAACACTCAGGGCCGACAGCGATTGAGACAGAATCTGAACTCGATCATCGCTGATGCGAACCATCCCAACGGTGCTGTCGCCGATCATGGCTTCGTTGATGTAAAGCTGCCCGTCAACAATGGAAAAAGGCTTATCCATACGTATCTCCTGCGGCAGTGCCGCGTCATGTTGGTTGTTTTGCGTCTTTGTGCCTGAGGATCAGGCGCCCCTCGCACCTTCCCGCTGCTCCGCCATAACACTCAGGGCTTCCGCCTCCATTCGCCTGAAGTCGCTGAAAATGGTTTGTCGCTGGCTGATCGGTACGCCACACATCCGAATAACCCCGGAGAGAACGCTGTAGTCCATGCCTGTTGCGCCGCACGCGCCTGTGCGCCACTGGGTGCTCATGGCCTCGAAGACTTTGAAGGCGTCCCAGTTGTCCGGCCAGATGCCGACCTCCGCGACGTAATCGCCCGCGGTGAAGCCGAAGGCATCCGTGCCCTCTAGCGTTGGCTCATAGAGCGCGCGTGCAGCGATTAGGAGTTTCCCAGGCGGGCCTCATTGAAAGCTTCGGCGTAGGCATTCAGCACGGCCTTCGGCGCTGAGTTGATCGAGTTGACGAGGATTCGCACATTTTCAGGCGTAAACTTTTCCTCGATATCCCAGCCAACGACGACGTCAAGCAGCTGGTCCGCCTGCAGATCGATCTGAGCAGCGGTGAATGCCTTGAGGTCCATGTCCCCTACCTGTTTGCTCAACTCGTCGTGCCGCTCGTTCCAGCCGGTGTACAGCTCGGCGAGCGCTGTGCGGTCCAGGTATTTGAACTCGAACTCCACCTTCTCAGCGCTATAACCGGCACGCTGGATCATCACCGGTGCCTTGAAGGTCGGCTTCTGAATCAATTTGAACTTGGCCATGAGCTCTCCAATTACGCGGCGTAGCGAATGAATTTAGCGACCACAGCGAAAACGGCGGTCACCGCCATGATGTTGTTCTTGGTCAGCGACGGCACGTTGTCGAACGAGGCGTAAGCGTTATAGACAATGACTCCACCCGAGGCGAGGTTGATGCGCACTGCGCGCGGCTTCTTGTCGTCGTCAGCTTCCAGCAGTACCTCGTTGTGAGGTAGCGCCGGATCATCCGCCATGGTCAGCGTGAACGAAAGCGGGGATTTCGACGTCGGGATTTGGTGCTCGTCGTCTTCCTCGAGAAACGAGTACGTGACGTTTTGTTGCTCGCCGCCGGACTTGTTCGATTCCGTGACCTGGCTCACAGGCACCCAGGTCAGAATCTTGCGCACCGAACCGCCGCCTGCGCCGGCGATGAAGCGCGCCGCATTGGCCGTGTTGATCGACTCAAGCACGAACGAGTCAGCGGTCACGGTCTTGATGCGAACAACCCGATTGTTCAGGCGCGCCCAGCCAGAGGTGACTTCGACAAAATCGCCGACCTCTAGGTCGTGGCCGGCCGACGAAACAACGGCTTCCGTTGCGTTGGTGATCGCGGTAAAAATGATCGGCGCGTCATACGAGGCGGCGATAGCGGCAGTCGAGCCATTGGGTAGAAAAACGGCCATTGGTGTTTCCTCTTTTCAGAAATGACAAAACCCGCTCAATGGCGGGTTCTTGGTTTGCCCAATGGGCGGAATCAGGCGGTGTCGGCTCGATATTCAAACGACACCGGCACAGTGTATGTCGGTGGATCAGACATGCCCGGTCCAGGATCTACTGGCGACATCGTAACTACGGTGAGGCCGGCCTTTGTATCCCGCGCATACAGCGGGAACAGCGCGGTTAGTTCAGCCACAAGCGGGTTCGTCTTGGTCTTTCCGGTATTGGCCGGGGCCACAATGCTGACTTGGTAGACGCCGATGAATGCTCGATGATCGCCGGCTAGCGTGCTGCTTGCGGTATCGCCCGGGAGCAAGAACGCCCGCAGATAGGTCTCGCCGTCGGCTGGGTCGTATTGGACGTTTTCGAACACAACCTTGATCGGCTCCGTTCGCACCTTGCTCCAAGCAAGCAACTTAGCCTCGTATATCGACGCGATGATGGCGTGGCTCATACCTGGTTGTTCCTTGTGGCTTCGTCGACGATCTGCTGGAAGCGGGCCAGAGTGATTCGGACCATGCCGCCGGGTGCTTGGGTGGAGTGCCCATACTCAAGCGGGATTGCGTAGGGCAAGTTGTTCACGATATAGGCCGTCTCACCTGCCGTAAGCGCCTGGACCTGTAATCGAAGCTTGGCCAGCGTTACACCGCCGGCCGGGTCGACCTGATCAATCGTGCCCTCTGCGGGCGTACCGATGGAAAACTGCCAGTTCCCACGGAACCGCCCACCGACGTAGTCCATGCCAGCGACCAGGCCGTTCACATTGAAGTTCTGGTCTCGCTCCGTCTTTGTCAGGGGTTTGGCATATTTCACGCCACGCCGCAGCTTACCGGCCTTGGTGAAGTTTGATTCGTTGAGGTTGATGATCGTGTTGCGCACTGCGACCTTGAAGTCGTAGTCGTCGGCGGTGCGAGTGTTCGCCTGGCGGTGTGCAACGTTGGCAGCCCATATTTCCGGGTTGCCCACCGGCGACATGCGGATGACGCTGCTACCGATTTCGATGACGATCTCGCGGATGGTCGCGTCGATACCACCCTTCGCTCGCTCGGCGAAGTCGCGAATATTCTCGGCGAAGCTGCCGTTCATGCTCGCGTATTTGTTCGTCACGACCGCACCTGCAGCTCATACAGGATCGGCGTACCGGCAGGGTTGACCTCTTTCAGCGGCGGCACGATTGACCAGGTGCGCCCCTGCGCGACCACTTTGTCGAGCAGACCCGGCACCCAAGCCAATCCCTGCGCGGCGATCTTGAGCTTCTTGTCGCCCTGCCTGATGAGGCTGTTGTTCTGGAATTCTTGGCCGGTGAAGTCGAGCAGGATGCCTTGGGCGGTTTGCTCGACGGTCGCGCCTGGCGCTTCGCCGCCAGTCTCCGGGTCGTACTCGCCCGGCTCCGTCTTGCTGATCGTCACAGGCTGGCCGAACTCTGTGATCATCTCCAGAGCCATCACGGCCATTTCGTCGTAGAAGGCCATGGTGGCTCCAGATGCATATGCGTTATTGGGCGGTTACTATCGACAGCTCAACAAGCCGCCGGAAAAGAAAAGGAAATCAAGATGACCACTGAAAATCAGCACGCACTCGAAGTCATTGCCAGGATGCGCAGTCTGTGCTCCCAGGCCAATGACTTAATGGCATTGCACGCAGGTAAATCCAGCTTCAATCGACTGGAGAAAGATGAGCTTCAGCAGGGGTTTCGGTCTCTCAAGGAGGAACTGAAGCGGTACGCAAAAACTGGAACGATCGATGGAAAAAAGCGCGATCGCACTGAGCTTGAAGAGTTTTATTTTGAGCCCGCAGTAAGCACTGCTGCAGCTAATATCCTGGTAAGCGTGAATGCTGACCCAGCTTCACAGGCATGGTTCTCCTGTGTCTACGGAATTCAAACGGACGTCGGCCATCTACTTTCTCAACTGACAGAACAGTTTCCAAACTAGGCCCGGACAGCGAACAGCCCGCGCTTTTGTAGGAAGTCGGCAAACTGCGTAGCGCTCGGCCGATCAGGCGCCGCCGGCAACAGTCGATTGCTGGTGTTGGAGATCGTCGCGTACTCCCGAGTTACCGCACCCTCGACGCGCTCCAGCGTCACAGCACCCTTGCGCTTGTCGATTGGGTCGATGTCGTCCTGATGAATCTCGGCGGCCAAGGCCATCTGCCCGTACTGGATCCGCGCCGGCAGGTAGTTGTTCGGCTTGATCTCCTGGTCCAAAAGCACTTCCCGGCGAGGCCAGGACAAGGCCTGCTCGCTGCTCATCTTGCGCCCTTTCCAGGTCATGCCATCCATCGCCAAGGCAGCCCGGCGCAGTAGCGCTTCTTGCTCAGGAGCGCCTGCGGGGATGACCGTGCCGAATTTCACGGCATACAGGGCCAGGTCCTCGGCGCTCGCGTAGCTTTCGGCGTCAGGCTTGCCGGTGCCGTCCTCGATGATGAGTGTCATGCGTCAACTCGCTGGAATGGTTTGAAGATTGGCTGCCGGATCACCGACAGCCAGCAGTATTACTCCTTGGTCAGCTCAGCTACGAGCTTTTCCAGGGATTCTTTCGAGGCATTGGCCCGATACTGGACCTTGGCCTCATCGAGCTTTGCTTTCAGCGCCGCGATTTCACCGACCTCATCAGGCGGTGGTGTGATCGAGGCCGTCTTCAGCGCCTTGATCTCTTCGCGCAGTGTGTCGACAGTCAGCACCAGGCCGTCACGCTCAGTGGTCAGCTGTCCAACCGAAGCTTGGATGGTGCCCAGCACTTCAAACAAGCGCAACGCCAGTGCGCCAGTCTTTGGACGGTGGATTTCGCCAGCCTCCAGGCCATCGACCAGCAGAACCATTGCGTCACTCTCGCCTTGCAGATCGGCAAGCAGCTTGGACAGTTCGCCAGATGCGATCGCCTGTTTGCCGACAGCAACAGGCGCCGGTAACTCGACAACCTCAACGTCGACACCGGCATCTTCGTACGCCGTGACGATCTCAGGATAGTCACCTACCACGCTCACTGCGGTTGCATCGCGCTCAACGCTACGGAATAGCCCTGGGACGCGGTAGCGCTTGCCCGGCTCAAAGCCATCAAGCTGGTTTGTATAAACGAGTTCCATCGAAATCTCCGTAGCGGCCATTGCTGGCCGCTTCCTGGGGCGGTTATCAGCCGCCAACCGGTGGGGTGGCGGTGAGATTGATCATTACGCCGGCCGTAACCTTGTTGCTGTCCGAGTGCTTGACCCAGTTCGCAGCAGAGCCGACGGCAGCCAAGGTTGGGTTGGTGCCACCGGTGGACTCCTTCCAGCTGTAACCCAGCACGTCGATGTTGACGGTGCCCTCGGCGCGGTAGCCGATAGCCAGGTTTTCCTCGTCGTTCACGTCGTACGAACGGAAACCCGGCGCCTGGGATTCGGTGATAACCACGGCATTCGGCAGCAGGCCGAAGATCGCATCCACCGGCGCCTTGTCGGTCACCAGTACCGGCTTGCCCAGGGTGCCAGGCAGGCCTCCGTAGATCACTACGCCAGCTTCTTCGTAAACCTTGTTCGCAATCGCTTCATCAACGATGTCGAAGTAGGCAGACGAGTGCATGACCCACAGCGCGATTCGGCCAAACTTGTCGCCGAATTTACGCATGCCACGGGTCAGGGTCTTCTTGCCGTCGGTTTCGATGTTCGCCGACACCACCATGGCAGCATTGGAGCCGATGGCAGCCTTGAGCGCGCCGGTGGCGTACTCGATGAAGCCTTCGATGGTGGCGTCAGCCACGTCGGCGCCGATGATCTGGGAAAACTCATCAACCGCACGACCGCGGCGCTTGAACGCCTCTTCGGTAGTCTGGTACGGGCCGTATTTCCACGGAGCCTTGACGCCTACAGCTTCGCCGGCGCCGATTTTCTTAGCGGTGACTTTGCCGTCGGAGTTGACATCGCGATGCTCCAGGCCGCCGCCGAGCTTGTAGAAAGCACGCTTGCGGAAGTCGCCTTGGATCAGTTCGTTATCGAGGACGATTGCGCCGTTGGACGAGGCGTTGAACACGTCCAGGTTATCCTGGATGCGCTCCAGGTAGGCGGTTTGCGCCTCATCGTTGTAGATAATCAGGTCGTTGTTGACAGTTGTAGGCATGGGTCTTTCCCCTTACTTGGGCAATGCGAGATATGCGGTTTGGCCGTGCTTGCGCTGGAAGTCGCGCTTCTGCTCGGAGGTCATTTCGGAGCGCTTGGATGCAGCCTGGCCGCCGCCCCCGCCCGGGGCATGTGTCCCTGAAGCCCTTGGCCACAGGTGGGGTGCGCTTTCGCGCAAAGACTCGGCCCATTCGAGCGGAGTCAGAGGGGTTTTGCCGTCTTTGCCAAGGATGGTTTGGCCATTCTCGTCAACGGCGACCGCTTCGCCCTCTTCGTTCAGTGAGAACACGCCTTTGGCACGCAGGATGATGTCGTCGGTTGCCTCAGGAAGTGCGCCAGCCTTCAGTGCTGCGCCGCGCACCGAGTCACCCAGGACTTTGCCCTGGAACTTGGCGGCGAAGGCTTCAGCCTTTTCAGCGCGACCGGCGAGCGTCTTCAACTGCTTGTCATGCTCGCCACGCAGGCGCTCGGTGCGCTTATTGAACACCTCGTCCACCTTGCCCTCGGTAAGCAGCTTGGTTTCTTCGTCCTGGCCCGCCCGACTGAGCAGGCCTTTGACGGCGTCGATGTCGATGCCTTCAAACTGGGTTTCGAACTGAGTCAGCTTGCCGGAGGTTTCCTTCAGCTTGCCCAGTAGCTCCGAGTTCTTGGTTTTCAATCCGGAAACGGATGCTTCAACGGCAGTCGCGATAGCGGCCTTGATTGCCGGATTTTCCAGGTCGATTTCGTTTTCTTCTGCCACGTTGATGCACCCCTTGGGTATTTTTCGCCCGCTTTGCAGGCAATAAAAAACCGCCCGAAGGCGGTTCATTTGAAGTCATACAATTCAATTTCTAAAGGTCCGGGACAAGAACACTTTCTTGCTTCGTCACCATGGCAATGATTGCCCGCGCTTTCGCCTCGTCTTGAAATATGTCTTTGAAGGTTCGGCCATCCACCGTGTAAACAAAATCTATTCCGACTTCTTCCACGGGAATGTCATATTTATCAAGGATTGACCTCAGCTCATCACTTCTGAGTGCACGAGGCTCCTTTTTTTTGACTCTCTTGCCCTCGATAACGCTCCCATCCTCAAGTCGATAGGCAGGTCTATCAACCATTTCCATTACAGAGAAAGGCTCGCCATGAGTAAAGCGCAGACTTGGCGTATCCGTCGTTTCGAGATCCCCCACATATGTGGCTAACGCGTATCTGAGTTGCCATCCTTTCAACGCGATGATGTCGATGGGTATTTGGTTTGCCATAACTGTGCTCCATGCATTTTGAATGACGAACCTTATATCCCAGCTCTCTCAAACGCCAGAGGCTCAAGAGCCTTCATCTGTGCAAGGTTGAGAGGTGAAAAGTTCCGATCAAGCTGCAGCTCGGTGAAGCGCTCCACGGTCAATCCGCTCTCCCTGAATAGCTTGGCCCGTACCGGGCCTATGGCAACGTCCTGAAACGCTGCCGGCTGCTGCTGAAGCCAGTGGTAGTAATCGAGATCTGCACTGACCTGCTGGCCGCCATTGGCACCCACCGAGGCCCGCGTAGCGCCCTTGGCGAACATTGCACTCAGCTTGGTCAGCAGGATGAAGGTGGTTCGGCAGTTCGGGTGGAACGGCGGCCTTGGCCCGGAATCCACCGGAAACTTGCGTTTGTCCATGGAGCGGCATTGCTGGCTTGTCTTGCTGTCCAGCGTTGCCACCATCTGAATCTCTTCGACGATATCCGTATTGGCCTTGGCCACCTCCATCCGCGCCTGGGACGACACATGCTGAATAGCCGTGTGCACGACCGTGCTGGCATTGCGGTTGGTGGTGGCCAGGATGCCGTCTTTGTACCCTGCCGCCTTGGTGCCGCGAATGTTGCGGACGATCTGGAAGTTCGTCTGACCTTCGAAGAAGCCCTGCCGGATCGTGCCTGTGACGCGCTCACGCTCTGCACCGGTCCAGCCCTTGATGAAGGCCTTCAGCAGCTTCCCGCCGCCGGTGCCTCGCACACTGAGCGGATTCGTCAGCACTGCGGTGCGAATTGCAGCGGCCGTCGGCGCGACCACATCCAGCGACACACCAACCGGCGCCGACCTGGCAATGCTGGTCGCCTCGAACTCAGCCTCGTAGTTGGCGATATCCACCAGGTCGAGGTTCAGTTGCGCACTGTAGCGGTCGAAGATGCCCAGCAGCAGGCTGTCGACCTCTTTCAGCAACGCTTCCAGGCGCTTCGTGTTGTACTCGGTCAGGTCCGACTGGGTCAGCCGATCCCTTATAGATCGGTCAATCTCCTTGAGGAAGGGAGCGAACTTGCCCACCTCCCCCGCCTTGAGCTTTTCGAGGAAGACCGCGTGCCGGATCGCGGCATCAAGTACTGCCAGATTTACCGCCATTTGGTTTGTCCTCGTCATCCAGGCCCAGGCCGTCGCCCTGCTCTTCCAGTTCACCGTCGATCTGCAGGTCTGTACGCTCTGGCGCAATCAGGCCCAGCTTGCGCAGGTAGGCCCGAAGGTCTGCCTTAGCGAAACCGCCTTGCTGCCATAGCCCAACCAGGGCGGTGATCATCTGTGGATCAGCCGTCAGTTCGACGAACTCCTGATTCACCTGGTAGGCGACCTTCTTGTCAGCGATACCCATGTAGGCGCAGCACCACATGATTGCCCGGGTGTAGGCCTCGCTGACGTTTGCAACGCAGCCGGCCAGCACTGATGTGGACGCCGATTGGTCACCGCGGGCCTCGGTCGCCGTCTTGGACGACAGAGACGCAACCACCATCCGGGCGCCCAGTTCAATCATCATCTGGTTCTTGTCGGCCATCGCCTCTTTGACCAGCGTGTTGGGCAAGGGCTGCGCGTAACCGAACTGGCCGCCGGCCGGCAGCATCATTGGCGCCCTGGAGCCGACATAGACGCCGTTTTTCTCCATCCAGTCGCGCCACTGCTCGTCCAAGCCAGAGATCCACGGCTGAGCCTGGCCGCACCAGAAGACACTGTCTTCGTAATCTGCGCTGTTCCGGTAATGGCCCAGATTGATCATGGCGATATCGTAGAGCGGTGACTCATCAATGCTTGGGTCGTTGTTCTGCGCGCCGACGAAGGTGAACGGGATCTCCTTGAGGCGACCGGTTACGCCTTTCGGTCTGAACTCTTCGATGATCGCCAGTGGCCCGCCGCCTTTCGGACCGGACCGGCGCCAGACCCGGCACACAAAGCCGTCATCCTCCAGCGCTAATTCCCGGTACTGTTCAGCCGTCTTGTAGCCGAATCCGTCAGGAATCTCCGGAGACTCGCGCAGCACCACCAAAGTCAGCACGCTATGCCCGTTTACCATGCCTGTACGCCAGTTGATGATGTCCTCGGCGCAGTACGACAGGATCACCGAGTGCCCGCCGATGCCGTCGTCCTGGTGATAGTCGACGTACAGGCCGTGGCGGCCAGCCTCAAGCACCTTCTCAAGCGTGCCTTGTGAATGCTGGTAAATGCTCACCCCGGAGCCGTTGGCATTGTCTTGCAAGTATTCCAGCTTCTTAGACACCGTGAGGGTCGGGTCTTTATGGAAGGCCAGGCCCAGCAGCCCATTTCGGGTGTGCCCGGTGGCGTTCTTGAACACGGCCCGCTCGCGGTAGGCCCGGTTCCGGTCTTCGTTCTCTGGCGACTTGTCGTGCGCATTGATGTACGGGAGCCGATCGACAACCCGATGCTGACCGGCGCAGACATCGCGGACGGTAGCCCAGCGGTCCAGCACTGCCGTGTATTCCGCCCGCTTGAAGGAGACGTCGTTGCTCATCGGGCGTATCCCATTTTGATAGCGGTGACCGGTTTGATGATCGGGTACTCGCGGTGGATGAAGTAGCCGCCGGCGTCGTTCGCGTGATCGATGCCAGCGGTTTTGTCTGGCTCCCCGTTTGCACCCCATACCTGCTGCTCTAGGCCATCGGCGTAGGTTGGGCAGGTGAACGGGTTGACCAGGTAGCGGCGCTCGCCCTGCGCATTGCAGAAGACGGCGTTCATTGCGTTGATTCGGTCCTTCACCGGCGGGTTCGCCGCTGGAGCGATTACCGCGAACCCGGCCTGTTTCAGCATGGCCAAGTCGGTGATGCTGGCGTTCACGGATTTGCGTGAATCGCCCGAGGCATCCGGGTAGATCCTGATCTCGCACGTCTTCTTGAAGTCGTTGCCGTCGTGCTGCCAGTAACGTTCTTTGATGCGTCGGATCATGTCGGGCGTGTCGTAGCCGTCGATCAGTTCATCCACGGCCCTGGGCAGCCCCTGGTCGCGTTTGACGTGGGTGATCGCCGCCATCTTGCCGACGTTGAAGTCCATCCCGATGAACAGGGGCTCACCAGGCTGCACGGTGTCGAAGCATCCGTTGAGCTTGCGGTCGTAGGCGGTGTAGATCGTGCCGGACGTCAGGTTGACGAACTGGCCCTTGAGGTACGCCATGATCAGCTGCGGCGGATACGACTCCATCAGGGATGCGATGTAGTCATCCGGCAAGTTCAGCTCGTTGTCGAACGTGCTGGCCTGCACCAGGCCGTACATTTCTTTCAGTGAAGGCTTGTCGCGCAGCTGCTTCACGAACTGCAGGAAGACGAACTTGAAGCCTTCCGGTGTCGTGGTGACGTCCACCCCGTTCTTCAGCCCGGGCAAGTTGTAGCGCATCCGGGCAATAATTTTGCGCCAGGCCTGCTGCGCCTTGATGGCGGTCAGCACGTCCAGCTCATCCACCAGGGCTTGGCCGATCTTGAAACCAACAATCGTCTGCGGCTTCTCCATCGACCGGCAGATCACAGTGCCGCGGTACTGCCGGCCACTGTAGATGTGAACCTCGTGGTTCGCCTGGTTGATCTTGGTCTTCAACCCCCAGTCATAGGCCACCTCATCCATGGTCGGATAGAAGATGTCCCGGATCTGCGGGTAAGTCGGTGCGAAGTAGCCAGCGTTAACGCCGGGCCACTCCATGAAGTGTTTGCTCAGTGCCGAGCAGCCCACCCAGGTCTTGCCTGAGCCGAACCCAGCGACGAACGCACGAAACTTATGGGGCAGCGTGAGGAACTGAGCCTGCGGAACGTTAAGGCTCGGCATTCGGCTTCCTCGCATCCACCACGTCGACCTGGATGCGGGTCGGGATCACCGGTTCGTCGCCGGCCTCTTCCTTCCGTGCCCGGTTGACGTAGATGTCACCGGTTTCCTTCGCAGCCTGTTCGAGGATCTGCATGGCCAGGCCGATGTTCTTCATCGTCTCGGCCTTCTCCACGAAGCGATTCATAGCGCGGAGGCGGAAGGCACGGTTAGCGATCGGGATATCGACTGTCTCTTCTCTGAAGCGCTTACGGCATTCTTCGAAAAACGTCTTCCATTTCTGCCCAAGGTCACGACCGGAATACTTGGTTGGGTCGTATCGCTCACACAGTTGGCGGGATACCTCGATGCCGTATTGCTCCTTGACGGCCTGACAAACCTGACTGGGGGTGTCGAAGCAGGCCAGGGCTTGGACAATAAAGGCCTTCACCTCATCTTTCAGGGCTGCCATAGATTCGTTTTCCGTCAAGGGCTGTCAAGGATTAAGCCAGCTTGAGCAGACAGGTTCCGCAGGCCCTCGATATGTTCAGTTTCCCCACCTCGGCGGGTTTGTTTGCTGCATCCACCAACACTTGAACGTCAGGGCTCGCACCATAGCGGCGGACGACACCGACGAACTCTTCGACGTCGTGTCCACGCATCTCAAGCTTCGGCGCCCCTTCCTTGGTGAAGGCAGGCTGGCCGTACTTATCGTTGGCGTGGGCGATGTGATAGAGCTCATGCTCCACCAGGGCGCAGAAGTCGGTGTCGCTGCACTGGGCGCAGTAGTCAGCAGCCAAGGTGATGATGAAGGTCGGCACATCACCGAACCAATCACGCATCTGTTGCTCCATCCGGGCCTTCTGCCAGCCGCCGGCGCGGAACGCCACCCGTTCAGCTTGGCCCAGCACAGTGCGCCCCTGCTTATGGAAGCTCGACGATGCCCACATGACCTGTATGTCTGCATCCAGTAGGTGGGCATGGTCTTCGTTGTGAATGCAGCCCGTGTCGGCCAAGATCTCGGCCTGGAGCCATTCCCAAACCTCGGGCGCCGGGGTCAGGCGGATACCGAAGTCTGAGAGGCCGGACAAATCAAGTAATGACGCCGGGGGCATTGGCCTATCCATTGGTTGTCCTCAGTCGCCGGTGTCCAGCAGCACATCAATCAGCTTCTGCTCACCCAGGCGCATGGCACCCAGGCATTGAAGGTCATCGCACTTGGGACCGAGACCGAACACGGTCACCTCTCCCTTCGCGCCGATCAGCGTCAAGGCGCCTACCGTGCACTCGGGATGCTCGCCAGCGTCCAGGTCATCGGCAATCTTGCGCAAGGTCTTGGCGGCATCGCGCCAGTCTTCACGCTTGAACTCCAGAACCTTGACGGTCATGCCCTACTCCTGTCTCGCGCCACGATTTGGCGCATTCGAAAACGTGGCGCGGATTACGGTGCAAGCCACAGCTGCTTATCGAACAGCTCCCGGATCTCTGCAAGACGCCGCATCACAACCGGCTCACCCTTCAAATGGATAAGGTGGGCCAGTTGGTGGACGATCCCCTCATCCGAAAGCACCTGGCTTGTGGGCAGCTCCTTGAACCAGCACACGAACACCGCGAAGTGCAGTGCCCCTGGCAATTCCTTCAGGAAGCGCTTGTCAGTCATCTGGATGTATCGGGCATGTTCTTCGCGCAGGTCTTGGTAGCTGGCTGAGTACGTATGGTCATCGAGGACGTAATCCATCCGCTTCACCCGCCTGATTAACCCGTCGAACCGAATACATGCCCGCGCCTGGCCCAGGCATAAGCCACCACGCCGGCATGAAGCATCACGCCGAACGGGTTGACCCAGTGACCTTGGATGGCTGTTACGAAGGCGCCGAACGCGCCAATGGCTACCAAATAGAAGGCCGTGCACAGCAGGGGCTGATCGACTGGGCGAACCTTCCGCAGGTAGTCACATGCAGCCAGTGCGACCAGCACGCACAGGAGCGCATCAACCACCCCCATTGCTGATACAAGAATGCTGTTCATGTCAGGCACCTCGCGTCGTCGGGAAAGACCCTATGACTGCTTTGATGGCTGGGATGATGTTCATGGCGGTCAGGCCAAGTACGAAGGCAACGCCGCAAAGAAGGTTGTCGTCCACCGCAAGCTCTAGCCTTGCAGCAAGCCATCCAGTAACGGGTTGCGTTAGGTACACCGAGAAAAAGAAGCCGGTAGCCACTGCTGCGGCCGCCTGGCCCCTGGTCAAATCCCTCAGGAAGCCAAGAGACAAGATAGAGCCAATGAATGCAGCCATGACCACGCCGTATTTGACCAGCACTACGCTGGCGGCAGTGCTCGCTGGTTCTGCCATTGGTTACTCCAGGAAGAATAGGTCGGCTCACACAGCACTCCCAGCTCGGAGCAATGGGTGTGGCGGAGCCGAAAACGAAAAGGCCCCGATCAATTTCGAGGCCCTGAATAGGTGCGCGGTCTTTCCCGCTGTCAGCCAAAGACAATCCCAGCGTCGACGCCCTAATGCATCGATCTCGCCTTTCCTGTCTCGCGCCGCCCTGTAAGCACAGTGAGGTCAGGGTGCGCGGGCTGCCGGTGTTTTTCCGTAGCGCTGCACTACCGGCTTATCAGCGTCCAGGCCTTCCGTGAGGCTGCCCTGGCTACAGGTGTTACTGGCTGGTGAGAGTGGGATCGAACCACTGACCGATCGGTTAACAGCCGATTGCACTACCGCTGTGCTACTCACCAATGTGGTGCCGCCACGAGGATTCGAACCCCGGGCCATTCGCTTACAAGGCGACTGCTCTACCACTGGAGCTATGGCGGCTGAATTCGGGCAATAAAAAACCCGGCGCGGTGGCCGGGTTTTCTTGGATCATCGATTAAGTTGCCGAAGGCAAAACTCTAACAGTGGCGATAAGGTATCACCAGCCGCACGGGAACGCAATAGGCCCTCATGCGGCCTCGCGCATTTCGTAAATTACCGCTGCAATGGGGCTCAATGCTCGCCGATCCAGATCCTCGCAGCACTCGAAGATCAGTTGCAGCACACCACCCCAATCCCGCTCCCAGTTGCACGACTCCAGGCGCACTTCGTAGACCTGCCACATCCAGGCCCTGAACTTCTCGGCGTTGGCCAGCGGGTCTTCGTTGGACGATTGCCCGCCCTGGTGCATGTGCTGGTACCGACGTAGCACGCCCTTTACGACGAACTCCAGCTTCTCGCGCTTGGCCGCCGTCATGCGTGGAGACCTGTTTTGCACCAGCAGGAACACGACCTCTTCCGCCGCCTCCCGGATATCGTCGCTTTGCTCGGCGGCGTACATGAAGTCACCGAATACGCGGATCTGCGGGTGCAGACGAGCGATTGCCGACTGGATGTGCCCAGCCAAAGCTCCGTGCACTGCGTGGTTTGCCGTCGGGCCGCGCTCGGTGTTCTGCACCACCACACCTAGCTGCACAACATCGGAGGTCTGGCCGGGGGCCGGGTTGTACTTGCAGTCATGCCAAGCCTGGCGCGCTGAGTTGATCTTCATGCTGCCTGCCCCTTCTTGAGTTCTCTGGTCTTTGCCCGGTATTCGGCGGTCATCGCCCTCAGTTGCTCGATGGTGTACTTCTTGGGTTCGTGCGGCCCTTCCAGCCACTCGACAGCCTCGGCGCCGATACGCTTCACCAGCTCAATGCGGTAATTCACGATGTCGCCCGACTTGTGGTTGTTGCATGGAGCGCATTGCTTGTGGACATTCAGCGGCTCGAATCTGATGGCTGGGTTTGCCGCAACAGTCCGATAGTGCCCAGCGTGATATTGGCCTTCATGGTGGCGACCACAGCTCACGCAAGGCAGATCGGCGTCACGTAGGCGCACCCACTCGTTGAACGCCTGCTGAGTGTCCTTGGCATGATCCGCCCTGCTCTTCAGCTTCTCCTTGCGGACCTTGATGTCCTTGCGCTCGATGTCGGCCAGGGCCTTGCGGGCTTTCGGCGCGTGCCTGGGCCCGTCGATCAGGGCGCACGCTGGACTGCACACCGCCTGGCCCATGCGCGAGGGGACGAATGAGGCCCTGCACGTAGCAACGCGGCACTTCTTCGGCTTGGCCGGCTTCCGTTCGATGGTCATACAGCCTCCTTGGCTTTCTGCTGCTCTGGGGTGAAGTCGCCGCGCAGAGGCATTAGAAGCTCTGGACCAATGAGTCCATCCTTGACGGGGCGACGCTCGGGAAAATTACCGAATTTCGCAGTGAGACCTATGCCCGCAACACGCCAGGAGGCTGTATGCGCATAGCAGTAGTAACCACTGGCGACCAAAACATCAGAACCTCCAGGGTGAAAAGAAATCAGATCAACGCAGCAGCCGGCGCAAGGGCCGCCAACGATCAGCGCCAGGTCGCCCGGCTTGAAGTTATGGCTCATAGCGCTTTCCTCGCTGCCCGCTCTACTTCGGCCTTACGGTCGCGGCGCTTGCGTTCGAAGTCTTCTACTGCGCGCTTGCGTCGGTGATCGAGCACCACACCAATGACCAGAGCCAAGGCAATCAGGACTCCGTAAATGTCTGCGTAATCCATCAGTACCTACCTCCCCAGTTGTCCTTTTGCGTCCACCGCACCTGGTGCTCGGCGCCGAAGCAATGAACCCACTCGATCAACTCGCCGCACTGCTTCACGGTGAGCTTGCTTGTGCGCTCATAAATCACGTCGAAGCCGTTACCATCGACCGCCGGTATCATTTGCGGCTGATCGCCCGACTCACGCAGCCAGGCGGCGGTCAGCAGGCGCTTCCAGATCAGGACGTCCCACTTCTTGCCCGCGTGTTCGACCTGGGCGGCGATGTCGGCCAGCGCCGCGTGCAGAGCCTTGTTCTGCTCCCCGCTGCGGTCCACTTCGGTGATGGCAAGCTTCTTGGGCCTGGCCAGGTCCAGGCCGGCGATGTAGCCCATGGCCTTGTTGCGGTCTGATTCGTTGCGAATCTGGAGGCTGGTCATGCTGCAACCTCCGCCAAAGTCGCGCCCGCCCGCTTGGCCAAAAGATGGTCACGCGAGATGAAGGCGTCTACGACAAACCCGCCAAGGTCGATCGCCAGCGAAATGCCATCGCCCTTCCCGCGCGCCACGTAATACTTGCGATCCTCGCGCCCTTGAACCGGATCAAGGACGAAGTAGCCCTCGTCGGTGACCTCGATCAGGATCTGGTGGTTACCGCCTTCGATGTTGAGCGAAGGTGACGTGCACAGATAAACACCCTCATCGGCCAGCGGTGGGCAGTCCAGGCTGAAGAAAGCCATGTATTCAACGCCCAGGCGCTCCAGCATTTGCCGCAAGGTGAGATCGCCGTTGCGATAAGGCTGGTGCATGTCTTCGATGATTTCCGGTGCCGGGCGCCCAACGATCATGGCCAGGCAAGTCGAAACGCAGCTGTACGGGCACGGTTGCATCTGGTGGGTGATGATCGGGCTCATGACCGCTCTCCCTGGCCCATGGCGGCGTCGATCACGGCATCAACGTCGGTGAACTCCGCATCGCTTGGGAACCAGTCCTGAATCAGCCAGATGAAGGTTTGCTTGTCCCGCAACCACTCATACCGCCCAGCACCTTTGCGCAGCGCCTCGTTCTCAGCCTTGAGCCTGTCCACCTCGACCAAAGCTGCGGCCCAGCTATCGAACCCGTGCGTCTCGCGAAGCTCCACCATGTGTTCTTTGAACTTGAGCATTTCCCGGTTATCGGATTTGAGCAGATCGTTCTCAGCCTTGAGCTGGTCGCGCTCTTCAGCCAAATCCTCAATCGTTTCATGCCCGGCCGCGCGGATTGCCTGCTCATTCACTTGACAGGACCATTTGGCGAACTCAAGGCTGTCGGCTTTCAATCCAAGCCGCTGGTTCTCGGCGATCAGAGCCAGGATCGTTTCTGGATTAGCAGCGAGCACCAGGTCCGCATAGTCCTTGTTCTGCGCCATGAATTCGGGGAATGACCGGTTCTGATGCACGTCAAAGACGATCCCGTTGTCGTTGCGGATGTACAGCGCGCCGTGGCTGCGCATGAAGCGCAGCGGCTGATGCTGCTGGCACGCCTCGGCAATCGCTTTCAAATCGCGGAAATCATTCATTCGGCGAACTCCTTGAGCAGTTGGCGTGCGCCCATGACGGCGCCCTTGTCGCCAGATGTGCGGCTAATATCCTTGAGCCATTCCAGCATTCGGGTGTTCTGTGCCTTCAGGTCGATGACCATGCCCAGCAACTCGTCGCCGTCGGAGTCCATGTCGGACTTGAGCGCTTCGCCAATCGCACCAAGGTCGCAGGCAGCGGCCAGAAGCATGCGCTTGTGGCTCTCAAGGTCCTTGATCAAGGCCAGAACCGTTTCCGGGCTAACCTCTTCGTGGAATTGCTGGAGCACGCGCATTTCCTCGTCTTCGTCGGCGAACTTGATTGTGTCCTGGGCGGCGTATTCGGCAGCCTTCTGGAGGTCCGTGTAGTCGGTCATGTCCGTTGCTCCGCTGCTTCTGCGATCAATGCCATGCGCTCAAAGCGCTCAGCGGCCTGGCTTGCGAGATTGGCTAAGTCCGCCTCATCCACCACCGGCATGCACACGAAACGGATACCGTGCTTGGCCATGGTGTTCGCCATCTCAAGGGATTGGCGTAGCTGTGCTGGGTTTGCTCGTTTCATCACGCGGCCTCCCGTGCGTTCCAGCACTGGATGATTTTTTGGGAAAATTGGGAAAGCGCCCATTCAGCGCGGGTGGCCTGCCGATGCTGGGCAAGCTTCCGCTGGTTGATTGGCCCGTGGACGCCCTTCAGGTACGTCTCGCGCGCCTGACGATCCATCCAGCCGGTGATGACCTCTTCGACGATATCGCCAATACAGACGCAGTCAGGTCGCTGCTGATGCTCGCCGGCTGAAAGATATGCGGCGTAGGTGTGAATGCCGAACCACCGCCGTACCGCTGCGCCGATCTCGGCAGTCGAATAGCTGACCTCGCCGCGCTCACTGAAATAGCTCAGCATCCCGTGGAACAGCTCACCGCCAATCATCTCGGCACGGCCGTAAGCGAATACAACCGGAAAGCCGGTTGCCCGCTGGGCATCCAACGCCTTTTCACGCTCAACCTGGCTCGGGACGGGGCCTTTAACTTCGACAAATGCACCAACAGCCGGCAGGAAGAAGTCAGGCATGTAGCCGCCGTGGCGTGTGACCACGGTGCGCGACTCGTACACCCAGACCACCCCCATCGCATCCATCATCGCCGCCCAACGAGTTTCCGAGTGGGAGCGCATCTCGTAACCGCCGTAGCGGAAAATCGTTTGCTTGTCTCTCATCAGAAATTCACCTTCACGACGTTGTCTTGGCGGGCGTGATTGGCCAGCGGCAGGAATCGGGACTTGGCGCCCTGGAAGGCTGTAGGGACCGTGCCGATCTCGCCGTCTCGGTTCTTTCGGATGATGATTTCGCCGATCCCCTTGTCCTGGGTGTTCGGGTGGTACACCTCGTCGCGGTACACGAACATAACGATGTCGGCGTCTTGCTCAATGGCGCCCGACTCGCGCAGGTCGCTGAGTACCGGGCGCTTGTCTGGGCGCCCTTCACAGCCACGATTGAGTTGGGAGAGGATGATCACCGGACAATCAAGCTCGCGAGCCAGGAGCTTGATCTGGCGAGACATGGCGGTGACATCCTCTGTCCTGCCCTTCCCTTCGCCCTCGACCAAGCCCAGGTAGTCGATTACAACAAGGCCCAGCGAGCCCATGCGGTGCGACTGACGACGGGAAATCGAACGGATGCGCGGCATGGTCATGACCGGAACGTCCGACACCGCAATCGGCGCGTCACGCAGGCGCATGACCGCCATGTTCAGTTCCATGGAGTGATCGTTGCTGCACTCGCCGGTTTTGAGCGAAGGGAGGGGAATGCCACCGACAGCCGCGAGCAGTCGATCCATCAGCTGGGTCTTGCTCATCTCCAGGCTGATCACCAGTACGGGCTTTTTCTGGTTGATCGCCACGTCGGCAGCGATGTTCATTGCCAGAGTGGTCTTGCCCATCGCTGGGCGGCCGGCAACCACGATCATCTGGCCGGACTTAAGGCCTTGGGTGTATGAGTCCAGATCAGGAATGCCGGTACCCAAGCCGTCGATGACAATCCCGGCGGCGAACTTGTCCAGACGATCCTGCAGGACCTCAACGTGTTCGATCAGGATGTCGCCAATCATCTGGCATTCACCGTCGCTGCCAGTGCTGTCCAGGCCAAGCACGATGGATTGAGCGAGAGAAATCTTGTCCTCGATGCTCGCCTCTTCGTGGGCAATCTCGTTGATGCGGGCGGCGGCGGCGGACATCAGGCGGCACACGGCGCGCTGGCGAATGATCTTGGCGTAGACCTGGGCATTCGCAACGCTTGGCGTGCTGGCCTGGATTTCGGCGGCGTAGGCAGCTACGCGAACACCGCTCGAAAGCTCGGCGCGGCGATCATGAAGCGTCACCACGTCTACCGGCTGACCGTCGGCGTGCATTTCGAGGATCAGGCGGTACAGTTCCGCATTATCCTCCCATGCGAACGCATCGGCGGACAGGTCGTCGCTCAGCACGTCGATCAGGTGCGGCTGGCAGAGCATGGCGCCAATCACGCCATGTTCAGCCTCAAGGCTTTGGAGATCCATCATTGGGAAGCCTCCGATACTTCACGGAAAACGGCGCGACTGACCAGGGACTCAAGTCTCGGCGCAACGTTGGCGCCACGGAAGAACACCTGGCTGCGGTTATTTGCCTTCTGGAAAAACGGGAGCCAGAAGCCCTGCCCGCTCTGGTGCGATGTTGATTCGTTCCAGCGCTCGGCGATCATGCTGCGCAATACCTTGTCGCTCGCAACGGTGACGGTCGGCAGGTTCGGGCAGACCTTGTGGTACAGGTCGATAATCTTGTCCACCGGCACACCGGCCTCGGATGCGCCGCTTGGGTTCTTCTTGAACTCGCGACCCAGCCAGTTGACCAGGAAGCGGCGCCAGTCCTTCTTTGGCTTGCTCCCACTGGCCCAGGCGGCGGCACGCTTGATCTCGGCTTCAACGTCAATCGGCGAGTAGGCTTCTGCCCACTTGGTGATCAGGGTGGGGTCGACTTCAAAATCTTCACCATCGAACAAAACCCCACATGCCGCGTTTCCGATTTTGATTTCAGGCTGAGCGGGTTCCGCCCCCTGGGGGGCAGTAATCTGTTTCGTAGAAACAGTTACTAGGGGTTCTTTCTTTGTATAAAGAAGGGAGTCGTCGGATTTGGTCTGTCTCGCAATGCTGACGACTCGGCTTGAATGATCCGAGTCGGACGATATGGTCTGAGTCGGACATTCTTTTTTTGTATCGTAGAAGATCCATTCGGAAGGCTCGCTGATGCCGATATCGCCACGTGCCCCGCCAACCCGATATAGGATGCGGCGTTTCAATAGGTGGCTGATGGCCTTGGAAGCCACGTCAGGGTGGATGTTGGTCGCCTTGGATATCTCGGTAGCCTGGATGCGAGCTTCGGCCACCTGATAGCCTATGGTGGCTCTGGCAACGTACAGCGCAACCTTCAATTCGCGCCCAGGCAGATCGACAACCATCAAGGCCTCGATGAGCTTGTTTTCCATCCGGGTGAAACCCCCGGTGATTTTGAGAGGAATGACATTGCTCATGGGCGTACGCCTTTCGACGAAGCCAGGAATTCCTGCAGCTGATCAAGGCACTCACGCACGAGCTTATTTTTGGATGGCTTGGAGTACTGGAAGCGAATCTGCTTCGCGGCGCTCATTGCAGCGTTGAGGTGGAAATTGCTGGGCGCCACGTTTTCAGATATCGAAAATCGTGGCGCGGGATTGTTGGGGCTATTGATCGATTCGGTGTGTTGGTGCATGATTCGCTCCAGTTGTTTACTGCTGTAGAAAAAGCCACCCTCGTCCGGTGGCTTTTTTGTGTCTGTAATTCAGGCCGCCTTCACGGACTGCTTGAACACTTCCAGGCTGACTATCACTTCCTCGGCCTCCTTGAGCAGTTCGGACTTCTCGCGAGTGCAAACGCGGCCATCGGCCTGGGCATCGAACGCAAGGCGGGTCACATCGGCCAGATCGGCGTGCAGGCGCAGCAGCGCGGAGTTGAGGTTGATGCCCTCGGGCTTTTCCTTTGGCACCAGGTCGAAACCAAAAGCCTCGGCCCAAGCTTTCAGCGGGCGGAAGTCTTGGGTGAACTTCATAATCCGGTGCAACTCCTGGACGTTCAGCTTGTGGCTGTCGTAGTCCGGGTTCGCCTTCTGGGAAAGCAGCGTCTTCGAAGAGAAGCTGGCGCCCTCTGCAATCCGCCCTGCCCCGTGGTCGTCCACAACGTCATAGATCGCCTTCATCAATTCCTGCATGTAACACCTCGAAATTCTTTACGTGGCGCCCTGCAGGTGCAGCGGCGATCATTTGCTCAATGGAACGGCGGACAGGGATGTCAGGCGGCAGAGGCAAGCTCTGGCCATATCAAATTCCAATCAGCAGGGCGTAACGACCGGCGACTTAGGGCGCCTGCCGATTCACGCTCAAGCGAAACCGCAAGCGCAGCGGAGGCTTGCTTGTTCCCATAGGCAATTTGTTTCAAGTAGCCGCGAGAGGTCCCGGTGCGCTCGACGGCATCGTCGGAAGCGCTTTTGAGCCACTCCAAGAGCTGGGTGTGCTTAGTCCGCATCATGGCTCTCCTCTGTGATGCGCAATTATTACCTCACGGTAACCATTTAATCAATACCGAATGGTCATTTACCAATGAGTAATGACCCGTAGAGAATCGCAAGATGGATATTCGCGAAGTGCGCAGGCACAACCTAAAAAAGCTGATGGACACCGAATACGGGGTTGGCGCTCGCGGCGCACAGTCGCGCCTCGCAGAAAAGCTGAAGAAGCCTCAGAACTTCATCTCCAGATGTCTTTTTGAGCCGGAAAAAAACGGCGCGAAAACCATTGGAGAGGACTTCGCCCGGGAAATAGAAAGCGAATTCGGCCTCGCCAGATACGCGCTAGATGCACCAATTGGTGAAGTCCACGCCAGGGAGAGCAACGTGATTCCTATTGATTCGCGAAGAAAGTCTCAGGACGCCAACTTCATCACCATCCCCCAGCTCGATGTAGCTGGCTCGATGGGGCCCGGAAGAGTGCCGCCTGACCATATCGAGGTGATCAGGGATATTACCGTTCACCTTGACTGGCTTAAGACTCAGGGCTTGTCGTATTCCAATCTAGAGAACCTGGCCATCATCGATGGCGATGGTGACAGCATGGAGGGCACTTTCCGTAATGGCGACGCCCTGCTGGTAGATCGCGGCATAACCGAGATCCGAACCGATGCGATCTATGTCTTCACGCTGGAGGGCGAGCTTTTCATTAAGCGGCTTCAGCGCCTGACAGGCGGCTCCCTGCGCATGATTTCAGATAACCCCGTGTACCCAGCAATCATGATCGAGGGCGATATGCTCGCCAAGGTGCATATCCAGGCTCGTGTTCTGCTTGTCTGGAATGCTCGCAAGCTATAACGACCACAAGGAGGTGGTGAATGGGCATGAGATTTCAAAAGCGGATTCAAATACTCCCCTGGGTTTGGCTAAACATCAGCAAGTCCGGTTTCAGCTTTTCGTTTGGTCCACCAGGGCTGAGCGTCAACAATAGCAAGAAGGGAGTGAGGGTCACTGCCGGCCTTCCAGGGACAGGCCTATCAGCTAGCCATCTGATCAACGGCGAGCCCGCCAACGAGCAGGAGCATGAGCGAGCCGTGGCGGAGGTCCTCGCGAGCGCCGATCAAACAATAGCTGATCTAGATATTCTTCTTTCTGAATGCAGATTCGCTGGCTGGCTGGAAAACTACCTGGATCCTGACAGCTACGCTGCCGACCCCATGTACGGCAGAGCGGTTATTGCAGCCCTAACAGGGAAGCACCTAAGCGCAGCTTTTGTTGCTCGCCATCTGAACGTGGGCATTGCTCGCGGCAAAAAGCTCGTCGAATTGATGGAGGCTGATGGAATTGTTCCAGAGGAGCCTGGCTCGATTACCCCGAAGTCGCCGCTGGATATTGTTGCACTTAGAGAGACTTTCGATAGGTACGAGGCGGAATCTGGTGAATGGCAGTCCGCGCACTGAGTTTGGAGCCATAAATGTCCCTCACTAAACCCAACCAAGACCTTAAGCGCGACCTCCAAGGCATTGCCTCAGACCTCAAGTGGTCAGCCGTAGAGCTGATGAGGATTGCGGAACGGCTGAGCCTGGCAGGGAACGAGGCGGACGCCCAGGCCGTGCTTAGGATGCTCACTGTATTTCATGATGGTGAGGATCGGCTGGCCGGTTATGCGGATGAGGTCAGGGATCAGCGCATCACCAGGGCGAAGTCGGAATAGGAAGTAATACGCAAAATCCCCATTCATACCTCAAGGACGACGACGTGGTAGACACGATCCTTACTGATGCGCAGATCCGTGATCTGCTCACCTGCAATAAAACCATATCCAACCCCGGCGCCCGCTGGAAAGATATGCAGTCGTGCAAGCAGAAGAACTACGATGTGGTCTCAGATGATGGCGCAGAATTCGAGATTTACCTGCGGCAGAACTCAAGAATTGCGCATAGCTTCTCATGCGGGATATTTCTAAAGCACCCCTCCGGCGATACGATCACGCTAGCGCGATACAACGGCAGCTGCCATCCTCACCAGAATGTTCTTGAGGATGGCGAGCGGATTGATTTCACACCGCACATCCATCGAGCCACAGAGCGCTACATGCTTGCCGGCAGAAAGCCAGAGCATTACGCGGTTGCCACAAACGCCTACACTGATCTTGAGGGAGCGCTCTGGGCAATGCTTGAGGATTGTAATATTTCAGGTCTACAAAAGCCCGTTCCGCCAACTATCGAGATCGGGGAAGCCAATGGCATGACGACACAACTGAGTTTTTTTGATGAGTGAACTGACTGAAATCCGCGAATCACTCTGCACAGCCTTCTGCGAAGATGTTGCTGTGAGAGAGTGCGGCGATTTTCTAGCGGTATCTCTCCCGTTGGTCGCGCGCGACGGAGATCAGTTCACTGCTTATCTAGCCAGGACGGCTGGGGGCTGGCGGTTGTCTGATGCGGGCACAACAATGATGCGCCTGAGCTATGAGAACGACATTTCAAAATACTCAACTGGCTCACGAGGAAAGTTCTACCAAGGAATTCTGGCAGAATCCGGGCTTCGTGATGACGGCGGTGAAATTTTTATTGAGGTTCCAGCGGACAAGCTGGTACGGGGCTTGTTCGACCTGACCCAGGGTTTATCGCGCGTTGAAGACATGGCGCTATGGTCACGCTCTCGTCTTGGTTCGACGTTCTACGATGATCTGCGGGCAGCCTTGAAATCTATCCTGCCCGCCGACAGCTTTGAGGAAAACTATGTGCCCAAGATTGTGGATGGTCCGGCCTACACGGTCGATTACCGAATACAGTCGCAAGGTCGCCCTATTTATCTCTTTGGGGTGAACGGCAAAGACAAGGCGCGAATTACCACGATTACCCTTCTGCACCTGAAACAGGTTGGGGAGTCATTCACCTCGATCATCGTTTGCAGTGATTTCTCTTCCCTTCCAAAACAAGATCACACTCGCCTGCTCAAGGCGGCGAATGATTTTGTGCCGGACATAGCTGATATGGATAACTTCAGAGACAAGGTTCTTCACCACATTCGTTAAGCCCGGCCCAGCGCCGGGCTTCTTGTATCTGGCGAGCCCCCTACTCTGCTATCTTGGCGCCCTCTGATAGCAATGGAAGCATCGAAGAATGAATTCATGGAAGGCTCTGGGGGTTGCCCTGCTAGCATCGGTCAGCACACAGGCCGTATCAGGTGATGACGTCAACCCTATCGCTGCAGGGATATTTATCACAATCTCCGCGCCAACCATTTTAATTGGTGCAACCACGTCTCTCACGACCGACCCGCCTAAGATCTTCAAGTCAGCCAAGACCGACGCTCTGGCGTTCATTGGTTCGGAAGGCGAAATAAGGGGCGCTCAATTTGAGCAATCCTCCCAATACTATCGCGCAACCTACGCCCCGCCGTTGATGTCGGACACGCAACTGGCCCTGGCAATCGCAACCTCCCTCTGACAGCGACTCTCAAGCCGTCCCTAGTGCCGGGCTTCTTGTTTCTAGTAAGCGTACTCTCACGGCCTATCGATCAGCGGCCATGCCGTCCCATGCGGCTATGGCCTAAAATCAGGTTGAGCTATGGAGGGACCGCCTATGGATATGCCGAAAAACGCTGAAGATATCCGAGCGCTGCTACTCAGCCAGCACCCAGATCTGAAAGATGACCTTGCGAAGATTTCAGACCTTGATCTGCTGCAGTGCTTGATCTGCGCCTACGAATGCGCGACCGACATCAAGCAAGCCGACCTGGCGGAGATCGAGAGGCTTCTGGACGATGTCGCAAGGACGCTGTTCTCTCCCGTGCCGCACTGACCTCCCCAAGCCCGGCTGTATCTGTCCTCTCCCGTCTGAATCCGCAGCCCGCCACTGAGCGGGCTTTTTTATGGGTGCCACAATTTAATTACCAATCGGTATTGACTTGATTTATTACCTTACGGTAATGTTCATCCATCGCAGCGACACACAGCCACTGCGAAGCGCTCTTTAACAGCTCAGGACCTTCGCAGATCGATCCCCGGCAACGGGCACAGCGCGAACAATAAATTCGATCTCCACGCCAGCTCTGGAACTGGCCGTACTCACCAGATGTGAGTACGCGAAACCACGCAAGCCAGCCAGGAAGAACACCGGACACGAAATGTGTGACCTGGCCAGAGATATGAATCGGGCGATGCGCGTGGTGGAGATAACAGATTTCCTCGATGACCTTGGCGACAGGGTCATCCGGAAAATCGGACGGAGTAGACGAAATGCCAACGAAGCGCGGAAGCGAAATTCAAATAGGTGACGTGATCTACCTAGGCCTGGGCGATCGCACTGGCAGGGTCGCCGACTTCAAGGCGCACCCAAGGCTTGCGGAGCTGCACCCAGGCTTGACGGCCAGGGTCGCGGTAACTGATCGAGGCTCAATCACGATCATCGACCAGGAGCCGATCAGGGTGCCGGAGTGAAGATTTCACTGGCAGGCCTTCGCAAGAGGGCCTGACGGGAAATCAAACGAGGACGGGCTATGAAATTTACTGCTGTACAGAAACAGTTCTGGGTCCCGCTGGCGACTTTTGTTGTTTCGGCAGGCCTTTACGCATACCTGATCGGAAGTATTTGGGTGCTTCTTGCGGTGCCTCCATTGGCGCTTTCGGTGGGCATTTTCGGTTTTTACAACTTTGATCGCCTGACCAAGCGCTTTCGCGACTGGATGGGCAGAGACGATTGACAGACCTTTTCACTGATGCACCTGGTGACCCGGGTGCATTGGGAAAACAACCGAGGGCAAGACGATGGAAGTTGTATTTCTCGCAGACAGCGCTTCAGTCGAAGCGTGGAAGCTGGACAAGATCCGGGTAGTGGTTGAGGTGGAGCCGCAAGCGTTGCTCGAAGATCTTGATGTTGAAGACCGAATCAAAGGTCTCGACGAGCGCGAAGTAATCACCGCAATGGGGATTAACAAGACGCTCAGCTTGCTCGACGAATCGGAGCTGGCGGATTGGATCAAGAGTAACGACATCGACACTATCGATCTTCTCAACGCAATTGGCGAAGAGTCCATTTACGAATGGATCAACTCGCAAGAGTGACAACCAGCGCCACGACAGCCTGTCGTTAACTGCCCGATCCTCTCTATGAGAGCGCATCGGGGTGTGATCCGAGAGCGACGGAAACCAACTGCGATTGAGAAATCGCGACCCGTTAAATCGGATCACACCCCGATGCGGACGAAACTGCGGCCTATAACCGCCCACCTGCATCAACCGGCGAATAGCTCAACCCGCATTGCGCAGGGTCAGCGCCAACCTGGTATTGGCGAGCTACCTTGATCTGGCACAAGCGCCGTGACAGCCGGGAAAGACCGGCAACCCATTCTCATAGGTGGCAACTGCCTTCCCAGTGAGCGAACAGCGGAGGGTAACCATCATGGACTAATTGATCAGCTGCCCGACGCCACATGCGCCCGGCAGGCTTGTACGTAAAGAGGGAAAAGCCCGGTTTCGACTGGGCTTTTTTGCGCGCCTCTACCCGTCAGCACTCCTCCCCCGCGCCCATCGGCAACCAGTGGGAGGCATGAGTGTTGAACGAATACAGGTGAACCAACCACTGAGGAATCAGAAATGCGCCCAGTAATGACGATGGCCCCTATCTGGGAAGCCAACAAAAAAGTCGGCAATAAAGACCTCCGCGAAGCTCGCTTTCATCAGTGGGGATGCGAGTACGAGGAATTTGAATCCGGGCCCGGCAACTACACCGTTGCAGTGGTTGAGTTTGCTGATGGCTCCATCGGGACGGTGATGCCCGAGTGCATCCGCTTTCTTGATTCAGAGCAGGCCACTGATTCCGCCTAACCCCAAACACTGGAGGTCGCCATGGCCCGCACTTACGAATATTGGACGGTCAAGGACGGCGAAGACGTTGCCATCACCCTGAGCGTCGTTTCCTTTTCCCAGTCGAAAGGGAATTTCAGCTGCCGGGCTGCTGACCCTGAAGAGTACTTCGGTCATTGCGAAATCGAGTGGGAGTCGAAGGACGACACCAGCTTTATGACTGAGTCCGATATCGCCTCGATGGAGGAATGGCTTGTAAGCGAGCATTCCGAGTATCTGGCCGACCAAGACTATTACGACTGACCCGCCACCCTGGAGGCGACCATGAACGCAGCATTGAAGATATGCCAGGAGCGTTACGACGCTCAGTTGCCGCCTCCAGTGAGCGAGTCGGCGGTGGAGATTGCCCGCAAGGAGTGGATAGATAACGCGGTGGAAACGCTAGTGGATCGGCGCAGCGACGTGCAGTTCAAGCGCCGACTGCATTCAGCGCAGGGTGTGACGTTCAAAGCCTTCGCTGCCGAGGTCGAGCAGTTCGCAATTAACAGTGACAGCAAGAGCCCATGCGCCATTGGCGAAATGGTAATTGCTGGGCTGCTTGGTGACCGCTTTCTGGCCCGCGATGGCGCAGAGGGCCTACTGGCGGTAGCCGATCCCAAAGAACAGCTCAGGATCATCGCTCAGGCTCTTGTCGAGCCATTGGCAAATGACGCACTGGCTGCCCAGGCCGAGGACGAAGAACTATGAACACCCCTACCGCCCTCGCCCGCCTGGGCCTGGAAATCGCCAAGATGAAGAAGTCGTGCACGCCGGTACCGGACCGGACCTTCGTGATGGGCATGATCGAAATGGCCGAGTTCGCCGATCTGGTCGACTCCCCTACCGCCAACCGTTACCGCGATGCGCTGGACGCCAAGTTCGTCGAGCGCAATGCAGAGCTTAAGAGGGCAGCAGCATGACTACCGCGCCGGTTAAATCACTGATCGACAGCCAGCTCGACGACATCGAGTCGAAAATCGCAATGCTGGGCTTCGGCATTCCCTTCAATGAACTGATCGGTCGAAAGCGTGAAGACCTGGTGCGGGACCTGCCACAGCGCCTGGCGCCGACAATGAAGGGCGGTCGGATCGCGGTGAGGGTTCGGCCGTGACATCTAGCCAGCGCACCCGGCGCCTACTCATCTGGCGCGGCTCCTTCTCAGCCCTCTCCGTCTGTACCTTTCTGATGTTGCTCGGCGCCCTCGCTGATCGAATCACTCAATAACCAACCCCTTCAATCGCTGCGAGCATCGCGGCAAGGAATCCCCATGACCATTCAAAACGAAGCAGTCGAAGTAATCGTGGCTGAAGGCTTCAAGGTTCAGCTCACGCCAGAAATTCTGGCAAAGGCATTCTGGTCGCTCGGATCGGATGGGCAGGCTGACTTCCTTGACGCGCTCGGAGCAGTGATCGAAGAGGACTTCAAGACCAACCGCAATGCCTACCAATACGGCGAGTTGCAGTGGTGCCACCTCAAAGAGGAACTTCGCCAGCCTGGTCGTGAGCGCGCCAACAACGTTCACATGAGCCTGTCTGCATTCGCCTACGACTACTGGCCGCAAAAGCCTGACGGCGCACGGGAGGGCTTGTGATGAATAAGCACACTCCCGCACCGTGGACCATCCGCGAGGTGCAGCACAGCAACGTTCCCGGCCAGCGCGCTTTCGCCATCGACTTCAACGAGGACCAGGATCAGGTTGTCGACTGGGTTTACGAAGAGGCTGACGCCAAGTTGATCGCCGCTGCGCCTGATCTGCTTGCAGCCCTCCAGCTTGCACTGGAAGCGTTAGCGCACTGTGCGGCTGACAAGGGTTATCAGACCCTCCAGAACAAAGCCGCCCACGTAGCAAGTCGCGCAATCGAGAAAGCCACCCAATAACCCCCTTCACAGCGCCCCTCTCCGGTGGCGCGGAGAGATAGTCATGTCCGATAAAAACATGCAGATCTGGAATCGCGTCGAGAAGACGGATACCCGGTACACCAAAGACGCGAAGGTCGGTGGCCAGCAGATCACCAGCCTGAACGGTACGGCGATGATCATGAAGGCCACCGAGATATTCGGGCCGGTCGGCATTGGGTTTGGCTGGACTGTGCTGGAAGAGCGCTTCGACAAGGGCGCCGAGATCTTCGTCGGCGAGGGCGATAAGCGCGTCACGCTGGGTTTTGAGCTGAACCACACCGTAAAGATCCGCTTCTGGATCAAGCAGGACGGCGAACGCGGCGAGTTCGAACAGTACGGCTGCACACCGTACCTCTACAAGAGCAAGTACGGCACAACGACCGACGGCGAGGCCCCGAAGAAGTCGCTTACCGACGCCATCAAGAAGTCCCTTTCGATGCTTGGTTTCAGCGCTGACGTGTTCCTGGGGATGTTCGACGACAAGGACTACGTAAACGCCTTGGCGGATGAACAGGCCATCGAGCAGGCCGAAGACAAGGTCGCCGAGGAAGAACGCCAAAGGCTGGAGCGCCTTGAATACATCGCGTCAGTCATTGAGTCCCTGAAAAACGCCAAGACGCCGAAGGAACTCAAGTCGTTCCATGACGTGGCCGTGCGCCGCCTGACGCTGCGCAACGACAACAAGGCCGTCACCAGGATCGTGCGCGAGTACGACGAGCAGAAAGGCCGGTTTGAACAGGAGTCAGCAGCATGACCACGCTCTACACCATTGCCGAGCAGTTCAAAGAGCTGGCCGCCCTGGCCGAGACCGCCGACGAAGACCTGGCCGTCGCCCTGCGCGACACCATGGAAGGGATCGAAGGCGAGTTCCAGGAGAAGGGAAAGGCCATCGCAATGATCACCCTGAACATTGACGGCGACCTTGAGGCGATTCAGTCGCAGATCGACAGGCTCACAGAGCGCAAGCGGATCATCAACAACCGCAAGGAAGGCCTGAAAGAGTACCTGCGCACCAACATGGATGCGGCGGGCATCACCAAGATCACCCACCCGCTGTTCACCATCACCTGCGGCAAGGGCAAGCCCATCGTGGTCATCGACGATGAAAAGGCCATCCCCGACGACTTCGTAAACGTCAAAGTACACAGCGCACCGGACAAGGCGGCCATCGCCAAGGCGTTGAAGGATGGTCAGGAAGTCCCAGGTGCCCACTCTGAGATCGGCAAAAGCTCGATCAGCATCAAGTGAGGTAGTCATGATCAGCATCCTACAGAACGAAGTAGAGCGCCTTCGGAAGTCTTCTAACGAGCTGGCCGCCCAGGTCGCTGAGTTTGTGGCGGCCGGCGGTGAGATAGAGGAAATAAAGCCGCCGCCACCACCGAAACCGGTCGTCTACGTACCTCAAGAGCCTCCAGCGCCCAAGCCGTTCGTTCGGCGCAGGGTTGAAGCAGCTCCCCTGCCCTTGGACAGGGAAGATGTTCGGGAGCAGGCCAGGCTAAAGCTGGTGGAGCACATGCGCCAACTGAGCGCCACGCACACCCAAACAGAGGCCGCCGCCGCACTGGGCATCAGTCGCCGCAACGTCTACAAGCACGCCACCATGAACGACATCACGTTCAAGAAGCCGGAGCGAGGCGGTGCGAACAACAACTACCGCCGAGACCAAATGGGCGAGCGCGACGCGAAGTACGCCGAGCGCATCCGTGCATTCCTGGAACTGGGAATAACACGGCGCCAGTGCTGCGGGAAGCTCGCCATCAGCAATAAGGCATTCGAGCGGATCATCACTACCCACGGCATCGACTACCCCAAAGCTCGGCGTGGAATCACTTCATGCGCCGCATAGCCCGCACCCAGCAACGCAAACGTCAAACCTGGCTCGCACTTCCGGCCAGCGGAATAGAAGAGGTAGGCCATGGCTGCCGCGCAGAAAGAACGATCGGCAAAGACTGCGGCGAGGCGAAAGACTCGCGGCGAGGAAGAATTGCGACTCCATACCATGGCCGGCACCCGCCAGGCCTTGGCTGACCTGATGGCCTGGCACAGCATCGAGGAACAGGGCGAGGCCATGACCCTGATGATTCACCACCTGCACGGCCTGGGCCGGGCGGGATCAGCTCAGTTTCTCGCGCCGCCACGACACGAATACGTGATACCCGAAAATGTGTCGGCAAAACTGCAGCTCGCCTACAACCGCGAAGCCCTTCGCATCTGTCACGACGAATAACCCACCCTACTCGCTGCATCCGGTAACCGGGGGCGGGGCAGTTCAGTTACTTGAGCTGTAACCGAAGGTGGGCTAGGTAGTTGACCGCCTGGGTTTTCTCGGTTGTGCCGGGCGGCCCATCGCTACCCATAAGAGCGCCTTTGGCATCCTCAAATGCCCTGGTAGAGACAAAGTTCATTTCTTGCGTGTTCAGCAAAGCCATGAGCAGCTGCTCAACTGCATCGATTTGCGCTTGATTTGTCATCTTCTTCTCCTTGATCCGGCTCCATGCCGGTCACCCGTAATACCCCATATCACTGAACAGCGCCAGCCGGCGAGGATCCCCTATGTCCGCACAACAGAAATTGCCTCAGTTCATCCATGGCCAGCCGAGCATGGGCCTGCCGTTCGAAAAGGAACTGGTGGTCGACCTGTTCGCTGGCGGCGGCGGCGCCAGCACCGGTATCGCCAGGGCATACCGGGAGCCGGACGTAGCGGTGAACCACAATCCAATCGCCCTGGCTGTGCACCGCGCCAACCACCCCAAGACAGCGCACTATGTGGCAGATGTGTTCGAAGTTGATCCGCGTGAAGCCACTGGCGGGCAGCCGGTCGCGATCATCTGGGCATCGCCAGACTGCCGCCATCACAGCAAGGCCAAGGGCGGCGCTCCCCGCGATCGAGGTGTGCGTGGGTTGGCTTGGGTGGTGATTCGCTGGTTGTTCGTCACGAAGTCCCGCCTTCTCTTCCTCGAAAACGTTGAAGAGTTCTGCGACTGGGGCCCGATCGACGATGACGGCCAGCCGATAAAGTCTGAGCGCGGCCGCACTTTCAAAGCGTTCATCGCCGCAATCAGTACCGGGCTACCAGCTGATCACCCTGACATGCCGGAAATTATCGAGGCGATCGGTGAATTCGTGCCAATGGAAGCTCTGGTGCGCGGGCTTGGCTACAACGCCGAGTGGCGGGAGCGGATCGCGGCGAACGCAGGCACCCCGACCATTCGCAAGCGCCTTTACCTGGTGGCCCGCAGCGACGGCAAGCCGATCGTTTGGCCGGCGCCAAAACGCCACAAGCGGCCTGCCGCAAAGCAATTGCCGTGGCGTTCTGCGGCCGAGTGCATCGACTGGAGCAACCTCGGCCGCACGATCTTTCGTGAAAAACCGATGGCCGAGAACACCATGCGCCGCGTGGCCAAGGGCTGCTGGCGGCATGTGCTGACCAGTGCGAAGCCCTTCATCGTCCCTATGCGCGGAACGTCATCGGCGCACACCAGTACCCACGGTGTCGAAGAGGCTCTATCGACCATCAGCGCGGGCGGCACGCATCACGCATTGGTGCAGCCGGTTGCTGCGCCGTTCCTTACCGAGTGCGCCAATGGGTCATCTCAACGTAACTTCGACGCCCAAGAGCCACTGCGCACGCAGGTAGCACAAGTCAAGGGCGGACACTTCGCGATGGTCGCTGCACACATGACTGCATTCGGGCAAAACGCAGCGGGCAGTTCACCTGACGACCCGGCGCAGACAGTTCTGGCCGGAGCTGCGCGCCACGGCATCGTAACGGCGTTCTTCGAACAGGCGAATGGCGGTTTCTACAAAGGCGACGGCCGATCGGCCCACGACCCGATATCGACAATCTGTCAGTCCGGCGCCAACCAGCGCCTGGTGAGCGCTTATCTGGTGAAGTACTACGGCCACGAGAAGGACGGAATATCGCTCAATGAGCCGATGCACACGCTGCCGACAAAAGATCGCGTTGCGGTCGTCGAGACTGTAGAGGTGCCCGATGCGCTTACTCCTGAGCAGATGGAAGGCGCCCGCCGCTGCGCCGCGTTCATGCACAAGTATTTGCCGGAGCACTTCAAAGACCCAGCGGAAATGGTGATGGTCGGCGGCTACGTGCTGATAGACATCACCCTGCGCATGTTGCAACCGCCCGAGCTGAAGGCCGCACAGGGCTTCGACAAGGACTACATCATTGACCGCGGGCTGTTTGTCGACCCGGTTACCGGTGCCGAGGAATGGCGCGACGTCAAGAAGGCCGACCAGGTGCGCCTGATCGGCAACAGCGTCTGCCCAGATGAGGCCGAAGCCCTGGTCAGGGCGAACGCCGCCGACATCATCGAGCTTTACCAACGCCTCGCCGCGTAACGCCCCCACTCCACCGCCCGGGCATGGCCCGGCAAGGACTCCCCATGCCTACAGAAAACAAACCGTCTGATCCTTTCGGACCGCACGGCCGTACCTTTCACATTCACCTGAGCGTGCGCGGCGCAATCCGCGACTTCAGCAAGCGCCAGCTCAAGGGCATGTTCCGCGTGGATGGGCGTGAGTGCACCGCCGACGAGGCGAAGGATCATCTGCTCGAAGCGCTGGCCCAGGGCAAAGAGGTGCTTCCTTTCGGTCCGCCGTGTGAAGGATTCGATTTTTCCGGTGGCGGCTGCCCAGGTCATGACAAGGAGGTCGCATGAAGCGCATCTACCTCAGCGGCCCCATGAGCGGCTTGCCCGGGCTGAACTTCCCCACCTTCCACAGCATGACCGCTAGCCTCCGCGCCAGCGGCCACACAGTCACCAACCCCGCCGAGATAAACCCAGAAGGCGGCACCTGGACCGACTGTATGCGCCGCGACATTGCGGCCCTGATGGACTGCGACACCGTGGCCACCCTGCCCGGCTGGGAGAATTCAAAGGGCGCAAAGCTGGAAGTTCTGATCGCCGAGAAGCTCGGCATGACCGTTGTGGATGCCCATGATCTGGTAACGAGGGAGGCTGTATGAGCGAAGCACAGTCGTACTACGCCGGAAATATCGACAAAGACCGTCTGGTCTATCTCGCTCCAGACTTCGACCGGGTAACCGCCGAGCGTGACGCAATGCAGGTCAGCCTGACCACGGCGGATGAGTGGTCGGAGAATCTGCGTTCAGCTTTGATCAGCGCTAAAGCTGACAAGGAGGCATACGCACAGAACGCGATTGACCTGCGCAAGCGTGTCGACGCCCTGCAAGCCCTGCTGACCGCAGCGGATGAGCGGGCGGATGTGCTGGAGGGGTTGTTGCTCCAGACAAATGAACTGCTCTATGCGATCCAGGGTGATCCGGGGGCGGTGCCGTCTTCGTCGATTGATTCGATGCGCGGAAGAGTATTTGAAGCACTCAAGCGAGATAAGAGTACATCCGTACTCCACCCGCAAAACCTGTAACCCCTCCCCCTTCAAAGTCAGCCGCTATAGCGGCAAGGACGACACATGTCTCAAATAAAGGAACGCCCCATCCTGTTCTCGGCGCCGATGGTGCGCGCCATCCTGGAAGGCCGGAAGACGGTCACGCGGCGGACGGTGAAAGCGACCAAGGCTCACGCCGACGGCTTCATCATGCTCGACCACGGCAAGGGGGGGTGGCCTTACAACGCATTTGGCGACTTCACGTCTGACCATGAAGGTATGGAATACCCAATTGCCTGCCCATACGGCAAGCCCGGAGACCGGCTGTGGGTGCGCGAGACCTGGGCGCGTGTCGGCAATTGCGATCCTGGCTATCTGACATTTGGCGCCACCTACCCCGCCTGCCTGCCGCCGAAACTGGAGAATATCCCCGCCGCCAGCGAAATCCGCTGGAAACCCAGCATCCATATGTTCCGCCGTGACAGCCGCATCCTGCTGGAGATCACCGAAGTGCGCGTCGAGCGGTTGCAGGACATCAGCCGCGCCGATATCAGGGCGGAAGGCCTGCTGTGTCCGCCGGAACTCGCAAGCGATGACGTATCACCGAATTACCGCGACTGGTACCCGGCGGCATGGCGGGAGTTGTGGGAGTCCACTGGCGGCGACTGGAACGCCAACCCGTGGGTCTGGGTTGTCGAGTTCAAGCGGGTGACGCCATGAGCCTGCGCCAACGAATCATCACCTACATGAGCGGCGTACAGGGCGCTGGCGGCTGGTTCTGCACCTGGTGGTTCCGGCTTCACATTGAGCCGTTCACCACCAAGCAGATCCGACGGGAGCTGGAGCTGATGAAGCGCGATGGCCTCGTTGAGTCGGACCACAGCCAGAGCAACAACACCAAATGGAAACTGGTCGAGGTGACGCCATGATCGCCACCCTCTGGTTCGCCTACGTCTTCATCTACAAGGGGCCAAGGCCATGAGAACTGTGACCCGAATCGTTGACGACCCGGCCGCGCGCTGGGGTTTCAGGCGAGATCCAGCGACCTATGAGGACGCAGAGAAGATCACTGGGTTTCGTCTGGATCGCCGGTCAAGCTACTTGATCACTAGGGATGATGTGGTGGAGCAAGAAGCCCGGTGCACTGTGGAGTGCTCTGGTTGCAGCTGTGACTGCTCCAGTTGCAGCTACGGATATAGCGCCCATAAAGCCAGTGGCTGTCGCGAATGCGGCGGCACCGGAAAGCGCCGGATGTACTTCGGCTTTCCACCCTCCCCGCCGGAAAAGGGGCAAAGGCCGTGACGGACCACGAACTGCTAAAGCTATCGGCCAAGGCCATGGGCTTTGAGCTGGAGTACCGCCACGGCAGCGATGCCTTCTACTACGACGATCCGGAATCCGGCCGCGAGCAATGGCAGCCACTCAGTGATGACGTCCAGGCCATGCGCCTGGCGGTAGACCTTCAGCTCAGCATCCTCTGGTTCACCAACCTGCAGTACGTGATGGTCGAGCGTCGCGGCTTTGGCGAGAACATCGGCTGGACCGACGACGCGGATCGAGGTGGCGCGCTCCGCCAGGCAATCACAGTCGTAGCAGCGCAAATCGGCTCCACGCTTCCCTAACCCCAATCCCCCTACATGCCTGCCGGTGAGCGGCGGGCGGAGCTATGCACATGCCTGAAATAAAATGCGAGTTTGGCCACACGCAAAGCATCGGCACCGACGCCTGGGTAGCGACCCTGACCCTGGACCAGATGCGGTACGCCCGCGACCAGATGGCCGAGAAGATCAAGGCGGCCGAGGGTCAGCCAAGGCGCACCGTCTGGCGGGTCAGCAATGGCACCATCTGCGAAGGCAACTATCGAGAAGATCAGTTTGAGAAGGCTGCTGACCATCTGCTGAGGATATTCAAGGCCAAGTTCATGGAGGAGGCTCCTGACTGGATTGAAAAACCGTATGGCTACCTGGTGTTCGAGCGTCGGCTGCCGAGCCTAACGCCAGAGCTGGTAACCCAGCACGAATACGACACCGAGTGGTTCCCCGCCAAACCCTAACCCACCTTCTGCCGCCCAGCGCGGCAAGGACACCCCATGTTTGCTATGAAACTCACCCTGATACTGCTGGGCGCTTTGCTGTACCTGGTAGGAACCATCGGCTGGTTCGGCTGGCTCGGGCTCGACCTGCTGTACACCGGCACCACCGAGGCGCTGCTCTACGCCTTCGCCGGCACATGCGCCTGGCTGCTGATCAGTTTCGGCCTGGCAATCCACATCATCAAGACAGCGCGGCCCACGGCCGGCGGGAGGTAGGTATGGGCGCGCAACAACTGATACCGCGGTTCATTCGAGCAAAGGAAGCGCCTGGATACCTGGGCATGTGCCGGGCAATTTTCGACGAGACCGTCAGGCCCTTCGTCAGCGAGTTCCCCATTGGCGGGCGCGGAGTTGGCTTTGATCGACAGGAGCTGGACGACTGGGCCACGGCGTACGTCGAGGCAAAGGCGATTGATAAAAAAGGCGCAACGGAGCAACAATCGCCCCGCAGCGAGCGCCAGAAAGGAGATAAATCATGGCGCGAAAATCGATCACAGGCCTCTCCCAGAGGAAAGGCATCTGGCATATCGACAAGAAAATCAATGGAGAACGACTTTACGAGAGCACTGGAACTGGTGACCGGGAAGAAGCGGAGCGCTACCTGATCTTCAGGCTGGAGCAGATCCGGCAGCAGAAGGTGTACGGTGTGAAGAAGGTCAGGACCTGGCGGGAGGCAGCGACTCGCTTCCTGCTGGAATTCAAGGATCAGCCTTCAATCAAGCTATCCGCGCACCACCTTTCACAGCTCGACCCATTCATTGGCGACATGCCGCTGACCCACATCGATGACCAGGCCCTGGTGCCTTTCATCAAGGACAGGCTGGCGACAAAGAAGCTGGAATGCGGGAAGGTAAAGAAAGGTGTCAGCAACAGAACGGTGAATATCTCGATCGAGCGCGTGGTTCGGGTTTTGTCGTTGTGTGCCAGGAAGTGGCGAGACGATGAGCGCAGGCCATGGCTGGATAGCGTGCCGATGCTCACGAAACTGGAAGAGAAGAAATCGAGCCGCAAGCCGTACCCAATGTCATGGCCGGAGCAGTCGATTCTTTTTGGCGAGTTGCCGGCTCACCTGCAAACCATGGCGCTGTTCAAAGTGAACACCGGCACGCGGGAGCAGGAGGTCTGCAAGCTGAGATGGGATTGGGAGATTGCGGTACCGGAACTGGGCACCAGCGTTTTTCTGATACCGGCCGACTTTGGTGGCAGGCATGAGCGCTCGGGCGTGAAGAACGGTGACGAGAGGCTGGTGGTGCTGAACAGCGTGGCCAGGTCGATCATCGAAAAGCAGCGCGGTATAAGCAAGGAATGGGTTTTCCCATACAACGGCACCGCGATGCACCGCATGAACGACTCGGCCTGGAAGAAGGCGCGGGTGAGAGCGGCGAAACTCTGGCAGGAGGAAAACCTTCGCCCCGCTCACCCTGGGTATGCATCCATCAGGATCCATGACCTTAAACACACGTTTGGCCGTCGGCTGCGCGCCGCAGGCGTAACCGAGGAAGACCGTAAGGCCCTTTTGGGGCACAAGAACGGCAGCATCACCAGTCACTACTCGGGCGCTGAGCTCGGGCATCTGATTGAAGCTGCGAACATGGTATCAGCAACCGATTCTCGCGGACCGATACTGACAATCTTGAAGAGGAAGCAGGCGTGAAAAAACGAGAAGTCACGCAAATGTCACGCACATGAAAAAGGCCAATGCTGTGAACATTGGCCTAAGTCATTGAATAATATGGTCGGGACGGAGTGATTCGAACACTCGACCCCTAGCACCCCATGCTAGTGCGCTACCGGACTGCGCTACGCCCCGACTAGGCGTGTTACTGGGTTCGCTTCTTAACGAAGCGAACCGGAATATACCGCAAGCTTTTGAAATGTGGAAGTATTTTTAAAGCTTGAATCATTTTTTCAGCACCACCAGTACATCTTCCAATTCGGAGATCATCTGGCGGATCAGTTGCTTGTATTGGGTGGTGTCGTCTTTGGCTTCATCACCGGACATACGCTGACGTGCGCCGCTGATGGTGAACCCCTGGTCGTACAGCAACGCGCGGATCTGTCGGATCATCAGCACGTCCTGGCGCTGATAATACCGACGGTTCCCGGTGCGTTTGACGGGGTTGAGTTGAGGAAACTCCTGCTCCCAATAGCGCAGCACGTGCGGTTTTACCGCACACAGCTCGCTAACTTCACCGATGGTGAAGTAGCGCTTGCCTGGGATGACGGGTAGCTCGTCGTTATGACTTGGTTCCAGCATAAGCCTCAACTCGGGCCTTCAACTTCTGCCCTGGACGAAAGGTGACCACACGGCGAGCCGTGATCGGGATTTCTTCTCCCGTTTTTGGATTGCGGCCAGGCCGCTGGCGTTTGTCTCGCAGGTCAAAATTGCCGAAACCGGACAATTTGACCTGTTCGTTGTCTTCCAGAGCGTGTCTGATCTCTTCAAAAAACAGCTCGACCAATTCCTTGGCCTCGCGCTTGTTCAGACCCAACTCTTCGTACAGACGTTCCGCCATCTCAGCTTTCGTCAAAGCCCCCATACGTCACTTCCTTAACGTGGCGTTCAACCTTTGTTCGAGCGAGGTGAGGATATTTTGCGTCGTGGTATTCACCTCATCGTCATTAAGAGTGCGCGATGGATGCTGCCAGGTCAAGCCAACTGCAAGGCTTTTTCTATGCGGATCAATGCCTTTACCCTGATAGACGTCAAATAGCCTGAGGTCTGTCAGCCATTCCCCTGCATTTTCACGGATTACATCCAGAACTGCAGTGGCAGCGACTTCACGGTCGGCAATCAGGGCCAGGTCGCGACGCACTTCAGGGAAGCGCGACAACTCGCTGAATTTAGGCATCTTGCCCGACGCAACTTCAGCCAAGACTAGCTCAAACACAAAGACTGGACGGTCCAGCCCCAAGGTTTTCGACAGTTCTGGGTGAATGGCGCCCACGAAGCCTACCAAGCGACCTTCACGCTCGATACGTGCAGTCTGGCCTGGATGCAAGGCTGGGTGGCTACCCGGCGCGAACGTAAAGGCGTCCAGCGCACCGGCAAAGCCGAGCACCGCTTCCACGTCTGCCTTGACGTCGAAGAAGTCCACGACCTCACGGCCTTGCGCCCAGCCTTCTGGCAGACGGCTGCCGCAAACGACGCCCGCCAGCATCGGCTCTTGCTTCAAGCCATCAAGCTGGCCGACGAAACGCAAGCCGCTTTCGAACAGACGCACGCGGTCTTGCTGGCGGTTCAGGTTGTGGGAGAGCGCCTTCACCAGGCCCGGCCACAGCGACGAACGCATGGCAGCCATATCGTTGGAGATCGGGTTGGCCAGCAGCAACGGCTCAACGCCAGGGTTGAACAGTTCGAACTGCTTTGGATCGATGAAGCTATAGGTCACAGCTTCCTGATAACCACGGGCAACCAGCAGGCGACGCAGTTCAGGCAAGTGCGCACGCGCTTCGGCCTTGGGTTGCGGTGCCAGGCGTGCTTGCGGATAGCGAACCGGCAGACGGTTGTAGCCGTACAGGCGCGCCAGCTCTTCGATCAGGTCGACTTCCAGGCTGATGTCGAAGCGATGGCTAGGTACTGCAACCTGCCACTGCCCTTCCCCGCCCGCGGAAATACCCAGGCCGAGCGCGGACAGCAGTTGCTCGATTTCAGCCGGCTCGATGACCAGGCCGAGCATCTGCTCAACGCTTTTGGCACGCAAGGTGATCGGCGCAATCGACGGCAGATACTGTTCGCTGACGGTTTCGGTGATCGGGCCGGCTTCGCCACCGGTGATTTCCAGCAGCAGGCCGGTGGCGCGCTCCATGGCTTCACGGGCGAGCTTCCAGTCCACACCACGCTCGTAGCGGTGCGACGCATCGGTGTGCAGGCCGTAGGAACGAGCCTTGCCAGCGATCGCGATCTGGTCGAAGAACGCGCTTTCAAGGAATACATCACGGGTGGTCGCGGATACACCGCTGTGCTCGCCACCCATCACGCCGGCAATTGCCAGGGCGCGAGCGTGGTCGGCGATGACCAGGGTGTCGGCACGCAGGCTGACTTCCTGGCCATCGAGCAGCACCAGTTTTTCACCCTCTTCGGCCATACGCACGCGGATGCCGCCGTTAATTTCGGCGAGATCGAAGGCGTGCAGCGGCTGGCCGAGTTCCAGCATCACATAGTTAGTGATGTCGACGGCGGCGTCGATGCTGCGCACGTCGGCACGACGCAGGCGCTCGACCATCCACAGCGGGGTTGGCTTGGACAGGTCGACGTTACGGATCACACGCCCCAGGTAACGCGGGCAGGCGTTCGGCGCGAGCACTTCGATCGAGCGTACTTCGTCATGCACAGCCGGCACAGCAGCGACCACAGGGCGGGTGACGGGAGCGTTGTACAGCGCACCCACTTCACGGGCCAGGCCAGCCAGGGACAGGCAGTCGCCGCGGTTGGGGGTCAGGTCGACCTCGATGCTGGCGTCTTCCAGCTCCAGGTAAGCACGAATGTCCTGACCCACTGGCGCGTCGGCCGGCAGCTCCATCAGGCCATCATTGCCCTCACCTACTTGCAGCTCGGCCTGGGAGCACAGCATGCCGTTGGATTCAACGCCGCGCAGCTTGGCCTTCTTGATCTTGAAGTCGCCCGGCAACTGGGCGCCGATCATGGCGAACGGGATCTTCAGGCCCGGGCGCACGTTAGGCGCTCCGCACACGACCTGAAAGGTTTCCGAGCCGTTGCTGACCTGGCACACACGCAATTTGTCGGCATCCGGGTGCTGCTCGGTGCTCAACACCTCGCCCACCACCACACCACTGAAAACACCGGCGGCCGGCGTAACGCTATCGACCTCAAGACCGGCCATCGACAGACGAGCAACCAACTCGTCGCGATCTACCTGCGGGCTTACCCAGCCACGCAGCCATTGTTCACTGAATTTCATCCTGCTCTCCTAAAGATTCGTTACGACTAGCGAAATTGCGCGAGGAACCGCAAGTCGTTGTCGAAGAACAGACGCAAGTCGTTCACGCCGTAACGCAGCATGGCCAGACGCTCAACGCCCATGCCGAAGGCAAAGCCCGAGAACTCTTCCGGGTCGATCCCGGACATGCGCAGTACGTTGGGGTGAACCATGCCGCAGCCCATCACTTCCAGCCAGCCGGTCTGCTTGCACACACGGCAGCCTTTACCGCTGCACATCACGCATTCCATGTCGACTTCGGCGGATGGCTCGGTGAACGGGAAGAACGAAGGACGGAAACGTACCGCCAACTCTTTTTCGAAGAACACCCGCAGGAATTCCTCGATGGTGCCTTTGAGGTCGGCGAAATTGATATCGCGATCAACCAGCAGGCCTTCGACCTGGTGGAACATCGGCGAATGGGTGATATCCGAGTCGCTACGGTACACACGGCCTGGGCAGACAATGCGGATCGGCGGCTTGTTCGCTTCCATGGTGCGGACCTGTACCGGCGAGGTATGGGTGCGCAGCAGCATGTTGGCGTTGAAATAGAAGGTGTCGTGCATCGACCGGGCCGGGTGATGGCCTGGGATGTTGAGCGCCTCGAAGTTGTGGTAGTCGTCTTCGACCTCAGGGCCTTCGGCAATGCCGTAGCCGATGTGGGTAAAGAACTGTTCGATACGTTCCAGAGTCCGGGTGATCGGATGCAGACCGCCCGAGGCCTGGCCACGACCAGGCAAGGTCACGTCAATGGACTCGGCGGCGAGCTTGGCCGCAAGATCGGCCTCCTCGAGCGACGCCTTGCGCGCATTGAGAACCTCTGTGACACGCTCCTTGGCGACGTTGATCAGCGCACCGACTTGCGGACGCTCTTCAGCAGGCAGATTTCCCAGGGTCTTCATCACCTGAGTCAATTCACCTTTCTTGCCAAGGTAGTGAACCCGGATTTGCTCCAGGGCATTTACATCTTCAGCGCTTTGCACAGCCTCAAGGGCTTGGGCGACGAGCGCGTCCAGGTTTTCCATGTACAGACTCCAGATACAAAATAGGGGAAGAGCTTGAAGGCTCTTCCCCTATTTATGACGTTTACCACCTTGGGCCACAGGAGTAGCCCAGGGTGACTGTCGGGGGTACTTAAGCCAAGGAGGCTTTAGCTTTCTCGACAATCGCAGCAAACACCGCTTTTTCGTTCACGGCCAGTTCAGCCAGAACCTTACGGTCGATTTCGATGGACGCTTTTTTCAGGCCAGCGATGAAACGGCTGTAGGACAGACCGTTAACACGTGCACCAGCATTGATACGAGCGATCCACAGAGCGCGGAACTGACGTTTTTTCTGACGACGGTCGCGGTAGGCGTATTGGCCTGCCTTGATTACCGCTTGCTTGGCAACACGGAATACGCGTGAACGCGCGCCGTAGTAGCCTTTAGCAAGTTTCAGAATTTTTTTGTGACGCTTACGGGCCATGACGCCACGCTTTACACGAGCCATGAGTTACTTCCTCTATTCTTGAACCAAAATTAACGAAGGCGCAGCATGCGCTCGACTTTTGCCACGTCAGACGGATGCAGCAAGCTGCTACCGCGCAGTTGACGCTTACGCTTGGTCGACATTTTGGTCAGGATGTGGCTCTTGAAAGCGTGCTTGTGCTTGATGCCGTTAGCAGTTTTCAGAAACCGCTTAGCAGCACCACTTTTAGTTTTCATCTTTGGCATGTTCGGTACTCCGCATTCAGTTGATAAACATAATCAGAAGGCCTGCCGTGCCCTGTTGATTACTTCTTCTTTTTCGGGGCGATGACCATAATAAGCTGGCGTCCTTCCATCTTAGGATGCTGTTCGACCGAACCGTACTCGAGCAGGTCAGCTTCAACCCGCTTGAGGAGTTCCATCCCCAGCTCCTGGTGGGCCATCTCACGGCCGCGGAATCGCAAGGATACCTTGGCCCTGTCCCCATCACTCAGGAAACGTACCAGGTTGCGCAGTTTTACCTGGTAATCCCCTTCCTCCGTCCCTGGACGAAACTTGATTTCTTTTACTTGAATCTGCTTCTGGTTCTTCTTCGCTGCGGCAACCTGCTTCTTCTTTTCGAAGATCGATTTGCCGTAGTCCATCACCCGACAAACAGGTGGGATTGCATCGGCGGAGATTTCCACCAGGTCCAGCTTGGACTCTTCTGCAATACGAAGCGCTTCATCAATCGAGACGATGCCAATCTGCTCGCCATCAGCGCCAATTAACCGAACCTCGCGTGCCGAGATATTCTCGTTGATCGGGGCTTTCGGTGCAGCTCGTTTATCTTGTCTCATTTCACGCTTAATAATAATTACTCCGAATCTGGGCGACCACGCCGGGAAACCGCTTGCGCGAGGAACTCAGCGAACTGGGCGACGGGCATCGAGCCCAGGTCAGCACCTTCACGAGTACGCACAGCGACAGTCTGCATCTCGACTTCCCGATCTCCGATAACCAAGAGATAGGGAACCTTGAGCAAGGTATGCTCGCGGATTTTAAAGCCGATCTTTTCATTTCTCAAGTCGGACTTGGCACGAAACCCGCTTTCGTTGAGAGTTTTTTCAACTTCAGCGGCAAAATCTGCCTGTTTATCAGTGATATTCATGATCACTGCCTGAGTCGGAGCCAGCCACGCAGGGAACGCGCCCTCGTAGTGCTCGATCAGGATACCGACGAACCGCTCGAACGAACCGAGGATCGCCCGGTGCAGCATAACCGGGTGTTTACGGCTGTTGTCTTCGGAGACGTATTCGGCTCCCAGACGGATCGGCAGGTTAAAATCGAGCTGCAGGGTACCACACTGCCAGACACGGCCAAGGCAATCTTTGAGCGAGAACTCGATCTTCGGACCGTAGAAGGCGCCCTCACCCGGCTGCAGATCGTACGCAAGGCCCGCACTGTCGAGCGCAGCGGCCAGTGCCGCTTCAGCGCGATCCCACAGCTCGTCGGAACCGACGCGCTTTTCCGGACGAGTGGACAGCTTCATCTCGACTTCGGTAAAGCCGAAATCGCGATAAACGTCCATGGTCAGCTTGATGAACGCTGCGGACTCGGCCTGCATCTGCTCTTCGGTGCAGAAGATGTGGGCGTCGTCCTGGGTGAAGCCACGCACGCGCATGATGCCGTGCAGCGCACCCGATGGCTCGTTACGGTGGCAGGCACCGAATTCGGCCAGGCGCATCGGCAACTCGCGGTAGCTCTTCAGGCCCTGATTGAAGACCTGCACGTGGCACGGGCAGTTCATCGGTTTGATGGCGTAGTCGCGGTTTTCCGACTGGGTGGTGAACATGTTGTCGGCGTAGTTGGCCCAGTGCCCGGATTTCTCCCACAGGCTGCGATCGACCACCTGTGGAGTCTTGATCTCCAGGTAACCGTTTTCGCGCTGCACCTTGCGCATGTACTGCTCAAGCACCTGGTACAGGGTCCAGCCATTCGGGTGCCAGAACACCATGCCCGGCGCTTCTTCCTGAAGGTGGAACAGGTTCAGGCGCTTGCCGATCTTGCGGTGGTCGCGCTTTTCGGCTTCTTCGATGCGCTGGATGTAGGCGGCCAGCTGTTTCTTGTCAGCCCAGGCAGTGCCGTAGATCCGTTGCAGTTGCTCGTTCTTTGCATCGCCGCGCCAGTAGGCACCGGACAGCTTGGTCAGCTTGAACGACTTGAGAAAGCGCGTGTTCGGCACGTGCGGGCCACGGCACATGTCGACGTATTCTTCGTGGTAGTACAGGCCCATGGCCTGCTCGTCCGGCATGTCTTCCACCAGGCGCAGCTTGTAGTCTTCGCCACGCGCGGTAAACACGTCGATCACTTCGGCACGGGGGGTGACTTTCTTGATGACGTCGTAATCTTTTTCGATCAGCGCGTGCATGCGCTGCTCGATGGCCGCCAGGTCGTCCGGAGTAAAAGGACGCTCATAGGCGATGTCGTAATAGAAGCCTTCTTCAATGACCGGCCCGATCACCATCTTGGCGGTTGGATACAGTTGCTTGACCGCATGGCCAATCAAGTGCGCGCAAGAGTGGCGAATGATCTCCAGCCCCTCTTGGTCCTTGGGCGTGATGATTTGCAGGCTGACGTCGCTGGTGATCAGGTCGCTGGCGTCAACCAGCTTGCCGTCGACCTTGCCGGCCACGGTGGCCTTGGCCAGGCCAGCACCAATGGATACGGCGACCTCGGCTACGGAAACCGGATGATCGAATGAACGTTGACTGCCGTCGGGAAGAGTAATAGTTGGCATGGCGCCTCCTCTCCTAGTGGTGACCCCTACCAAAGGTCACGTGGGTTGGGATGAGCCAGTACAAGATCCAACACCAGGCCGTTCAATGAAGAACGCCTGCCTTACAGCGGCAGGAGCCTTTCGGCCAACCGATAATCGAACCAGAGTGACTGGAGTGAACAAAAAGGACCTGGCAAGGCGGCAAATGGCGCGCCCGGAAATAGCCAGGCAAGGATGCTAGCACAGATGAACGGTCATCGCGTCGGCCAAGCGTTGGGTAAAGAGCAATTCATGGCTTTATAGCTGCGAAAGTGAACTTGAGCTGTACGCAGGGCCTCAAAGCCACTGAGAATCGCCGTTCGTCCTCGACCCAAAGGAGCATCCCATGATGCGTTTTACCTCTACCCTCGCTGTCGCCGCTACCCTGAGCCTCCTTTCCCTCGGCGCGCAGGCTGCAGCGCCTTCCAACTGGCCAGCCGGCGCCCGTGACGCCTTCGTCAACGACTGCAGTGCCGCCGCCAGCCAGAACGTGGACGTCAAGACCGCCAAGGCCCACTGCGAATGCGGCGCTGACAAGATCAATGCCGAATTGAGCACTGCCGAGATCAAGGAATTGATGACCAACCAGAACGCCAGCCCGGAGCTTAAAAACAAAGCGGTCGCGGCTATTTCGTCCTGCAAAGTAGTGAAGAAAAAGTAAGATTGGCTGACGATTCGACGGCCATTTCGCTGGAAAAACAGCCTGAAAACTGCCATTTCACACAAATTATGCAGGTTTTACGGCTTTTTTTAACAGCTGATATTTCGTCGCAAAGCCCCGTAAATCGGGGCTTTCAGCCGAATGATGAATCAAACGCAAAGCGATTGATTAGCAAACAGTGCCTTGGGGGGGCTCCCAAGCCGAACATTTCGACTATGATAGCCCAGTGTGCCCAGTTGGCCTGAGCAGCACAGCACTACTGAAAATATATGTTTCTTGGAGATACACCATGTCTAATCGCCAAACCGGCACCGTTAAATGGTTCAACGATGAAAAAGGCTTCGGCTTCATCACTCCTACAGGTGGCGGTGACGACTTGTTCGTACACTTCAAAGCTATCGAAAGCGACGGTTTCAAAAGCCTGAAAGAAGGCCAAACCGTTTCCTTCGTGGCTGAGAAAGGCCAAAAGGGTATGCAAGCTGCACAGGTTCGCGGCGAGTAATTCTCCGCTGAGCTAAAAAAACCCCGTCCATGTGACGGGGTTTTTTATGGGTAATGCAAAAGCCGTATCAGCCGCAGTTAACCCGGTTGATCACCAGATTGTTGTCGGTGTTCAGGTTCAAGCGGTCGGAGCGATATTCCAGCGTGATCATGTCATTGGGCTTGAGAATGCGTGCATTCTGCGCGCCGGCACGTGTGCGAGCTTGCTCCAGCAACTGGGGCGAGGCCTTCTGGCCGATGGCGAACTCTGCAGCCTTCGACTCACAGCGGCTATGACCGGCATCGGTCGCAGTGGCAGCTTTGCCTGGCTCAGAGGCACCCGGGGTGCTGCAACCCGCCAACGCGAGCGCAGCCAACAAAGTACCGAATGATGCGAGCTTCCAAGGCATGAAGCCTCCTATGATAAAAAGTGGAGAGAGATCGTGCGACATCAGTCAAAGCGATTGGTTTCAAGACGTTAACCGCTTGTGGGCAAGTCTGCCTGACTCACTGCTGGCAAGCGCCCTGTCAATCGTGACTAGATATGAACGCACTTAGTAGATGTCGATATAGTCTGACGTCGCTGTAGGCCAATTCTGCTTCAGCGCGTTAAAAATCTGCATGACCCACACTTCATCACTGGCCGCCACGAGGCCGACATAACCGGAACCCTTGGCCCAGGTCTCCAGGCGAAACAGCAGGCCACCGATATCAGCCCCCCCGACTACGCCGGAAGAAATGTAGGCAACGCCTGCCTTGCTCACCCGCAGCTGGGTATGTTCGTCGTCACTGGCGCTGCCAAGCAGTTGGCGCACGGCCTCCAGCGTCAGGTTGTCGGGGTTGCTCAAATCGATTTGCACGCGGTGTTTCCCGGCCATTTAACAGGCCGACAGTGTCGCACAGCCGCTGCTTCATGCCTAAGTAGCAGTGCCAAATGCCGTACAAAATGCTTAACTGCGCCCCTCTGGAACGGCGTTCCAGTGCACTACCCCGCATTTTCAGCCCGTGAGATTTCCATGACCACCGTAACGCTTCAAGCCGACATCAAAGCCAAGTGGCCCCAAGGGCAAAGTTCCTACAGCCCCGGAAGCCCGGAAGAACTGGCGATCATTGGTATCGATCTGTTGGTCAAGGAACTGGGCACCCAGGCGGCGCAAGCGTTCATCGGCCAGATATTCGAGAAATACCCGGCCGACTACAGGGGCGCCCAAGAGCGCGATTAGAACCGGGCGACGAGTGCCGCCCCGCTAACTTACTTCAGACGCGCCAGGCGCTCGGTCAACAGATCGAAGAAGCCCTGGGCGTCGCCATTCTCAACCCAGAACACATTCTTTGGCTGCTTGAGCCCATCGTACCAATCGACGATGGTCTGGCCGAAGGTCGGGCCTTCGCGGCTGTCGACTACCATATTGGCCTCACGACCGCTGAACAGCGAAGGCTTGAGCAGGTACGCCACCACGGTAGCGTCATGGACCGGGCCACCCGGAATGCCGTAGTGCTCCATATCGCCTTTGACGTACTCATTCAGAATACTGCTGACGACCTTGCTCGCGTTGTTGTTCAGGTCCGCAATCTTCTTCAGGCGGGCGTCGCTGGTGAGGACTTTATGGGTCACGTCCAACGGCAGGTAGGTCAACTTCACACCGCTTTTGAGCACGATCTCCGCCGCCACCGGATCGGCGAACAGGTTGAACTCAGCCACTGGGGTGATATTGCCGCCATTGAAGTGGGCGCCGCCCATCACGACCACTTCCTTGATGCCCTGGGTGATTTCGGGCGCTTGAGTCAGTGCCAGTGCCAGGTTGGTCTGCGGGCCGAGCATGGCGATGGTGATGCTGTGCGGCTTGGCGCTGCTCAGGGTGTTGATCAGATAGTCGACCGCATTGCCTTCGGCCAGACCTTTTTTCGGTTCATGCACCGTGACGCCCGAGATGCCTTCCTTGCCATGAATATTCTCGGCGTAGATCGGTTTGCGCAGCAGCGGCGCTGGCGCACCGGCGTACACCGGGATGTCCTCGCGCCCTGCCCACTCGCGCGCCAGGCGTGCGTTGCGGGAGGTCTTGTCCAGGCGCACATTGCCGGCGACGGTGGTCAGCGCACGAATGCTCAACTCCTGCGGCGAGGCCATGGCGAACAGCAAGGCCACCACGTCATCGGCACCCGGGTCGGTATCGATGATCAGGTCGATTTTTTCCGCCGCTTGGGCGCTTGCAGCAGTGAGCGCGGACAAAAGCAGAACACTCCGGAACAGGTTTTTCAGGGTAGGTAGACCACGTTGCATAAAGCACTCCTTGTCATAGGGGGGACGCTAGAACGTTACGCCGGACACCAGCGCGATATTGCAGTACGGCTGGCATTCGCCAGTGCGCACCACGGCGCGGGCATTGCGGCTCAATTGCTTGAATTGGTCATGGCTGAGCAGGCGGCGCTCACCCAGTGCAGCCTGCTCTGTGAGCGCATTTAGCGCGGTCAGCGCGGGCGGTTGCTTCAGCAGGATCTCTTCTGCCAGCACATGGCTTTCCACCTGCATTTCGCTAAGCACGATGCGCAAGGTGCTGATGAAGTCAGGGATGCCCTGAGTCAGTGCCAGGTCGATCAGTTCGACGCCGGGAGGCACCGGCAGGCCGGCATCGCCGATGACCAGGATGTCGCCGTGACCCAGGGACGCGATCACGCGCGACAGGGCGATATTCAGCAAAGGTGTCTTTTTCATGCGGGCACAAAACCTTGTACGTCGTGCAGCGTAGGAATGGAAGGCTGAGCGCCGGCGCGGGTCACTGACAATGCCGCCGCCACCTGGCCAAAACGGATCGCCCGGGCTTCGCTCTGGCCCGCGGCCAGCGCGGCGGCAAAGCCACCGACAAAGGTATCGCCAGCAGCGGTGGTATCCACCGCCTTGACCTTCGGCGCCACCAGGTGCTCAAAGCTCTGGCCGTCGGCAAACAGCGCGCCCTGGGCGCCCAAGGTGATGATGACCTTACCGGCGCCCGCCTGGATCAGCGCGATCGCGGCGACCTTGGCACTGTCGAGGGAGTCGACCGTCACGCCACTCAGAGCGCTGGCCTCGCTTTCATTGGGGATCAGATAATCGATCGAGGCATACCAATCAGCGGGCAACGGCCCGCTTGCCGGGGCCGGGTTGAGAATGACCGTCTTGCCCAGTTCGCGCCCCCGCCGGAGCGCATACCCAACAGTCTCCATCGGCACCTCAAGCTGGCAGATGATCACGTCTGCCGCCTGCAGCACAGCGTCGCACGTTCGCAGCGACGCAGGCGTCAGCTCACCGTTGCTGCCGGCCACAATGACAATGGCGTTCTGGCTGCTGTCATCGACCACGATCAATGCCACACCACTGGAGCCGTCCACCGTGCTGACGGCCTGGCAATCGATCCCTTCCACCAACAGCGCATCGCGCAATTGGCTGCCATAGGCGTCGGTACCGATGCATCCCACCATGGCGACACTCGCCCCCAGGCGTGCCGAGGCGACGGCCTGGTTGGCGCCCTTGCCGCCGGGCACAGTGGAGAACGTCTGGCCGATCAGGGTTTCACCGGCACGCGGCAAGCGACTGGCGCGAGTGACCAGGTCCATGTTCAAGCTGCCTATTACCACTACTTTTGCTGGCATACATCAGTACTCATCAATTCGGTTCAGCGGTATTGGGCGAACACATCAGCCAATGGCGCAGTCGACTCACGCAAAACAATACTGGGCGTCACGATACGTTGATCGATCGGCAGTTGGGGTGTTGCTATTCGTTGCAGTAATAATTCGGCCGCAGTCTCGCCCAATTGCAGGATTGACTGGCCGACCGTCGTCAGCGCCGGGTAGACGTAGCGCCCCATCTGGATGTCATCGAAACCGATGACCGACAGCTCGCCCGGCACCCGCACATTGCGCTCGGCGGCGGCGCGCAGCACGCCAAAACCAATCATATCGTTGCTGGCGAAAATCGCGCTGGGTGGGTGTTGCGATAATAACTCTACGGCTGCGGCATACCCGCCCGTGCTGGTGAAATCGCTTTCCAGGGTACGACTGGCCAGCACCTCGATGCCCGCCTCGCGCAATGCACGCTGGTAACCCGCCAGGCGCATCTGCGCCACGCGGGTATGCCCAGGGCCGCCGATACAGGCGATGTCCCGGTGCCCCAGTTCAAGCAAGTGCCGGGTCGCCAGGTAAGCGCCCTCTTCGTGATCGATGCGCACCAGGTCCACATCAATCCCATCCAGCGCCCGGTCGACAATCACCATGGGCGTGCGCACTGCATTCAAGCCCGCGGCAAGGCCACTGTCATCGCCGCCCACGGATGTCACGATCAAGCCATCGACGCGCTTTTCCAGCAACACGCGCAAGTAACTGCGCTGTTTCTCTGCGTCGTCATCCGAGTTGCAGAGGATCACGCAATAGCCATTACGCTCGCAGTAATCCTCGATACCCCGAGCCAGTTCGGCAAAATACGGGTTGAGGCTATTGGGCACCAGCAGGCCGATGGTGGCCGTGGTCTTGGCCTTGAGCGAGCGTGCGACGGCACTGGGCACGTAGTCCAACTGCTTGATCGCCGCCTCGACCTTGATGCGTACCGGCTCGCTGACTGGGCGCGTCTTGTTCACCACATGGGACACGGTGGTGTAGGAAATACCTGCAAGCGCTGCCACATCCTTGATCGTTGCCATGGTTCAGCCCCGCCGACTGGCGCGCTGGCTGCGGTAAGTATCGAGGACCACGGCAATCACGATCACGGCGCCGGTAATGATACGTTTAGTCGGTTCCGTCGCGCCGATCTGTGCCAGCCCAGCGGCCAAGACCGAAATAATCAACACCCCGAAGAACGTACTGATGACCGAACCACGCCCGCCCATCAGGCTGGTACCACCGATCACCACGGCGGCGATCACTTGCAGCTCCAGGCCCGAACCGGCATTCGGGTCCGCCGCTTCCAGGCGCGAAATCTGGAACAGCGCCGCCACACCGGCCAACAGGCCCATCAGGCTGAACACCAGAATCTTGTATGGCTTGGGGTTAATACCCGCCAGGCGCACCGCTTCTTCGTTGGTACCGATGCCGATCAGGTAACGCCCGAACACAGTACGGGTCAGCACCAACTGGGCCGCAATAATCACCAGCAGCGCAATGATGAACGACGGGGAAATACCAAAAGCAATCGGGTTGGACAGCCAGGCAAATGAGTCACCGATATAAGCGGTGCGCGAGCCCGTCATCTGGTAGGCCACGCCGCGGGCCATCTCCAGCACGCCGAGGGATACGATAAATGACGGAATGCGCCAGGCCACCGTGATGGAACCGGTGATGGTGCCGGCCAACGCCGCGCAGCCCATACCCAACAGGGCGGCGGGCAACACGCTCCAGCCCCAGCCCAGGATCGCCACGCTGACCGCCGAGGCCGCCAATGCCAACACCGAGCCCACGGACAGGTCGATGCCGCCAATGATCAGGATGAAGGTCATGCCCACCGCGAGCACCATCAGGTCAGGAATCTGGTTGGCCAGGGTGCTGAAGGTGTCATAGGACAGGAAGTGATCGCTGAGCACCGAGAACAGCGCAATCATCGCCAGCAAGGCACCTGCCAGCCCCAGGTAAGTACCCAGGCCATAGAAGTTGCCGCCAGTTTTACCGGGGGAAATGTTTGTTTTCATAGGGTATTCCTAGGCGCGGCTTCGTTGAGCAGCGCATCACGTTTCTGATAGCCGGCAAAGGCGGCGGCGAGCAATTCGTCCTGGGTCCAGCTGTCACGCTCGAAGGTCTCGATCAGCCGCCCGGCGGACAACACACCGATGCGGTCACAGATCAGCATCAGCTCACGCAGGTCACTGGACACCACTACCAGCGCTTTGCCCTGACGGGTCAATTCACCGAGCAAAGCGTAGATGTCGAACTTGGCACCGACGTCGATACCACGGGTGGGCTCATCGAACAGCATCACCGCGCAATCGCGCTCCAGCCAGCGGCCAATCACCACCTTCTGCTGGTTACCACCCGACAGCTCGGACACCAGTTGCGTCGGACTGGAACTGCGGATACGCATGGCGTCGATCTGGCGCTTGGCCAGAGCGGTTTCGTTGCGACTGTTGACGACGCCACCGCCGGAAATTTCCGGCATGTTGCCCAGGGCGATGTTGGCGCTGATGGACTGGGTCAGCAGCAGGCCTTCGCCCTTGCGGTCTTCGGTGATCAAGGCAATACCATGACCGACCGCGTCGACCGGCGAGCGAATGCTCACCACCTTGGCCGGCGAACCCAAGGCCACGGTGCCGCTGTCAGCCGGGTCGGCGCCGAAGATCAGGCGCAGCAATTCGGTGCGGCCGGCGCCGATCAGGCCGGAAATGCCATAGATTTCACCGGCGCGCACTTCAAAGGACACATCGCGGACCTTGTCCGAACGGGTCAGGCCCGTCACGGTCAAGGCCGGGCCTCCGATGGTGCGCGGGCCTAAATCGATGTGTTCACCCAGTTCGCGACCGACCATCAAGGTCACCAACTGCTCACTGTTGTAATTGGCCATCGGCTCGACGCAGACCAGCTTGCCGTCGCGCAATACCGCAATGCGCTGGGCGACACGGGCCAACTCTTCGAGCCGGTGAGAAATATAAATGATCGCCACGCCTCGAGCCTGCAGGCGCGTGATTTGTTCGAACAGCATCTCGACTTCACGAGCAGTAAGCATCGCCGTGGGCTCGTCGAGGATCAGTACATGGCAGTCGCCGATCAGGTTACGGGCGATCTCGACCATTTGCTGGTGACCGATGCCCAGGCTGCCCACCAGCGTGTCCGGGTCGATCGCGTCCAGGCCGACTTGGGCCATGGCTTCGATCGCGGCTTTGCGCAGTTGTTTGCGGCTGATCCAGCCACAGCGGCTCGGCAGGCTATCCAGGAACAGGTTTTCAGCCACGGTCAGCGTCGGCAGCAGGTTGAGTTCCTGCATGACCATGCGCACGCCCAAGGCTTCGGCCTGGGTGCGGCTGGCGGGGCGGTAATCCTGACCATTGAATTGCATGTGCCCGGTAGTGGGCGTGACCAAGCCACCGATGATCTTCGACAAGGTGCTTTTGCCTGCGCCGTTCTCACCGGTCAGCGCCAACACTTCCCCGCGATTGAGCGTCAGGGTGATGTCGGACAGAACCGGTTGGGCATAGGTCTTACCGATACCGCTGACCGAGAGGACAGCGTTCGGGGCGGAAGATGACATAGGAAAATCTCCAGGCGCCCGCTCAGGACGAGCAGGCGCTGTTGGGTACTGCCAGGATTACTGCTTGATGACGAGCTCGACCGGGGTTTCGATCACGCCATCTTTGGCATCGACTTTCTCACCCTTGACCAGCTTCAGCGCGTTCTGGATACCAAACACGGCTTGCTGGGCAGCGGCCTGGTCAGCGGTGGCCAACACACGACCGTCCTTGAGCATTGGTTTGATCGCGTCAATGTTGTCATAACCCACAACCAGCACCTTGCCGGCCTTGCCTGCCGCACGCACGGCGGAAACAGCGCCCAGGGCCATGTTGTCGTTACCGGCCAACAGCGCCTTGATATCCGGCGTTTCGCTCAGCATCGCTGCCGCGATCTTGTTGCCTTGGTCGATTTCCCAGTTACCGGATTGGGTGGAAACAATCTTCATGCCTGCCGCGTCCATCGCATCCTTGAAGCCTGCGGTGCGCTGCTGGGCATTAGTGGTAGTGGGTACGCCCTCGATGATGCCAACCTTGTCACCGGCGGCCAGTTGCTTGGCCAGGTAGTCGCCCACCAGCTTGGAGCCTTTGCGGTTATCCGGGCCTACGAACGGGATATTGAGGTTTTTGCTTTTGAGTACTTCCGGGTCCAGGCGGTTGTCGATGTTGACGACTTTGATACCGGCATCGGAAGCTTTCTTCAGCACACTGGCGAGTGCCTTGGAGTCGGCGGGAGCGATGACAAGCGCATCGACCTTGGCGTTGATCATTTCGTTGACAATGGCGATCTGCGCGCTGGTATCGGTTTCGTTCTTGATGCCGTTGGAGATCAACTTGAATTCTGTTGGGTGCGCTTTCTGGTAGTCCTTCGCACCGTCGGTCATGGTGACGAAAAACTCATTGGCAAGGGACTTCATCACCAAACCCACGGTAGGCGTTTTGGCAGCGTCATCGGCAAATGCAGAAGAGAGAGGCAAAGCGGCGGATGCGGCAGCAAGCACAGCAACAGCAAGAAGACGTCCAGCAAATGGCAGCTTCATGGGTTCACTCCGATCTTATGATTATTGTGAGCAACGCTTGCACCGAAGACCCCTTCGGCAGCCCTCCCACTTGGGCGGCTGATACGAGCTGTCACGATGTGCCAAGGGCGCAGTGAAACATCTCGCAAACGTTTGCGTTGAGCAAACTATGAGAACCTTGTCGAGATTTGTCAACGGTAACAGCAAGGCTTTCACGGACGCCCTCCAGGCCCTCCCTTCAGCTATCGGCCGCTGATACGTTTAAGCAAGCTCGCCCTCTCTGACCTTCGCTGAAACGACAGCCTTGGTGGCGAATGATCACGCAGGGTGCCCGGACAAATCGTGAACGCTTTTCGGACAACCGAACACCACAGCCCTTCTCGTTCGGAAAGCCGGACAGCACCGACCCCCACCAAACCGAAATCTTGCTTTAAGTTGTTTTAAATCAATAAGTTAATTTAAAAAAACCAACATGCTCAGCCTGGTACAAATCCTGCTCTTTCTCAGCACCTCGCGGCGTTCAGAACCGCCCGGGTGTTCTAGATGAACCTGCTACAGCACTCATCAAAAACCAGAGAGAAAAATAATGAAATCTGCATTGAAGAACGTTATTCCGGGCGCATTGGCCCTTCTGCTGCTGTTCCCCGTTGCCGCCCAGGCAAAGGAAGTTGAAAGCAAGACCAAACTGTCCAACGTGGTCATCCTCGCCACCGGCGGCACCATCGCTGGCGCCGGCGCCAGCGCGGCCAACAGCGCCACCTACCAGGCAGCCAAAGTCGGCATCGAACAACTGATCGCCGGCGTTCCTGAGCTTAGCCAGATCGCCAATGTTCGCGGCGAACAAGTAATGCAAATTGCGTCGGAAAGCATCAATAACGAAAACCTGCTGCAATTGGGTCGCCGTGTCGCCGAATTGGCCGACAGCAAGGACGTGGATGGCATCGTGATCACCCACGGCACCGACACCCTTGAAGAAACCGCCTACTTCCTGAACCTTGTGGAAAAAACCGACAAGCCTATCGTGGTCGTCGGCTCCATGCGCCCAGGCACCGCGATGTCGGCAGACGGCATGCTCAACCTGTACAACGCCGTTGCGGTCGCAGGCAGCAAGGAAGCCCGCGGCAAAGGCGTGCTGGTGACCATGAACGACGAGATCCAATCGGGTCGCGACGTCAGCAAGATGATCAACATCAAAACCGAAGCCTTCAAGAGCCCATGGGGGCCAATGGGCATGGTCGTTGAAGGCAAATCCTACTGGTTCCGCCTGCCGGCCAAGCGTCACACCATGGATTCTGAGTTCGACATCAAGACCATCAAAAGCCTGCCTGACGTTGAAATTGCCTACGGCTACGGCAACGTGAGCGACACCGCTTACAAAGCATTGGCCCAAGCGGGCGCCAAAGCGATCATTCACGCCGGTACCGGCAATGGCTCGGTATCGTCCAAGGTCGTTCCAGCATTGGTGGAATTGCGCAAGCAAGGCGTGCAGATCATTCGTTCTTCCCACGTCAACGCCGGTGGCATGGTTCTGCGTAACGCCGAACAGCCAGACGACAAATACGACTGGGTCGCCGCCCTTGACCTGAACCCGCAGAAAGCCCGCATCCTGGCCATGGTCGCACTGACCAAGACCCAGGACAGCAAGGAACTGCAACGGATCTTCTGGGAATACTGATCCCTGCTGATTCACCTGTAGATGCTTTTGTGGCGAGGGAGCTTGCTCCCTCGCCATATTCAACCCCTCCCCCCCCCGCACCTCAACAAACTTCCTGATTCGCTGTCAGACGAACTTCTTGAAATTTAAGCAGTTGCGAAATTGCCTACAGTTAAATACTGTATGTGCGTACAGCCAATTAAGGAATGTTCTGTGGCAAAGCCCTCTTCCGCAGCCCCTGCATCGCCTGACGCCTACCAGCGCCTGGCTATCCGCGTGCAAAAAATCATCAATTCGACCAACGCCCAAAAAGCCAAGGCAGCGTTGATCTTCCGTTTACCCGATGAACCGGAGACCGATTGGCAACGTTTACTGGAAGAGATTTCGGAAAACGACAACGTCACCCTCGCCTATCGAGATGACGGTGGCGTGCAGATTTTCTGGGTTGTGCCGAAGGAAGATTGATTCAATGAGTGCCCGTTTTATTGCTGTGTGCTGTCTGTTTTTAACCGTCACCGCCAACGCCCAAGCCCCTCGAACCTTCAGCGAAGCCAAGAAAATCGCCTGGAAGCTCTACGCGCCGCAATCCACCGAATTTTATTGCGGCTGCAAATACACCGGTAACCGGGTCAACCTGAAAGCCTGCGGTTACATCCCCCGCAAAAACGCCAACCGCGCCGCGCGCATTGAGTGGGAACACATCGTACCGGCCTGGCAAATCGGGCATCTGCGCCAATGCTGGCAAAATGGCGGGCGAAAAAACTGCACGCGCCATGATGAGGTGTTCAAGCGCGCCGAGGCAGACCTGCACAATCTGGTGCCGAGCATCGGCGAAGTGAATGGCGACCGTAACAACTTCAGCTTTGGCTGGCTGCCGGTGCAAAGCGGGCAGTATGGCTCATGCCTGACCCAGGTGGACTTCAAGGCAAAGAAAGTCATGCCGCGCCCGTCCATTCGCGGAATGATCGCGCGCACGTATTTCTACATGAGCAAGCAATATGGCCTACGCCTGTCGAAGCAGGACCGGCAATTGTATGAAGCCTGGAACAAGACCTATCCGGTGCAAATCTGGGAGCGCCAGCGCAACCAGACCGTGGCTTGCGTGATGGGGCGCGGCAATGAGTTCGTCGGCCCGGTCAACCTGAAGGCCTGCGGCTGAACGTGGGCGGGGCTGCCCGCCCACCTGGCCTGCTGCTACTGCGCAGCCTTGTGTTCGATGATCTCCGACACGGTGTCGTTTTTCTTGGCCCGTGCCATTTTTTCGTTTAGCAGCGCCTGCTTGGCTTCGGCCTCGGCTTTGGTCGCGAACGGCCCCAATAGCACCTCATCCTTGCCGTCGACTTTGACGATATAGAAATTGAAGCCGTGTTCCAGCAACCAGGCGGTCAGGTCGGTGATCGCCTGCAGCTTGTGGTCCGGCGGGCCGACCCGTATATCCCACTCCTGAGCGGCAATCGCACCGGTTTGCGGCAGGCTTTCGGTCACGGCAGGCTTGGCCTTGGGGGCATCGACCGACTTACCTTCACCGCATCCGGCCAACGCCAACACCACAATTGCCATCGCTACTTTACGCACTGCCCTGCTCCTTTGAGGATCAAAGAGGCAACTTTACCATTCACTGTCTATTCTGGCCGTCATAAACGTTGGCTTAAACAATGCGAATCATGTATCGCGACCTGTATGATACCGCCATGGGAATTAATGTCGCCTCTATGCGTCCTAGAAAGAGGCAGTCACAGGGAAGCGCTTCGCAGTAAGCTACACACATCCGACACCTACCCTGTCTGAAACATGTGTCCTTAAAAGTAATTCAAGGAGAAGTCCATGCTTATACTCACCCGCAAAGTCGGTGAAAGCATAAACATCGGTGATGACATTACGATCACCATCCTGGGCGTTAGCGGCCAGCAAGTACGAATCGGCATCAACGCCCCTAAGGATGTTGCCGTGCATCGCGAGGAGATTTACCAGCGTATCCAGGCCGGCCTGACTGCACCCGATAAAAACCAGACGCCTTGAAACGCCTCCAGTAGCCAGCCTTTTCGTTCACTGTAACGGCTGGCGAAAACCCAATTGGCCTGCTCGCGTTTCCCCGCGTGACCAACGCGCCTTGAGCTTTCCCTTCGCTGCAAGATGAAACTGTCAGGGTATCCGGAACTTGTCGCGCTATTGGCAGCCCAATTTCTGACACTTTATCCTGCCATCCGAGTGCATTTCAGGAACACGTCGATGAGGCCAGCCGCGTCGCAATCCCTTGTTTCCAGATCCTGGATGATTGCCCTGTTGATAGGGCTGACCTTCGTGGCACTCGGGTGTGGCCTGAGAATGGAAGTTGAAGGGGCCGATCCCGGCACCCATTCCTGGGTGGATCTGGCGCTTCTACTCTGTGGTTACCTGCTTGTGTTCTGCCTCAAGCCCATCCAGAAGGTGATCTTGCGCAAGCTGTGTCAGCGCGCCGCTCATCGCGCCCATGAAAAAGCCGCACGCTGAGGGCGTTTAGCGGTTATCGGATCGCCGGTATTTACACCGCCGCACCACCACCTATCATTGGGCTTGCGTTGCGCAGCTAATCAAAGGTGCAAAAGCAGATGGACACCCTCAACAAATCCCAAATCGAAAAAGCCTTGGCAGAACGCCTGCCGAGCTACAGGGTTGAGTGCACGCTGCATGCCGACGGCACCCTGTCAGCCGTGCTCAGCGGCCCAGAGACCGATCACTTCGCGATTACTGGCATCGTGCGTGCGCACTATCACGGTACAGAGGCCATCAACCAGCTCGCCACCGAGATACTCAGGGAAATGGTGATGTCGCGCCAAGGCATGAAAAACAGCCGGTTGCAGGCGCTATCAGACTCCCTCGACTGCCTGGAAGGCCGAGACCGGTAACGGACTTAAGGACAGCAAGCCATCAGCCCCACGCTCGGCTTTCAACGCACTATATTCCTCGATGCAAGCATGGGCAGTCACCATCGGCGCCATGTGTGTCGAGGTCACCACCATGATATCCGCCCCCGCCGCTTCCCCAGCCTGAATCCCCACTGTGGCGTCCTCGAACACCAGGCAGTCTTGCACCGGCACGCCCAGGCGCTGGGCACCCAGCACATAACAGGCCGGATCGGGCTTGCCCGTCTTTACATCTTCGGCTGTCACCAGTACCGCCGGCACCGGAATGCCCGCCGCTTGCAGCCGGCGCACGGCCAACGCTTTTGGCGCAGAGGTGACCAACGCCCATTGATCGACGGGCAGGCTGGCCAAAAACGCCACCGCGCCGGGAACTGCCACGATGCCTTCGACATCGTCCAGCTCAGCCTCGGTGATCCATTGGGCTTCTACCTGTGGATCGACACCCGGCAACGCCTGGCGGGTGATCGTATCAATTGCGCGGGCACCATGAATGGTGTGCAGGAACGCTTCCACATCCAAGCCATGCCGTGCAGCCCAGATGCCCCACACGCGCTCCGCAGCCGCAATGGAGTTGAGCAGGGTCCCGTCCATATCGAACAGAAAGGCGCGGTAACGCCGGGTAAATACGTTTGGAGTTGGGCTGGACACTGCACGGCTTCCTCATGGGCTGGGCCCCTGCAATCTACGGATCACCTTGACGCTTGTAAACGCCGAGATCTGGCCCGTCAGTTCCGAGGCAAAAATGACGAACTTGTCATAATCCTGTTGGTTGGCTGTTGGGGTCGCCTGGTTACCGTGAGCTCACTACCCACCCGGAACGTGAGACACCACCATGAAACTGATTGCCCTGGGCTTCGCCGCTTTGCTCGTCACTGGCTCGGTATTCGCTGCCGACGCCGCCCCTGCCGCCAACGTGATCCATGACAAGACCGGCTTCTTCGTGCACCTGGATGTCGCCAAGGTGCTGTCGAGCACCGACACCTACGGCCAATGCGGGGTTGTGCCGGCGCAACTGCGCTACCTGGACCACCAAGACCGCGAACATGTGCTGGATTACCAAGTCCAGGGCACCGGTTGCGCCAATGACAATTGATCGGGCTACACTGGCGCAACTTATTGAAGCAGAGCACTTCCCATGAACATCCTTGTAGTCGAAGACGAACCCAAGGCCGGCAATTATCTGCTCAATGGCCTGCAGGAACTGGGGCATTGTGTGAGCCTGGCCCGCGATGGCGTGGACGGTTTGCACCAGGCCCTTGAAACGCCCTTCGACGTGATCGTACTCGACGTGATGATGCCGAAAATGGATGGCTGGGAAGTGCTGCGTCGCCTGCGCAAAGAGGCCGATACGCCGGTGCTGTTCCTCACCGCCCGCGATGACATCGCCGACCGCATCAAAGGCCTTGAACTGGGTGCCGATGACTACCTGATCAAGCCCTTTTCGTTCGCCGAACTGGTGGCGCGCCTGCGTACCCTCAACCGTCGTGGCCCGAGCCGGGATGAAGAGCAACTGCACATCGCCGACCTGCACATTGACGTACTCAAACGTCGGGTCACCCGCGCCGGCACGCGCATTACCCTGACCAACAAAGAGTTCGCCCTTCTGCACCTGTTTGCCACGCACCAGGACCAAGTGCTGTCCCGCTCGCTGATTGCTTCGCGGGTATGGGACATGAACTTCGACAGCGACACTAATGTGGTGGATGTCGCCGTGCGCCGCCTGCGCCTGAAAATCGACGACCCGTTCCAGCTCAAGCTGATCCACAGCGTGCGGGGCATTGGCTACCGCTTCGATACCCAGCCATGAGCCGCCAGCACCCTTACTCCCTGACCCTGCGCCTGGCATTGATCTTCGCCCTGCTCGCCTTCGCCCTGCTGGCCACCCTGGGCGTGGCGCTGTACCGGGAGCTGGAGCGCGAACTGATCCGCCGCGATGACGCCGCGCTGATATCGCGAGTGGATCAGTTGCGCAACCTGCTTAACGACAGCAATACCTTGGACTTGATCAAGACCAAGCCAGAGCTGTTCCAGAACATGTTGGGCAACCGCGAATCGGTGCTGAGTATCGCCGCACCCGGCCAGCAGCCGCTGCTGCTGGTAAACCCGGGAAATATTGAGTTGCCGTCGATCCAGCCGCTGCCCAAGGATCACCGGCTCATATTGAGCGACGTGCAACATTTGCCAGGCCTGAACGGCATTCCCTTCTCGCTGGTGGCCGTGGACATCGACTCCGGCGACCTGGGCAGCTTGCAAATCACCAGCGGCCGCCTGATGACCGAGCGCACCGCCGTGCTCGCCAGTTATCGACTCAGCGTCTACATCCAGGCGAGTATCGCCGCGATCATCCTGGCGCTGGTGGGTTACCTGCTGGTTCATCGCGGCTTGCTGCCGTTGCGCCGCCTGGCCCGGCATGCCCAAGGGATCGGCGTCAGCAACCTGGCCGAACGCCTCGACAGCCACGGCGCGCCGAAAGAATTGCTGCCCATGATCGACTCGTTCAACACCATGCTTGAGCGCCTGGCCAAAGGCTTTGTACAACTGGGCCAAGTGTCCACCGATATGGCCCATGAACTGCGCACCCCGATCAACAACCTGCTCGGCGAAACCCAGGTGGCCCTGCAGCAGCAGCGCAGCATCGAGAGCTACCAGCAACTGCTGGCCTCCAATGTCGAAGAGCTGGAGCGCCTGGCGCGGATGCTCGACAACATGCTGTTCCTGGCCCGCACCGACCCCGCCAGCGCACTGCGCCAACGCCAGGCGCTGGACGCGGCGGATGAAGTGGAACGCATCGCGGATTACTTCGAGGGGCTGGCCGGTGATGTGGACATGCACATCACGGCCTTGGGCGAAGGGGTGATCTGGGCTGAACCAATGCTGCTGCGCCGTGCCTTGGCCAACCTGTGTGCCAACGCCATCAAGTATGGCGCGCCGGGCTCGGAGCTGAGTATCCAGGCAGTGCCGGATGGCGCGGGCATCAACCTGAAAGTCAGCAACCAAGGCCAGACGATCCCGGCTGAGCACCTGCCGCGGCTGTTCGAACGGTTCTACCGGGTCGATGAATCCCGCGAGCGGTCATCCCAGTCCAACGGCCTGGGACTCTCGATCGTGGCGACCATCATGCAGCTGCATAACGGGCGGTACCGTGTAAGCAGTGAAGATGGCGTGACCTGTTTTGAGTTGTTTTTCCCCGGCCGTGAAGCCTGAGGGCGCTACACCTCAATCAAACGCCCCGTTCAGAACTTCGTAGATGATACCGGTCGCAATGGCCACCAATATCAAGTCGGTTCCCGCTTGCTGCCATTCGTAACCATCATAACGAGGCAACTGCCCCAGCAAGCGGCCGTCCAGCTTCTTGGCAATACCAGGCGGCAGGGGCTTGCCGCGTGCCAGGTTTTTCTGAATGCCAGGCGGTAAGGCTGGCCCTGGGCGCCAATAATCGCGGTGACCGCCCAGCACGTTCAGTACAAGACCGCGATCAACGCTGAAGTCATTTCTGGATTGGCCGCCCTTGTCTTTGGCCTTACCCGGCCCGCCCTGGGCATTACCTTTGTTATTACCGTGACCTTTGCCGTTGTCCTGCCCACCATAGGCGTCACCCTTGTTATTGCCTTGGCCTTTGCCATTACCTGGATCTGCAAGGGCAAGGCCACTGGTGACGGACAGTGCAAGCGACAACGCAGCCGATACAAGTTTCGTACGCTTTAACATGGCGACTTTCCGAGGCAAGGGTGTGCTGGAACTGTAGTTGAAATTGCAACACAGCGTACAGCTGTCAGCTGATCTGGCCACCGGCAAGGACGACATCCGCCTGGGTTTGCCAGGCTGCCAGCGCCGCAACCCGCAGCCCTTCCACGGTTGTCGATAGCACCATCGACGGCTCGCTCGATCCGGGCAAGCCGGGAACGTGAATAAACCCACTGCGCACCCCAGTCCCCACCAAGGCGTGCTGCAAACGATAAAACACCTGGTTGCACACAAACGTCCCCGCCGTCTGCGATACCGAGGCCGCAATACCCGCCTCACGCACCGCCTTGACCATGCCCTTGATCGGCAACGTCGAGAAGTACGCCGCCGGGCCGCCCTCCACCACTGAGGTATCAATTGGCTGAGCGCCCAGATTGTCGGGAATACGCGCATCGTTAACGTTGATCGCAACGCGCTCGATGGAAATATCACTGCGCCCAGGCCCCAGGCCCGTGGCGATGACCATTGCCGGCTGCAGTTCGTTGATCAACTGCAGCAAGGTCTCGGCGGCGGTGGCAAATGCGCAGGGCAAGCAACGCGCAACTATCTTCACGCCCTCGCTCAACGGCACACCGTCCAACTGGCGCACGGCCTCCCAAGAAGGGTTTACCGCCGCCTTATCAAAGGGCTCGAAGCCCGTCAGCAATACGTTTTGCACAATGACCTCACATCAACAGGTAAAGCAGCACGATATTGACCACCAGCATCATCAGCGCCGTGGGTATCTGGGCCTTGATCACCGCATTTTTGTCCGGCAGTTCCAGTAGCGCCGCCGGTACGATATTGAAGTTGGCCGCCATGGGCGTCATCAACGTACCGCAATAGCCCGAGAACATACCAATGGCCGCCATCACCGCAGGGTTGCCACCGTAAATCCCCACCAGCACCGGCACGCCGACGCCACCGGTCATCACCGGAAAGGCCGCAAAACCATTGCCCATGATCACGGTAAACAAGGCCATGCCCAACACATAGACCATCACCGCCACCAACTTGTAGTCCAGGTTGATGTAGGTGGTGGTGACATGAGCGACCGCCGTGCCCACCCCGGCCTCATTGAACAACAGCCCGAGCATCGCCAGCATTTGCGGGAGCACCATGGCCCAGCCCAGGGCTTCGGTCAGGCGACGAGATTCGCGTAACGCTTGTACCGGCGTATCCCGGGTCAGCCAGCAGGCCAGGCCAAGGGCGATCAGGCAACCGATGCCGAGGGAGACAAAGGTGGTGTTCTTCGGGTCCAGCAGCGGTACACCACCGATTTCGGTGTGTTTGAGCAACACTGAGCCAATCACCGTGGTCAGCGGAATCGCCAACGCCGGGATGAACAGTTTGTGGCCCAGGCGCCCGGCACTGGCGCGGGACGCCTTGTCGTGCAATTCGGCATGCTGGCCACGACCAACGCCGCCCAAGCCCGCAATCAATGCCATCACCACCACACCCACTCCGATGACCACCGAAGGCAAGCGCTCGCCTATAAGGAACGGTACGGCGAACAACAACCAGAACAGCGCACTGGACCAGCGCTTGGGGTGGGAACGGTCGAGCAGGATCATGCCGGCGGTGATCAGCAACAGCACGCCCGCCAGCCAGTACAGGTATTGAATGGAAATAATCATTGAGCAGCCTCCACTGGAGCGGTGGCCGAGCTCATTTCGCGGGTCAAGCGCCGGTCGAAACGATGCAACCGGATAGCGTGAATGATGAAGGCGCAGATCGCCGTCGGGATGCCCCACACCGCAATGTGCAGCGGCTCCACATCAATCCCCGAGCCAAGCAGGAAGGTGTGCATCAACGCAATCGCACCAAAGGCCACGAAGATGTCCTCACCAAAGAACAACCCGACGTTGTCGGTGGCAGCGCACATGGCCAGTACCTTGTGGCGTAGCTTGTCAGGCAGCTTGCCATAACGTTTTTCTGCGGCGCCCTCGGCCATCGGCGCCAGCAGCGGCCGCACCATCTGCGGATGCCCACCCAGGCTCGTCAACCCCATGGCCGCCGTGGACTCACGCACAAACAGATAGATGATCAACAAACGCCCGACCGTGGCGCGTTCGAAGCGTGCAATCCAGTTCTGCGCATGCAGGCGCAGGCCATGGCGTTCCAGCAGGCCAATCACCGCCAGCGGCAATAACAGAATCAGTTGCAAGGCACGGGTCTGAAGGAAGCCATCGCCCATGGTGGCGAGAATTTTTTCCAGCGGGAACTGGGCGGCAAGCCCGGTGGCGATGGCGGCCGCGGTGACCACCAACAGCGGATTGAAGCGCAATACAAAGCCGACCACGATGACAAGTACGCCGATCAACGGCCATAAGTTCACAACAGTTTGCATGGCGAAGAGGTCCTTTAGTGCGCGCTGCGGCGCCATAACAGCAGGATGTGGGCCGAGGGCTCACAGCTTGAAAGTGGCGTGCAATCGGCTCGGTTTTTTATTGTTGACCTGGAAGGTCGAGCGTCAGTGGCGGCAACTTTGCTGCCTGGGGACGGGGGTGTCCAACAAGAAAAATTGTTGCTGCAAACCAATAATTTTTGTGGGGGGATGGCATCGGGGGTACGGCACCATGGAGAGATTCAGCGCAGTTTTTTTGGAAAAGACGTGAGGATGAACTCGCTATGGCGTCGGCAGGGAAAATTCCTGATCTGCACCTATACTCCACGGTGCAGCTGTGTGTACTTGCAGTTCATTCACGGTGTCACGCCGACAATGAGGGTTCCCGCTATGTATGCCGGACAAATGAGTAATATGGCGACCACACTTGGCGAAATACGCTGCCAGCTGTTCGCCCAGGTAATTTGCCTGCTGGCGGTGGCGACGCTTTTCGCCTGATTGGACATACAAGCCCTGAAAGGACGCCGCCGGCGTCTTGATGTTCCTTTGCCCAAATTTCAGGCAACAAAAAAGGGCCCACCTTTCGGTGAGCCCTTCCAGACCGCCCAGCAGAGCGGATTTTGTTTGGTAGGCGCGATTGGACTCGAACCAACGACCCCCACCATGTCAAGGTGGTGCTCTAACCAACTGAGCTACGTGCCTGCTGTGAGGCGGCATTCTACGGAATTCCGGAGGGGTGTCAACATCTTTTTTGCAGCTAACCCTATGAATATGCGAATTTTTTATTTGCGCCGGGTACACCCGTGATTTTCGGGTGGCTGGCAGGCAATTTTCAACTCAGGTAGGATCGGCGCACTCGTAAAAAATATAAAACAGAGGTTCCAGGATGGCGAACACCCCCTACCCCCAGTCGTATTACGCCGCTTCTGCGAATGCAGTTCCGCCCCGTCCTGAGTTGCAAGGTGAGGTCGAGACCGATGTGTGCGTGATCGGGGCCGGCTATACCGGGCTTTCCAGTGCGCTGTTTCTGCTGGAGAACGGCTTTCGCGTTACGGTGCTGGAAGCCGCCAAGGTCGGTTTTGGTGCCTCGGGTCGCAACGGTGGGCAGATCGTCAATAGTTACAGCCGCGATATCGACGTGATCGAGCGCAGCGTCGGGCCTCAGCAGGCGCAGTTGTTGGGGCAGATGGCGTTTGAAGGCGGCAGAATCATCCGTGAGCGCGTGGCCAAGTACCAGATCCAGTGCGACTTGAAGGACGGTGGCGTGTTCGCCGCCCTCAACAGCAAGCACATGGGCCACTTGGAATCGCAGAAGCGTCTGTGGGAGCGCTACGGCCATACGCAACTGGAGTTGCTGGACGAGCGACGCATCCGCGAAGTGGTGGCCTGTGACAACTATGTGGGCGGCTTGCTGGACATGAGCGGCGGCCATATCCACCCGCTCAACCTGGCGCTCGGTGAAGCCGCGGCTGTGGAATCCCTGGGCGGCACGATCTATGAGCAATCGGCAGCGGTGCGCATCGAGCGCGGCGCTAATCCGGTGGTGCATACCGCCGAAGGCAAGGTCAGGGCCAAATTCATTATCGTCGCGGGGAACGCTTACCTGGGCAATCTGGTGCCGGAGCTGGCGGCCAAGTCGATGCCGTGTGGCACCCAAGTGATCACCACGGCGCCACTGGGCGATGAAGTAGCCAAGACTTTATTGCCACAAGATTACTGTGTCGAGGACTGCAACTACCTGCTCGACTACTACCGCCTCACCAGCGACAAGCGCCTGATCTTCGGCGGCGGCGTGGTGTATGGCGCACGAGACCCGGCGAATATCGAAGCGATCATCCGGCCGAAAATGCTCAAGGCATTTCCGCAACTGAAGAACGTGAAGATCGACTACGCCTGGACTGGCAATTTCCTGCTGACCCTGTCGCGTTTGCCGCAGGTCGGTCGCCTAGGTGACAACATCTATTACTCCCAGGGCTGTAGCGGCCATGGCGTGACGTACACGCACCTGGCAGGCAAAGTACTGGCAGAGGCCTTGCGGGGTCAGGCAGAGCGTTTTGATGCGTTTGCGGGTTTGCCGCATTACCCGTTCCCGGGTGGGCAAATGTTGCGCACGCCGTTTGCGGCGCTGGGGGCTTGGTACTACGGGTTGCGAGATAAATTCGGGATGTAAACACTGTAGGAGCGAGCTTGCTCGCTCCTACAGGGCTGCGCTTCAGAGCCGGTCGCGAGCAATCCCGCTGCGAATCCGCACGATATCCGCCAATACCGCCAACGCAATTTCCGACGGCGTCCTGCTCCCCAGGTTAAGCCCGATGGGCGCGTGTATCCGCGCCAGTTCAGGCTCCCCCAACCCACCGATGCGGCGCAGTCGCTCAAAGCGCTTCTGCGAGGTCTGCAACGACCCCATCACGCCAATGTAGAACGCGTCGGTACGCACCGCTTCCATCATCGCCAGATCGTCGATACGCGGGTCATGCGTCAGCGCAACCACCGCCGTATCACGGTGACAGCCGCCATCGGCAATAAACACCGACGGCAACTGGCGACGAATCTCCACGCCATTGAGCACCACGCCTTCGAGCACTTCATCGCGTGGGTCGCAGAGAATCACTTCGAACCCGAGGCCGACTGCAAACTCGGCACACGCCTGCGCCACGCTGGAGTACCCGGCCAGCAATAGACGCTGAGCCGCACCGACGCGGAGGCGCACCCGCTCACTGTCACGCTCGATGCGCGCGCCCTGCTCACAATCAGCGACCAGGCGGCGCGCCCCGCTGGCCAGGTCGACCTGGCGAATCAAGCGCCGCTGCCCGAGCAGCGCCGACTCCACTTCACGCAGGTGCGCCTGCACCTCGCAGTCAGGCTCGAACTTCTCAACCAATACTTCGAGAATGCCGCCGCAGGGCAGGCTGACCCGCGAGCGCGGATCGTCCCCTGCGCCGTAGCGCACCACGTTGACCGCATCGAGAAACGCACCGTCAGCGACGCGTTCGAGAAAGTCTTCCTCGACGCAACCACCCGACAACGACCCAATCCACTGCCCTGCGGCGTTCACTGCCAGCAACGAACCCGGCGCACGCGGCGCCGAGCCGTAGGTGGCCAGTACCGTACAGAGCCAGATGCGTTGCCCGGCCACCGACCACTCCAGCGCCCGTCGTATCACCTGCAGGTCCAGATGCTGCATGTCAGTGCGCCTTGTACTCGATGGACGGCGCCTCAGCCTGCAACTTCTGCACATCGCTCACCGCCAGCTCCGCCGATTGCCCGCCCCAGCCTTGGCGCAGGTAATTGATCAGATCGGTGAGTTGCGCCGGGCTGAGTTTTCCAGCGAAGCCCGGCATCGGTTGCATGTGCTCGAACCCGGAGAACTTCTGCTCACCGATCCCGTCCTCGATCACCCGCACCAGGTTGCGCGGGTCTTCCAGACGCAGCGTGGTGTTGCCGCGCATCGCCACCGCGATGTGCGGCTTGCCTTCACCACCGGCGGCATGGCAACCGGCACAGACGTTCAGGTATTCCTGGCGGCCGCGCTGAGCGCTCGGGCCGAGCTTGTCCACCGGCACTTCGACCAACGCCTTGACTGCCGGCGGTTTATCGCCGAGCAGGAAGGTCGCCATCGCGGCCAGGTCCGCATCGCTCAGGCCCTGGGTGCTGTTGTGGAACACCGGGAACATCTCGTTGAACATCGTCCCTTGTGCGCTCATGCCGTGCTTGAGGAACGTGGCCAGGTCCTGCTCATTCCAGCCGCGTGCGGCCAGGTCCGTGGCGAGCAGGCTGGGCGCCAGATAGCCATTGAGGATGCCGCCGGTCAGGCGCTTGTCCAGCTCCATCGCACCGGGCAGGCCACGTGGCGTGTGGCATTCGCCGCAGTGGCCGAGCACTTCGACCATGTACTGGCCGCGCTTCCAGGCTTCGCTCTTGCCTTCGGCCGGTTCCAGTTTCAGCGCTTTGCCGTACAACACGTTCCAGCCCATCAAGCCCAGGCGCACGTTGAAGGGAAAGCTCAGGCTCGTGACCGGCGCTGCGCGCTCGATCGGCTCGATGGTTTTGAGGTACGCATGAATGGCGTCCGAGTCTTCACGCGGCATCAGATGGTACGAGGTGTAGGGCATCGCCGGATACAAGTACGCACCGTCGCGACGCTTGCCTTCGGTCAACGCAGCGAAGAACTCGTCATCGCTGTACAAGCCGATGCCGTGTTCTTTGCTTGGCGTGATATTGGTGCCATAGATGGTGCCAAACGGCGAGACAATCGGCAGCCCGCCGGCAAACGGCGCACCGCCCGGTGCAGTGTGGCAGGCCATGCAGTCAGCGGCGCGGGCGAGGTATTCGCCGCGCTTGGCTTGATCATCAGCGTGGGCAAACAATACCGGCGCGGCCAGGCCGACCGCCAAGGCCAGGCGGGTCAGAAAAAGCTTCATGCTTAACCCTCCTTGACCAGGCCGAGATCGGTCAGCACGTTGCGGGTGGCGTTGTAATAACGCACGTACCCGGTACAACGGCAGACGTGATGACCGAGGCTGTCCTCGATGATTTGTTCCAGCTTGCTGTACACGGTCGGCTGGCGTTGCAGTTTCTCCACCAACACGGTCGCCGCATTGACGAAGCCCGGCGCGCAATAGCTGCACTGAAAGGCGAACTCATCCACGAAGCGCTGCTGGATCGGGTTGAGCTCAGTGACCTGGCCCGACTCATCGCGCTTGGCGTGGCCTTCGATAGTGCGCACTTGCTTGCCTTCAAAGTAATGCGCGCCGGTGATGCAGGTGCGCACTTCTTCGCTGGTGCCGTCCGGGTTGTCGACGATCACCACACAGGCGTGGCAAATGCCTTGGCCGCAGCCCAGCCGCGAGCCCGTGAGGTTTTTGTATTCGTGCAGGTAGTCGATCATCGGCAGGTCATCAGGGATGTCCACCGGGCCGACGGGTTGACCATTGAGGGTCAGTTGAAGCGGACGGTTAGCCATTGAGGGCCTCCTTGATGCGTGCAGCCGTGATTGGCAGGTCGCGAACACGTTTACCGATGGCGTGTGCCACCGCATTACCAATGGCCCCGACAATCGGGATCATCACCACTTCAGCGATACCTTTGGACGGGTCGCTTGGCGACAGCGCCGGCAGAATCTCCGAGGTCTGTTTCCATACGGCAACGTGACGCGCCATCGGCAGACGGTAGCGGTTGAAGTTCCAGTCGCCCTCCCCCGGCCCGCCTTCGTACAACGGCATTTCCTCCATCAACGCGTGACCGATACCCATGGCCACTCCACCTTCGAGCTGGCCTTTGACCAACTCTTCAACCAGCACACGCCCGCACTCGACCCATGAATGGTGATTGAGCACTTCGACCTGCGCCGAACCCTTGTTGACCTTCAACTCGACCAACGTGGCGACGGGGCTGTAGTACGTCACCGCAGCGTTATTCAACTGGGTGGCGGGATAGCTGACGTTCTGGCGATCGAGCAGGTGGAAACCGGCAGTGCTCATCAGCGCCTGCTTGGCTTTCGGTGCGCCATCGCCGTATTTCACCGCCAGACCGTCGAGCGGCAGGCGCTCGCGCACACCGTCGATGCTGTACTCAGCCTCGGCCCAGCTCCAGCGGTTGAACCCGTGGACCGTGGCAGCGGTGACCAGGCCGCGCTCATGAGCGCGCTTGGCCAGTTCTTCAAAGCTCAATGGCTGCATGCCGTTGGCAGTGAGCTTGCCGTCCACCCAATGTGCGTCTTCGCGGCGCACCACATAGGGGTTGGCCTGGCCGCCGAACGGGCCCTGGCGCCAGATCTCCAGCGCTGCCGGCCACAAGCCGTGGTTGAACAGCACACGCGCCGCTTCACGGGTGGCGTGGCTGAAGTAGTACGCCGAGTTGGTCGCGGACGACGCCGACGCGAGCTTGCCCACCCAACGCGGGTTGCGCAGCAGGTTGTCCTGCTCGGCCTGGCTCATGGTGTAGGGGTTGCCGCCGGTGACCAGTTGCATTTCCTGCCATTGTGTTTCGCCGGTTTTCACTTCGTGGGCCGGGCTGCCAAGGAAGTCGGCGACCACCAGCGATTGCGAAGTGGACATGCCGGTGCCGATTTCGATCCCGATGTGGCGCAGGCTGATGCGGCCGTCAGCGCTGAATTCAACACTGGCCATCGGCGCTTCGGAACCGGTGCCGAAGTCTTTCTGGCAGATGGCAAAACCGACGCCATACCAGTTATCCGGGTCTGCGGCTTCGCGCTGTTGCTTGATCGCGTCGCGGTTTTTCCATACGTCGTGCGCAGCGGCCTTGTCGAGAATTTCGTGCAGCCGCAACGCACCGGCAGGGATCGCGCCCTGGGTGTTCTTCATGCCCGAACGCAGTGCGTTCTTGCGTCGCAATTCAATGGCATCCACACCGAGGCGACCGGCGATTTCGTCGACCATCATTTCGGTCGCCGCCATGCTTTGCAGGGTGCCGTAGCCCCGCATCGAACCGGCTTCAACGCCACGGGAATGGTACGCGGTGACTTGCAGGTCGTTCTGCGGCATGTAGTAGATCGACTGCGCCGCCGTGGCGCCGACCGCAGCCACCGACGGGCTGTAGTTGATCCGGCCACCGCCGTCGACGCTCATGTCGGCGAGGAAGATTTTGAAGCTGTGGTCGTTCTTGTCGACCGCCAACTGATAGCGGATATCGAACGGGTGACGCTTGATGCCGCTCTGGAATTGCTCGTAACGATCATTGGCCAGACGCACCGGTACACCGGCGCCATACAACGCAGCGAGGGCGGCGTAGTAGACGAAAATGTTGTGGTCTTTGGAACCGTAACCCACGGTATAACCCGGATGCATGTTCAGGTGGGCCAGGCCGAAGCGCGACGGCGAGATCATCTTGGCGGTCTCGGTCGCCACTTCCAATGGGCACTGGGTGGCCACCACAAAGTGCAGGGTCTTGGTTGCTGGATCGTACCAACCGTTGCCGTTGTCCGGCTCCATGGCGGCCGGTTCGATCGATGGGGTTTTGTAGCGCTCGTCAAACACCAGCCAGTTGTCCGGTGGCGTGTTGATCTGGCTCTTCATGCGCTCGGCGTAGAACAGCCCGCGCTCGGTCAGGTTGCCGTGCAGGTTTGGCTGGGAATTCCACACCGGGCGACGGTTTTTCAGCATCGGGAACAGGATCGAATCCTTGAGGCTGGCGAATTCGTCTTCGTCGGCCGAGGTCGGGCCACCCACGCGCACGTAGCGGAAGCTACCGTAGGGGTCACCTTCGTAATACGGCACTTTGGCGCCGTAACGAATCGCCTTGTCATTGAACTTGAGTTTGTTCTTGGCCTGACGGAAACGCTCGAAGTCGTTCCAGATCAGGATCGCCACCGGGTGACCGATGAACATCGGCACTTTGCCCTCGGGCAACAACGGGTCCGGCGCATGTTCTTCCGGGAAGACGATACCGTCCTTGTCCAGGTCGGCAGCGGTGACGATACGGTCCGGCTGCAGCTCGGCGCCAAGCCACGACAGGTCGTAGCCCGCGTAGATGTGGTCGGCCTTGATGGTTTTGAGCAACATGGCGTGACCTTGCTGCGCAGGCCAGCCGGGCATGTCCTTGGAGCGGATGTCGCGGGCAAACACCTTGCTGCCGCAGACTTTCGACAAGGCATCGTTACGCTGGCGCGCCTTGCCGTTATGGCCGAGCCACTTTTCAGACGGCACGGTCACGCTGTTTTCCATCAAGGCAGCCAGCGCCTGGGTGCTGAGCGGCGTGAGCGTGACACTCACACCCGCCACCAGCCCGCCCTGAAGGAACGAGCGCCGGGTTATTTCACGGTTGGACATGGATCATCCTCTGAGCGGTTATAAATCCGCCCTTATGGTTAAGTACACCGAATCTGGAGACTTGCAGAAGCCTTTCTCGACGAATCAAAAGGCCATGATGACAGTGCAAAGTTGACCGAAGGGTTAACTTTAAAGGTTTCTGCGCCTGCGGCAAATAACCACATTGAAATTTTTTGACACAAGAACGCAAAAACGGCCGACAGAATCGAAATGATCTGTCGGCCGTTTGCCGATAATGAGCGCTGGTGGTAGCGAAGAAGATGAGGTTTTTTCCAAACCCCAGACACAAAAAACCCCGGTCTTTCGACCAGGGTCTTTGCTATCGGATCAAGGTGAGCCAGTGGCTTTCCTTGTGCTTCAAGGCGTTCAGTGGGCCTTGAGGCAGATATGGCGCAGCGGACGGGACTCGAACCCGCGACCCCCGGCGTGACAGGCCGGTATTCTAACCGACTGAACTACCGCTGCGTATCGCTTGGCTGATTGAGCATGAACCCTCAACCACCTTTAAACATCTGATCGATCAGCCTTGGCTGTTCAATCTCAAGCCCGACAGATCGAACCTGGAAAATATGGCGCAGCGGACGGGACTCGAACCCGCGACCCCCGGCGTGACAGGCCGGTATTCTAACCGACTGAACTACCGCTGCGCGTCGGTGCAACCTTTAACGTTGCGTCTTGCCCTAGGGGCAAAACTCTCAAGAAGTGGTGGGTGATGACGGGATCGAACCGCCGACCCTCTGCTTGTAAGGCAGATGCTCTCCCAGCTGAGCTAATCACCCTTTGCTTCGTTGAGGCCGCGAAATTTACGCAGGTAGCGGACCTAAGTCAATAGCCTGCTTGAAGTTTTTCTGAAAAAGACAAAATAACTTCAAGGCGGCTACCCGCCCTACTCGCTGTAAATCATCTTCTTGCTCATGCCGCCGTCCACCACGAACTCTTGCCCGGTGACGAACCCGGCCTGGCGTGACAGCAACCAGGCCACCATCGCCGCCACGTCCTCCACCGTCCCCACCCTGCCCGCCGGATGCTGGGCATGATCGGAGTCGGTGAGCGGCTCTGCACGCCGCGCAGCCGGGTCACGTGCGTCGATCCAGCCAGGGCTGACCGCATTGACCCGCACTTCGGGCCCCAGGCTCATGGCCAACGCGTGGGTCAGGGCCAACAGCCCACCTTTGCTGGCCGCATAGGCTTCGGTGTCGGGCTCGGATTGACGCGCCCGGGTCGAGGCCAGGTTGACGATAGCGCCGCCGTGGGCACGCAGGTAAGGCGCGCAGTGCTTGGCCAACAGCATCGGCCCGCTGAGGTTGACCGCCAGCACCCGATTCCAATACGTCAGATCGAGGCTTTCCAGGGTGATATTGCGCGGGTCGGCCACCGCCGCGTTGCACACCAACGCATCCAGGCGCCCGAACTGCCCCAGCACCTCGGCGACACCCTGGGCCACTTGCTTCTCGTCGGCCACGTCCATGGTGATAAACCAGGCATTGTCGCCCAGCACCTTGGACACCTTGGCACCGCGCTCGCGGTCCAGGTCGGTCAGCACCACCTGCCAACCTTCACTGATCAGCCACGCGGCAATCCCGAGGCCAATGCCCCGCGCCGCGCCCGTCACCAGCGCCACGCGCCCGTTACTGGCCGCCGCAGCCTCCATGGACCACTCGATCACAAGGCCGCCAGCCCGCGGGCCAGGTCTGCCTGCAAATCAGCAACATCTTCCAGGCCCACCGCGATGCGGATCAGGCTGTCACGAATGCCGGCCGCTTCACGCTCCTGCGGCGCCAGGCGCCCGTGGGAGGTGGTGCTCGGGTGGGTGATGGTGGTCTTGCTGTCACCCAGGTTGGCGGTAATGGAGATCAAGCGTGTCGCGTCGATGAAGCGCCAGGCGCCGTCTTTGCCGCCCTTCACTTCAAAACTCACCACCGCCCCGAAACCACGCTGCTGGCGCTGGGCCAAGGCGTGTTGCGGGTGGCTCTTGAGGCCGGCGTAATGCACTTTCTCGATACCGTCCTGCTGCTCCAGCCACTCGGCCAGGGCCTGGGCGTTGGCGCAATGGGCTTTCATGCGCAGGCTGAGGGTTTCCAGGCCTTTGAGGAAGATCCAGGCGTTGAACGGGCTGAGGGTCGGGCCGGCGGTGCGCAGGAAGCCCACCACTTCCTTCATCTGCTCGCTGCGACCGGCCACCACGCCGCCCATGCAACGGCCCTGGCCGTCGATGAACTTGGTTGCCGAGTGCACCACGATGTCCGCACCCAGCTTCAGCGGTTGCTGCAAGGCCGGGGTGCAGAAGCAGTTGTCCACCACCAGCATCGCGCCCTTGGCATGGGCGACTTCGGACAGCGCGGCGATGTCCACCAGCTCAGCGAGCGGGTTGGACGGCGATTCGACGAACAACAGCTTGGTATTGGCCTTGATGGCCGCCTCCCAACCGGACAGGTCCGCCAGGGGCACGTAATCGACTTCAATACCGAAACGCTTGAAGTACTTTTCGAACAGGCTGATGGTCGAGCCGAACACGCTGCGCGATACCAGCACATGGTCGCCGGCGCTGCACAGGCTCATCACCACCGCCAGGATGGCCGCCATTCCGGTGGCAGTCGCCACGGCCTGCTCGGCACCTTCCAGGGCCGCGATGCGCTCTTCAAACGCACGCACGGTCGGGTTGGTGTAGCGCGAATACACGTTGCCCGGCACTTCGCCAGCAAACCGCGCAGCGGCGTCGGCGGCAGTACGGAACACGTAGCTGGAGGTGAAGAACATCGGGTCGCCGTGCTCACCTTCCGGGGTACGGTGCTGGCCGGCGCGCACAGCCAGGGTATCGAAAGCTACGCCATCGAGGTCGCTGTCCAACCGACCGGCATCCCATTCCTGACTCATGCTGCGACTCCTTATTCAATTCTTTGTTTAAGATACAAAACCGGCCCCTCAGGGCCGGTGTTTACTCAGTTGTTATACAGGTCGATGATCGCGCTGACCGCCTGGGTCTTGATCTTCGACGAGTCGTTGCGCGCCTGCTCGATCTTGTTCAGGTAGGCCTCGTCGACATCGCCGGTGACGTACTTGCCGTCGAACACGGCGCAGTCGAACTGCTCGATCTTGATCTTGCCACCGCCAACCGCTTCGATCAGGTCCGGCAGGTCCTGGTAGATCAGCCAGTCGGCGCCGATCAGGTCGGCCACGTCCTGGGTCGAACGGTTATGCGCGATCAGCTCATGGGCGCTCGGCATGTCGATACCGTACACGTTCGGGTAACGCACCGCGGGCGCCGCAGAGCAGAAGTACACGTTCTTCGCCCCGGCTTCGCGGGCCATCTGGATAATCTGCTTGCAAGTGGTGCCGCGCACGATGGAGTCATCCACCAGCATCACGTTCTTGCCGCGGAACTCAAGTTCAATGGCGTTGAGCTTCTGACGAACCGACTTCTTGCGCGCAGCCTGGCCGGGCATGATGAAAGTACGGCCGATGTAGCGGTTCTTCACGAAGCCTTCGCGGAATTTGACGCCCAGATGGTTGGCCAGCTCCAGCGCGGCAGTACGGCTGGTGTCCGGAATCGGGATGACCACATCGATATCGTGCTCGGGACGCTCGCGCAGGATCTTCTCGGCCAGCTTCTCGCCCATGCGCAGGCGCGCCTTGTAGACCGAGACGCCGTCGATGATCGAATCCGGACGCGCCAGGTAGACGTGTTCGAAGATGCACGGGGTGAGTTTCGGCGCTACGGCGCACTGACGGGTGTGCAGCTTGCCGTCTTCAGTGATGTAGACAGCCTCGCCCGGCGCCAGGTCGCGGATCAGGGTGAAGCCCAGCACGTCCAGGGACACGCTTTCGGAGGCGATCATGTACTCGACGCCTTCGTCGGTGTGACGCTGGCCGAATACGATCGGACGAATGCCGTGGGGGTCGCGGAAACCGACGATGCCGTAACCGGTGATCATCGCCACCACCGCATAACCACCGACGCAACGGTTGTGCACGTCGATCACGGCGGCGAACACGTCTTCTTCGGTCGGCTGCAGCTTGCCGCGCTGGGCCAGCTCGTGGGCGAACACGTTGAGCAACACTTCCGAATCGGAGCTGGTGTTGACGTGGCGCAGGTCAGATTCGTAGATCTCCTTGGCCAGTTGTTCAACGTTGGTCAGGTTACCGTTGTGCGCCAAAGTGATGCCGTAAGGCGAGTTGACGTAGAAAGGTTGAGCTTCGGCCGAGGTCGAGCTACCGGCAGTCGGGTAGCGCACATGGCCAATGCCCATGTGCCCGACGAGGCGCTGCATGTGACGCTGATGGAACACGTCACGCACCAGGCCATTGTCCTTGCGCAGGAATAACCGGCCGTCGTGGCTGGTCACAATACCGGCAGCGTCCTGGCCGCGGTGCTGGAGGACGGTTAGCGCGTCATACAGCGCCTGATTGACGTTCGACTTACCGACGATACCGACGATGCCACACATGCGACGCAACCCCTACTTAATGAATCTTGACTGAACACAGCTTACTGAGGCGTTTTGGCCGGTAAGAGGTGTTCCTTGAACGGAAGATCAGCGGGTACGCTGATTCCGCTGGCCAGCCACTGACTGCTCCACCCCAGAATGAGGTTCTTGGACCAGTCTGCAACCAATAGAAATTTTGGCACGAGTACCGACTCCTGCCACCACGAATCCTGCTGTACCGGCCCCAGGCTCAACAGCCCGACCGCCACGACCACCAGCAGCGCGCCACGCGCAGCCCCGAAGGCCATGCCGAGAAATCGATCGGTCCCTTCGATGCCGGTGACACGTATCAACTCGCCAATAAGATAATTGACCATTGCCCCCACCAACAGCGTGGCGATGAACATGATGGCGCAGCCCGCGATGACGCGAGCCGAAGGTGTCTCTATGTACCCGGCCAGGTAGACCGACAGTGAACCACCGAACATCCAGGCTACGACTCCTGCAATGATCCAGGTCAGCAACGACAGTGCTTCTTTTACGAAGCCGCGGCTCAGACTGATCAAAGCGGAGATGGCGACGATTGCAACGATCGCCCAATCAACCCAGGTAAATGGCACAGTGCAGCCTACGTACGGATAAGGCGGCGCATTTTAGCAGAGCGCCGGGCTATCGGTAAGCGGTGATTGCGGGTGCTTTGCAAATCAATAGATTGGGAGCGAGCAAGTCGATCTCAACCCCATCACAAAACCAATGTGGGAGCGGGCTTGCTCGCGAATGCGGTGGGCCAGCAACAAATAAGTCGACTGATCTACCGCATTCGCGAGCAAGCCCGCTCCCACATTTGAACCGCGCCGCCAGCCAAAGCCGGTGTTTGTTCAGCCGCGCTCGGGCTGGAAACGCACCACAAACCCGTTGAGGTTCTGCTGACGACCCAGCAAATCGCGCAGGCGATCTGCCTCGGCACGCTCGATCAGCGGCCCCACAAACACACGGTTCTTGCCATCGGCACTGCGGATATAGGCGTTATACCCCTGGGCACGCAGCTTTTTCTGCAAGGCATCGGCGCTTTCGCGATTGGCCAGGCTGGCGAGCTGGATCGACCAACTGATCGGCAAGCCATTAGGGTCGATGCGGCTCTGACCCACATCCGGCTTACCCGGTGCAGCAGGCTGCGGCGCCACAGGCTTGGGCGCTGGCGCCGGTGCAGCCGGTTTGGCGGCGACAGCCGGGGCTGGCGTCGGCTTGACCACCGGCACACTTGGCTGCACCGGCATCGAAGGGGCCTGCGAAGGTGCCTGCTGGGTGACGACCTCCTCCTCGACGGGCACAGGTTCTTCCGGCAACACCTGAGGCTCAGGCACAACTACCGGTTCGACTTGAACCTGGGGCACCACCGGCGCCTGGGGCGCAGCGGGAGCTTCAACCACCACCTGGCGCTGTTCGTCCTGACGGGAAAACAGCATCGGCAGGAAGATCACCGCCAACGCCACCAGCACCAGGGCCCCGACCATTCGCTGCTTGTATGCGCTATCCAGTAATGCCATGTGCAGCTTCCTCCGTGGAGCGCCGGGCCAGCCATTCGAGCGCCTCGGCAACACAATAAAATGATCCGAACAACAGGATTTCGTCTTCGGCCGCAGCCAGCGCACACTGCGCCTCAAGGGCGGCAGTGATGCTTGCATACGACGTCACGGGCGCGCCAAGGTTCTGCAAGGCAGTTTCCAGCTCAACCGCAGGACGGCTGCGCGGCGTATCCAGCGGCGCAACGGCCCAAGACTGTACGCTGCCAAACAACGGCGCTATTACGCCATCAAGATCCTTGTCGGCCAGCAACCCGAACACCGCCAGGCGGCGGCCGGCCGGTGGTGTGCGCGCCAGGCGCTGAGCCAGATAGTGAGCCGCATGGGGGTTATGCCCGACATCCAGCAACAGGTTCAGGCGCTTGCCTTGCCAGTCCAGCACCCGGCGATCCAGGCGCCCCACCACCTTCGTCGCTCGCAGGGTTGCGCCGATCTGCTTGGCATCCCACGGCAGATCCAGCAGCAAATAGGCTTGCAGCGCGAGTGCGGCGTTTTCCATCGGCAGGTTCAGCAACGGCAAATCGAGCAGCTCTACCACCTTGCCACGGGCATCACGCCCACGCCATTGCCAGTGGGTCGCACCGATGTCGAGATTGAATTCACGACCGCGCAGGTAGAACGGGCAATCCAGCTCGCGCACCTTGTCCAGCAAAGGTTGCGGCGGATCCAGGTCGCCACAGAGCGCGGGCCTGCTCTGGCGGAAGATCCCGGCCTTTTCATAGGCCACAGACTCGCGGGTATTGCCTAGATAGTCGGCGTGATCAACACCGATGCTGGTGACCAGCGCCAGGTCGGCATCCACCACGTTGACCGTATCCAGGCGCCCGCCGAGGCCGACTTCCAGCACGACCACATCCAGCTGCGCACGCTCGAACAGCCAGAACGCCGCCAGGGTGCCCATTTCGAAATAGGTCAGGGAAGTCTCGCCACGCCCGGCCTCCAGGGCTGCGAAGGCTTCGCACAGCTGGGCATCAGTGGCTTCTACGCCATTGAGCTGCACCCGCTCGTTGTAGCGCAGCAGGTGCGGCGAGCTGTACACGCCGACTTTGAGGCCCTGGGCCTGCAACAGCGCGGCCACAAAAGCACAGGTGGAGCCTTTGCCGTTGGTGCCGGTCACCGTGATCACACGCGGTGCCGGCTGACCCAACCCGAGGCGGGCCGCTACCTGTTGCGAGCGCTCCAGGCCCATGTCGATGGCGGACGGATGCAACTGCTCAAGGTAGGCGAGCCACTCGCCCAGGGTACGTTGGGTCATAGGTTTGCAGGCACCGGCGGCACGACGATCGGCTCGACTTTAGGCGCGACGTACACAGGCGTCGGCAGGCCCATCATTTGCGCCAGCAGGCTGCCCAGGCGCGGGCGCAACTCGCCACGCGGGATGATCAGGTCGATCGCACCGTGCTCCAGCAGGAACTCGCTGCGCTGGAAGCCTTCCGGCAGTTTCTCCCGCACGGTCTGCTCGATCACGCGTGGGCCGGCAAAGCCGATCAGGGCTTTAGGCTCGCCAACGATCACATCGCCCAACATTGCCAGGCTGGCGGACACGCCGCCGTAGACCGGGTCGGTCAATACGGAGATGAACGGAATGCCTTCTTCACGCAGACGCGCCAGAACCGCCGAGGTCTTGGCCATTTGCATCAGGGAAATCAGGGCTTCCTGCATACGCGCACCACCGGAGGCGGCGAAGCAGATCATCGGGCAACGGTTTTCCAGGGCATAGTTGGCAGCGCGAACAAAGCGCTCACCGACGATGGCACCCATGGAACCGCCCATGAAGGAGAATTCGAAGGCCGAAACCACCACCGGCATGCCCAGCAGCTTGCCGCTGACCGAAATCAGCGCGTCTTTCTCGCCGGTCTGCTTCTGCGCGCCGACCAGACGGTCCTTGTACTTCTTGCTGTCGCGGAACTTGAGACGGTCAACCGGCTCCAGGTCGGCGCCCAGCTCATTACGGCCGCCGGCATCCAGGAAGATGTCGATACGGGCGCGGGCGCCAATACGCATGTGGTGGTTGCACTTGGGGCAAACGTCCAGGGTCTTTTCCAGCTCCGGGCGATACAGTACCGCGTCGCAGGATGGGCATTTGTGCCACAGACCTTCAGGAACCGAGCTTTTCTTCACCTCGGAACGCATGATCGAAGGGATCAGTTTGTCTACTAACCAGTTGCTCATGCTTTCTTTTCTCCAGTACCGGTGGCTTGAACACAGCCCCGCGTATGCCCTTGAGCTAAATTCATATGTGGCGATGACACAGGCGGGACGGGGTCAGACGTTGGACCTGCCATTTCCCGCTCGTATCCTCAGCCTTCCAGACAACCTGCCAGCGCAGGGTTGCCACTTCGTTTCCGGGCCACCCACAGGCGGCGCCGGGCTGTTTTACACAGTGGTAGTTATGGACGGCGGCAGACTGCCAGCCGTCACATCCCACCCCTGCTGTTGCGCACGGCCTGCATGAACGCGCGAATCTTGCTCGGGTCCTTGATCCCCTTGCCCTGCTCCACCCCACCGCTGACGTCGACGGCATACGGCCGAACCTGTTCGATGGCCGCCTGGACATTTCCTGGGGTGAGCCCACCCGCGAGAATAACCGGCTTGCTCAACCCCTCGGGAATCAGCGACCAGTCGAACGCCTCGCCCGTACCACCGGGTACGCCTTCGACGTAGGTGTCCAGCAGAATCCCGCGAGCGCCGGCATACGCGGCGCAGGCTGCGGCAATATCGTCCCCGGCCTTGACCCGCAACGCCTTGATGTACGGGCGCTGATAGCTTTCGCATTCCTCTGGCGATTCGTCGCCGTGGAACTGCAACATATCCAGCGCCACCGCATCCAGGGTCTCGTTGAGCTCGCAGCGGCTGGCATTGACAAACAACCCCACGGTGGTCACGAAGGGCGGCAACGCAGCGATAATCGCCCGCGCCTGCAGCACATTTACCGCCCGTGGGCTCTTGGCATAAAACACTAGGCCAATGGCATCCGCCCCCGCTTCGACTGCCGCCAGCGCGTCTTCTATGCGGGTAATCCCGCAAATCTTGCTGCGAACGGCTGACATGTCGTAGGAACCTCAGGGTTGGTCCGAGAAAGTCCCGGATGGTAACAAAAGCTTTTCCGGGCGTCAGCCGCCAAGTTCGCTGAAACCGGTGAGGAAGTGCGGCCCGATAAAGCGTTCCGGCAGTTCGAACTCGTCGCGGTACTCCACATCCACCAGATACAAGCCGAACGGATGCGCCGTGACCCCGCCCGTGCGGCGGATGCGGCTTTCCAGCACTTCCTTGGCCCACTCCACCGGGCGCTCACCGGTGCCGATGGTCATCAGCACCCCAGCGATATTGCGCACCATGTGATGCAGAAAGGCCCCGGCACGGATATCCAGCACGATCATCTTGCCGTGGCGCGTCACCCGCAGGTGGTGGACTTCCTTGATCGGCGACTTGGCCTGGCACTGCCCGGCACGGAAGGCGCTGAAGTCATGCACCCCCACCAGATGCTGCGCGGCTTCGGCCATACGCTCGGCATCCAGCGGGCGGTGGTTCCAGGTGATTTCTTCATTGAGGTGCGCCGGGCGGATCTGATCGTTGTAGATCACGTAGCGGTAACGCCGGGCGATGGCCTTGAAACGGGCGTGAAAATGCGCGGGCATGACCTTGGCCCAGCTGACACTGACATCATGGGGCAAATTGATATTGGCCCCCATCACCCACGCCTTCATCGACCGCTCGGCCTGGGTGTCGAAGTGCACCACTTGGCCACACGCGTGCACGCCGGCATCGGTGCGCCCGGCACACATCAGCGACACCGGCGAGTTGGCGACTTTGGACAGGGCGTTTTCCAGGGTTTCCTGCACCGTCAGCACCCCGGAGGCCTGACGCTGCCAGCCGCGATAGCGCGAGCCTTTGTATTCCACGCCCAGGGCGATGCGGTAAAAGCCTGCGGCCGCCATTTCGGCAGCCGCGTTATCTATATTTGCCAAGAACTGAGAGCCTGATGAGTTGCGCAAAGGCGGGCATTATAGGGCGTCAGGGTGCATGAGTGGACTTTAAATATGGGAGCGGGCTTGCTCGCAAATGCGCCGTGTCATCCAGCACATCAGCAACTGCACCACCGCATTCGCGAGCAAGCCCGCTCCCACATTTTTCTGCGTCGGCCGTTAGATTCTGCCGAGCATTTCCTTGGCTTCGCTACGCTGACCCTCGTCGCCTTCGGTCAACACTTCGGACAGGATGTCTCGCGCGCCGTCCGCATCGCCCATGTCGATGTAGGCCTGGGCCAAGTCGAGCTTGGTGGCCACTTCATCAGTGCCAGAGAGGAAATCGAACTCTGGCTCATCCTCAGCACCCAGCGCGGCATCTTCAGCCGTGAAGGAAGGCTCGATCGGCGGATGCTCCAGACTCTGTGACAAACGATCCAGTTCAGCGTTGACGTCGTCCAGCTCCGAAGCAAAAGCATCGGGCTTGGCTGCCGGGGCGCTCGGCTCGTCCGCCAGCGACAGGTCAAAGTCTTCTGGCAGGTCGAATTCGTCCAGCGCGGCCGGCGTCAGGGTCGGCGGCTCAACCGGCGGGACATCCTTGATCTGCCCTTCAAGGCCCGACAGGAAGTCGTCATCGGATTTCGACGTCGGCGGGTCCAGTTGCAGGTCCAGGTCAAAGTCCGACAGATCCTGCGCATCGGCCTTGGGCTCAGTCTGTTGTTTGAGCAGCGCTTCAAAGGTTTGCTGGTCTTGCGCGATCTCGGCCGGCGAGGCGGCTTCCAGGTCATCCAGACTCAGGTCGAAATCGGTGTCGAAGGTGTCTGCCTGCGGGGCTGGGGTCGGCTTGTCATCGAGCAGGTCCTTGACGTACTGCGCATCCAGGGCCGCGGCAGCCACTGCGGCACTGACACCCGCCGCCAACACGGCCATGGCCGGGAAACGCGCCTTGAGCTGCTCGACCTGGGCATGGTTCTCACCGTTGGCCACCAACTGGCGCTCCTGGGTGACGAACCCGTCCTTGTTGTTCTGCAGCCCATAGACTTCCATCAGCTTCAAACGCAGGTCGCTGCGCTTGGGCTCGCGCTTGATGGCTTGTTCAAGCACATCCGCCGCCTGGTTCAGATGGCCACGGTCGATATGGGATTGGGCCTGGGCCAGGGCGTCACTGGCGTTTTCCTGAGCCACGGCAACCGCCAACGGCGCCAGCACGGAGGCGACCGTCGGTGCCACTACCGTCTCAACCACCGGCGCCGGCGCGGGCGCAGATGCTGGCGGCGTTGCGGTGGCGAGCTTGACGCTCGGCGGCGGCACTTCAAGGCCCTCGAAGCTGTCAGGCGGCAGGTCTTGATCGATATTGGAAACGAACTCAGGCTCTTCGGCCAACGCCCGTGCCATACGCAGATGTTTCTCTTCTTCGCGGCGAGCATTGCGATGGCGTGCCCACAGCAGCAGAAGCAGCAACACCACCAGCAGGGCCGCACCGCCAAGGATGCCGAGCACAATCGGGTTGGTCAGCAGGTCGTTGAACTTGCCTTCGGTGCTGGCCGGCGCAGCAGCCGGCTTGGCCGGTTCAGGCACTGGCGCTGGTGTTGCAACGGGGGCCGCCGGCTCAGCTGCAGGTTCACCCGGCAACTGCGCGGGCATCGCGGCTGTCTGTGGCTCGCCCGTTTGCGCTTGCAAACGAGCCAATTGGTCATTCTTCAGCTGGATCAGCTTCTGCAGCTTGTCCAACTGGCTTTGCAAGTCGGCGGCACGGCTTTTCAGTTCTTCGTTGTCGCGCCGCGTGGTGTCGAGCTCTTCCTGGGTCATTGCCAGCTTGTCGCTCAGGGCGCGGCTGTCACCGACGGTGCCCTTCGCGCCTTTCTTGGCAGCTTCGGCCGACACCAGACTCAGGTTATCCTTGGCCTGGGTACTCGACGGCGCATTGCCGGCCTGGGTGCGTTTGGTCGCGTCCAACTGCGGCTTGCCGGCCACTTGGCTCTGAGGGCCACGGCGGCCCTGGCGCCAGGCGGCGTTCTGCGCGCTCACTTCGGCAATCGCTTGCGGCTGCGCCAGCGCTGTACTTTGCGTGGTATCTGGCAGGCGCAGGACCTGGCCGGTTTTCAGGCGGTTGATATTGCCGTCGACAAAGGCATCCGGGTTAAGCGCCTGGATGGCCAGCATCGTTTGCTGGACCGAGGCGCCATTGCGGTTCTTTGCGGCAATTTCCCACAAGGTGTCGCGGGACGTGGTGGTGTGCTGGGCAGGCGTGCTGGCGGCTGGCGCGGTACTGGCCGGCGCGCTCGCCGTCGGCGCTGGCTGATCGAACTTGGCCGGGTCGAGCAGTACGCTGTAGTCACGCATCAAACGGCCATTGGGCCATTGCACCTGCATGAGGAAGCGCACATAGGAATCGGGCAGAGGCTTGCTGGAGGTCACGCGCACCACGCTGCGACCTTCGGGGTTGATCACCGGGGTGAACGTCAGGTCATCGAGAAACGCCTGGCGGTCGACACCCGCATCCACGAAGGCCTGGGCCGACGCCAGGCTAGGGGTGATCTCGGACGCCGTAAGGCCGCCCACATCGCGCAATTCGATTTCCACCGACAGCGGCTGGTTCAACTTCGACTTGAGGGTCATCTCCCCAAGTTGCAGCGCCTGCGCCATACCGGAGGACAGCGCCGAGGCGGCCGCTATTGCTAACACCAGTTTGCGAACTTGAACCATAGCCTCATCCTTTGTTTGAACGCTTCCCGCCCTGCGAGAAGGTTGGTAACCGCTGCCATTAGGCATGGCGAGCCGATAGGTCACCGACGCGCTTGTGTTTCACTTGGGACCAAGCATAGCGCCTGGTTAGAATCAATCTACAAATTGCCGCCAAGTATCTTTTACACAAGGCCTTTTATCAACAACTGCGCCAGCTCCACGGCGTTCAGGGCCGAGCCTTTGCGTACGTTATCTGACGTCAGCCAAAGATTTAGTTCCGCCGGGTCGTCGATACCTGCGCGAACTCGCCCTACGTACACCACGTCCTGGCCGACGGCATCGCCTACGGCCGTGGGGTAATCGCCCTCCTCGACCCGCTCTATTCCCGGTGCAGCGTCGAGCGCACGGTTCACCGCGTCCAGGTCGACCGGCGCGGCCAATTGCAGCGACACAGCCAGGCTATCGCCGAAAAACACCGGGGCTTGAACGCAGGTGGCGGAAATCTTTAGTAAAGGTGTTTCCAGCACCGCACGCAGTTCGTGTACGAGACGTTTCTCCAGGGCGGTATGACCTTGGGCATCCGGCGTGCCGACTTGCGCCAGCAGGTTGAACGCCACTTGCCGATCAAAGAACGCCGGTTCCAAGGGACGCACGTTCAACAGTTCAGCGGTCTGGCGCGCCAACTCGCTGACGGCCTCGCGGCCCTGGGCAGAGATGGCCAGGTTAGCGGTGACACTCACGCGCTGGATGTCCACCACACCGCGCAAGGGCGCCAGCACCACCGCGAGGTACGTGGCACAGGGGCTCGGGCTGCCGAGTTGAAAAGGCTTTTTCAACGCGTTCAGCACATGGGCGTTGGCCTGCGGTACCACTTGCGGCGCCTGCTCGGCGGGCAATGCGCCGGACAAGTCAATCACCGCGCAACCAGCGGCGGTGGCACGCGGAGCGAAGCTCAAGGTCACCGCCGGGCCTGCAGCGAAGAACGCCAACTGCACCTTGCTGAAGTCAAACGTGTCGACTTCTTTGACCCGCACGTTCTTGCCCCGAAACGGCACCGAAGCCCCCGCCGAGTTGCTGCCCGCCAGCAAGTACAAGGTGCCCACAGGGAACTCCAGCTCTTCAAGAATCTGCACCAGGGTTTCACCCACGGTACCGGTGGCGCCGATCACGGCGATTTCAAAGGTCTGGGTCATGGGGTTGCCTCGGGCATTACGGGGGAGCGGCACTTTACCGGGTGGTAGAGGGTGAGGCAATTACAGCCCCCCTGATCGTTCCCACGCTCTGCGTGGGAATGCCTCCTGTGACGCTCCGCGTCACGCCTCTAAAGCAGACGCAGAGCGTCCAGAGCTGCATTCCCACGCAGAGCGTGGGAATGATCACAAAGGCAACAAAAAACCCGCGCCTGTCACCAGAACGCGGGTTTCTGTTATTGCTTCAAGCGATCAACGCTCCAGCAAAATCCGCAACATGCGACGCAACGGCTCAGCCGCGCCCCACAGCAGTTGGTCGCCGACGGTGAACGCGCCGAGGAACTGGCTGCCCATGTTCAGCTTGCGCAGACGGCCCACCGGTACATTCAGGGTGCCGGTGACCTTGGTCGGGCTCAGCTCCTGCATGCTGATATCGCGGTTGTTCGGCACCAGCTTGACCCAGGGGTTGTGCTGGCTGATCAGGCCTTCGATATCGGCGATCGGCACGTCTTTGTTCAGCTTGATGGTCAGCGCCTGGCTGTGGCAACGCATGGCGCCAATGCGCACGCAGATGCCATCCACCGGGATCGGGTTCTTGAAGCGACCCAGGATCTTGTTGGTTTCGGCCTGGGCCTTCCACTCTTCACGGCTCTGGCCGTTAGGCAGTTCCTTGTCGATCCACGGGATCAAGCTACCGGCCAATGGCACGCCAAAGTTCTCGGTCGGGTAAGCGTCGCTGCGCATGGCCTCGGCCACACGGCGGTCGATGTCGAGGATGGCGCTGGCCGGGTCAGCCAGTTGATCGGCGACAGCGGCGTGGGTCGCGCCCATCTGCTTGATCAGTTCGCGCATGTTCTGCGCGCCGGCGCCGGAGGCCGCCTGATAGGTCATGGCGCTCATCCACTCCACCAGGCCCGCTTCGAACAGGCCACCCAGGCCCATCAGCATCAGGCTCACGGTGCAGTTGCCGCCCACGTAGTTCTTGGTACCGGCGTCCAGTTGCTGATCGATGACCTTGCGGTTGACCGGATCGAGGATGATCACCGCGTCGTCCTGCATGCGCAGGCTCGAAGCGGCGTCGATCCAGTAACCCTGCCAGCCGGCTTCGCGCAGCTTGGGGAAGACTTCGCTGGTGTAGTCGCCACCCTGGCAGGTCAGGATCACGTCGAGGCTCTTCAACTCTTCAATGCTGTAGGCATCCTTGAGCGGGGCAATATCCTTGCCCACGGACGGCCCTTGGCCACCTACGTTCGAAGTGGTGAAAAACACCGGCTCAATAAGATCGAAATCCTGCTCTTCCAGCATCCGCTGCATGAGCACGGAACCGACCATACCGCGCCAACCGATCAGACCTACACGTTTCATCGCAACTACACCTTGTTAAAAAGTGGGCCGCCTTGCAGCAACAACTGCAAGCGGGCCCGAGAGATTACAGATTCCGCAGCGCGGCGACTACTGCGTCGCCCATTTCTTGCGTCCCGACCTTGGTGCAACCCTGGGACCAGATATCGCCCGTGCGCAAGCCCTGATCCAGCACCAGGCTGACAGCCTTCTCGATGGCGTCCGCCGCATCGCCCAGGTTGAAGCTGTAGCGCAGCATCATCGACACCGACAAAATCGTCGCCAGCGGGTTGGCAATGCCCTGCCCCGCGATGTCTGGCGCCGAACCGTGGCACGGCTCGTACATACCTTTATTGTTGGTGTCCAGGGACGCCGACGGCAGCATGCCGATGGAACCGGTGAGCATCGACGCCTGGTCGGACAGGATGTCGCCGAACAGGTTGTCGGTGACGATCACGTCGAACTGCTTGGGTGCGCGCACCAACTGCATGGCGGCGTTGTCGACGTACATGTGGCTCAGTTCGACGTCCGGGTAATCCTTGGCGACTTCTTCGACGATTTCACGCCACAGCTGGCTGGAAGCCAACACGTTGGCTTTATCCACCGAGCAGACCTTTTTACCGCGCACCCGCGCCATGTCGAAACCGACACGGGCGATACGGCGGATTTCGCTCTCGCTGTACGGCAGCGTGTCGTAGGCCTGGCGTTCGCCATTTTCCAACTCGCGCACGCCCCGTGGCGAGCCGAAGTAGATACCGCCGGTCAGCTCGCGCACGATGAGGATATCCAGGCCCGCCACCACTTCCGGCTTGAGGCTCGACGCGTCGGCCAGTTGCGGGTAGAGGATGGCCGGGCGCAGGTTGCCGAACAGGCCCAGTTGCGCACGGATTTTCAGCAGGCCGCGCTCAGGGCGGATGTCACGCTCGATCTTGTCCCATTTCGGCCCACCCACGGCGCCGAGCAGCACGGCATCGGCAGCCCGGGCGCGGTCGAGGGTCTCGTCGGCCAGCGGCACGCCGTGCTTGTCGATGGCGGCGCCGCCGATCACATCGTGGCTCAGCTCGAAGCCCAGGCTGTACTTGCTGTTGGCAAGCTCAAGGACCTTGACCGCTTCGGCCATGATTTCCGGACCAATACCGTCGCCAGGGAGAATCAGAATCTGCTTGCTCATGCGTTCCTCATTTCATCAAGCGACCCGCCCGTGGGCAGGTCGGGAAAAATCAATCAGCGTTCGGCGAAGACCACCAGCACATCGGTGCTGAAGGTGCCGTCGGCTTGAATGTCGTAATAATCGCGCACTTCCTGGCCCATCGCCTGTTGCAGCTCAAGGATTGCCGCACGCAATACCTCTGGCGTGCGCATGCGCTCGACCCACGAGGTGTATTCCAGGCGCAAGCGCTGGCGACTGCTGTTGCGCACGTGCAGGCCAGCCTCACTCAACTGGCGCATCCACTCGGCGCCGGAGTAATCACGCACGTGGCTGGTGTCGCGCAGCACTTCGACGGTTTGCAGGTAAGTGTCCAACAGGGGGCTGCCCGGTGACAAGACATCCACAAATGCCGCCACGCCGCCCGGCTTGAGCACCCGGCGCACTTCACGCAGGGCCAGGCCGAGGTCGCTCCAGTGATGGGCCGAATAACGGCTGAATACGAAGTCGAACTCACCCTCGGCAAAGGGCAAGCGCTCGGCGGCGCCGTGCACGGTGCGGATGTTGGCCAGGTTGCGGTCCTTGGCGGCGGCAGCCACCACGTCAAGCATCTGCTGGGAGAGGTCGTAGGCCACCACTTCTTTGACCAGAGGCGCCACCTGGAAGCTGACATGACCTGCGCCGCAGCCCAGGTCCAACAGTCGTGCAGCGCCCTGCCCGGCCAGCTCGGCCTGTAGCACAGCGAATTCGGTGCCCTGGGCGTGTACGGCGCTGCTCAGGTAGGCCGAGGCTTGCTCGCCGAATTGTTTTTGCACGACTTGGGAGTGGGCGGTGGTGGTCATGATGTTGTCCTTGAATGTGGGAGCGGGCTTGCTGCGCGAAGAGGCCAGACCTGCTTACATCAAATCAGGCATCGCGAAACAACCAGGGCTGGCTCGCCCGGTGTTTGGCTTCAAACGCGGCAATCGCATCGCCGTCCTGCAAGGTCAGGCCAATGTCATCCAGGCCGTTGATCAGGCAGTGCTTACGGAAGGCATCCACTTCAAAGTGGTACACCTTACCGTCCGGGCGGGTCACGGTTTGCGCGGCCAGGTCCACCGTCAATTGGTAGCCGACATTGGCCTCCACTTGCTGGAACAACTCGTCCACTTCTGCGTCGCTCAAGATGATCGGCAACAGGCCGTTCTTGAAGCTGTTGTTGAAGAAGATATCGGCGTAGCTCGGCGCGATGATGCTGCGAAAGCCGTACTCTTCCAGGGCCCACGGCGCGTGTTCACGGCTGGAGCCGCAACCGAAGTTTTCCCGGGCCAGCAACACGCTGGCACCTTGGTAACGCTCGGCGTTGAGCACAAAGTCCTTGTTCAGGGGGCGCTTGGAGTTGTCCTGGTAGGCGTAGCCCACGTCCAGGTAGCGCCACTCATCGAACAAGTTGGGGCCGAAACCGGTGCGCTTGATCGACTTCAAAAATTGCTTGGGGATGATCTGGTCGGTGTCCACATTGGCACGGTCCAACGGCGCTACAAGGCCTGTGTGTTGGGTAAAAGCTCTCATCGGGTTTTCCTCAGATCAATTCGCGAACGTCGATGAAACGACCGTTGACGGCAGCAGCGGCGGCCATGGCCGGGCTCACCAGGTGGGTACGCCCACCCGCGCCCTGACGCCCTTCGAAGTTACGGTTGGAGGTCGATGCGCAATGCTCGCCCGACTCCAGGCGGTCCGGGTTCATCGCCAGGCACATCGAGCAGCCCGGCTCCCGCCATTCAAAACCGGCTTCGAGGAAGATCTTGTCCAGCCCTTCGGCTTCCGCCTGGGCTTTAACCAGCCCGGAACCTGGCACCACAATGGCTTGCTTGATAGTCGAGGCCACCTTGCGGCCCTTGGCGATCACCGCCGCGGCGCGCAGGTCTTCGATCCGCGAGTTGGTGCAGGAGCCGATAAATACACGGTCCAACTGGATATCAGTGATCGCCTGATTGGCGGTCAACCCCATGTATTTCAAGGCGCGCTCGATGGAGCCGCGCTTGACCAGGTCGGCCTCTTTGGCCGGGTCCGGCACGTTCTGGTCAACGGCCAAGACCATTTCCGGCGAAGTGCCCCAGCTGACTTGCGGCTTGATCTGCGCAGCGTCGAGTTCGACCACGGTGTCGAACACCGCATCGGCGTCGGAGACCAGGTCTTTCCAGGCTTCGACGGCGGCGTCCCAATCGGCGCCTTGCGGCGCGAAGGGGCGACCTTTGACGTATTCGACGGTTTTTTCGTCCGCCGCCACCATACCCACGCGGGCACCGGCTTCGATGGACATGTTGCAGATGGTCATGCGGCCTTCAATGGACAGGTCGCGGATAGCACTGCCGGCGAACTCGATGGCATGGCCGTTGCCGCCTGCGGTGCCGATCTTGCCGATCACAGCCAGTACGATGTCCTTGGCGGTCACGCCAAACGGCAATTGGCCTTCGACGCGTACCAGCATGTTCTTCATTTTCTTGGCCACCAGGCACTGGGTGGCAAACACGTGCTCCACCTCGGAAGTACCGATGCCGTGGGCCAGAGCGCCGAACGCACCATGGGTGGAGGTATGAGAGTCACCGCAGACCACGGTCATGCCCGGCAAGGTTGCGCCCTGCTCCGGGCCGATGACGTGGACGATGCCTTGGCGCACGTCGTTCATCTTGAATTCGGTGATGCCGTATTCGTCGCAATAGTCGTCAAGGGTCTGCACCTGCAACCGCGAGACCTGGTCGGCAATGGCTTCGATGCCGCCTTTGCGCTCAGGAGTCGTCGGCACGTTGTGGTCCGGCGTGGCGATGATGGAGTCGACGCGCCAAGGCTTGCGCCCGGCCAGTCGCAGGCCTTCGAACGCTTGGGGCGAGGTCACTTCATGGATGATGTGACGGTCGATATAGATCAGCGACGATCCATCATCGCGACGTTTCACTTCATGGGAATCCCAAAGCTTGTCGTAAAGCGTTTTGCCGGCCATCAGTCGGTCCTCATCAGCGGTGCTTCTATACGCCGGGCTTTTCAATAACCCTTTGGCTTGTGAGGCTGATGGTATGGCGCTACATTAAATAACTCAAATTCATATTTTTTATGCTTTGGATTACCAACTGGAATAGCACCATGGACCTGGCCAACCTCAACGCCTTTATCGCCATCGCCGAGACCGGCAGCTTCTCCGGCGCCGGCGAACGCCTGCACCTGACCCAGCCGGCCATCAGCAAGCGCATCGCCGGTCTGGAACAACAATTGAAGGTACGACTGTTCGACCGCCTGGGCCGCGAAGTCGGCCTGACCGAGGCCGGGCGGGCCTTGCTGCCCCGCGCCTATCAAATCCTCAACGTGCTGGACGACACCCGCCGGGCCCTGACCAACCTCACCGGCGAAGTCAGCGGCCGCCTCACCCTGGCCACCAGCCACCATATCGGCCTGCACCGCCTGCCACCGATTCTGCGCACCTTCACCCGGCAATACCCGAATGTGGCACTGGATATTCAGTTTCTGGATTCAGAAGTGGCCTACGAAGAAATCCTCCACGGCCGTGCGGAAGTCGCAGTGATCACCCTGGCGCCAGAGCCCCACAACCTGGTACGCGCCACCCGGGTGTGGGACGACCCGCTGGATTTTGTGGTGGCGCCGGAACACAGCCTGATCAGCAACGGTTCCGTCAGCCTGGCGGATATAGCCGGGCATCCGGCGGTGTTTCCCGGAGGCAATACCTTTACCCACCATATTGTCAGCCGCCTGTTCGAGGCGCAGGGCCTGATGCCCAATATCGCGATGAGTACTAACTACCTGGAAACCATCAAGATGATGGTCTCCATCGGTCTGGCCTGGAGTGTGTTACCACGCACCATGCTCGACGATCAGGTGGCAAGTATCGCTTTGCCGGGCATACAGCTCAGTCGCCAGCTAGGCTATATCGTGCACACCGAAAGGACGCTGTCGAACGCTGCGCGGGCTTTCATGAGCCTGTTGGATGCACAGGTCGATCTGCCAGGGTTATCGGCATGACACCGTGCGGGCCAGGGGTTTGGGTCAAACCGCGCGGTTTTCTCAATGAGCCAAGGCCCTTTGATAATGCGCAACCCTGTTGACCCGGTACCCCCCCTGCCCCGCATCTACGCCCTGGACCCTCAAGCGGCGGAACAAAGCTGGGACAGCGCCCCGCAACTGCTGGCGGCCCTCAATGCCGCGCGGCTGGGTGCCTGGTGCTGGGAAATCGACACAGGAAGAATCAGTTGGTCACGGGGCACCCAGGCGCTATTCGGCTTTGACCCGCGCCAGCCTCTGCCCAAGGACCTGGACTACCTCGACCTGCTGGCCCCGCAAGACAGCGCGCGGGTGGTGCGCGGCTTTCATGCGGTGCTCGCCGGAGAGCCCTTCGACCGCGCCATGCACCACCGCATCCAATGGCCCGATGGCAGCCTGCACTGGCTGGAAATCAGCGGCAACCTGGCCCCCGACAAAGCCGGACGGCGACGCATGATCGGGGTGATCCGCGAGATCACCCACCAACGCGACCGTGAACATGCCCTCAGCCATTCGGAAAAGCGCTTCGCCACACTCTTCCACCTGTGCCCGAACATGGTGCTGCTGACGCGCCAGGCCGACGGCTTGATCAGCGAAGCCAACCAGTATTTCGAGATGCTGTTCGGCTGGCCAGTGGCCGATGCCATCGGCCGCACCACCCTGGAACTGGGCCTGTGGCGCCATCCGGAACAGCGGGCTCTGCTGGTCAAGGCCACCCAGCGCAAAGGCGAACCCATCACCATGGAAGTGCAGTTCTGCGCCAGCAACGGCCAGATCCATGACGGCACCCTCAGCGCACAAAAGGTCGAACTGGACGGCGAGGCGTACCTGATCAGCACGTTCCTGGACACCACCGAACGTAAAAACGCCGAGCAAGCACTCAAGGACAGCCAGGAGCGCCTGGACCTGGCTCTGGATTCCGCGCAACTGGGCACCTGGGATTGGCACATCCCCAGCGGCATGCTCTACGGCTCGGCGCGTGCCGCCCAGTTGCACGGGCTGGAACCCGCGCCGTTCCATGAATCCTTCGATGCGTTTTTTGAGGGCATGTCCGATGAAGACCGCGAGGGTATGCGCCATGCGTACCGCAGTTTGCGCGAAGGCCCGGACGGCAACTATCAGTTGACCTACCGCGTGCAAATGGAAGACGGCAGCCCGCGTTACCTGGAGAGTCGCGCACGCCTGTATCGCGATGAGTCAGGCAAGCCCCTGCGCATGGCCGGCACCTTGCTGGATATCACCGACCAGGTCGAGCGCGAGCAACGGCTGACCGCCTCGGAGGAAAAGTTCGCCAGCCTGTTCCAGGCCAGCCCCGACCCGATCTGCGTCACCTGCCTGGACAGCGGCGCGTTCATCGAGATCAACCCGGCGTTTACCCAGACGTTTGGCTTTACAGCCGCCGAAGTACTCGACAAAAGCGCCGAACAAATCGGCCTGTGGGACGACTCCAGCAAGCGCCTGCAACGCATCGAGCAGGTGATTCGCGAGCAGGCCCTGAGCAATGTGGCCATCGTGGTGCATCACAAGGACGGCCAAAGCCTGACTTGCATGATTTCCAGCCGTTTAATCAAGGTCAGCGACCAGCCGTGCATCGTCACCACGCTGCGCGATATTACCCAACAGCAACGCTCGGAAGCCGCACTCAAGGCCAGCGAAGAGAAGTTCGCCAAGGCGTTCCACTCCAGCCCCGATGCGATTTCCATCACCGAGCGCGACACCGGCCGCTATGTGGAGGTCAACGATGGCTTTTGCCGCCTGACCGGTTACCGCACCGAAGAGGCCATCGGCCTGACCCTGTACCAGATCGGCATCTGGGCCGACGAAAACCAACGCGCCGCACTGTTGGCCGAGTTGCAGATCAAGGGGCGCATTCACCACCTGGAAATGCTCTGGCGCAACAAGCGTGGCGAGGTACTGGCGGTGGAGGTCTCGGTGGAGCCGATCACCTTGAATGAAACCCCCTGCCTGCTGCTGACCGCACGGGATGTGAGCCTATTGAAGAACGCCCAGGCACAAATCCGGCACCTGGCCTATCACGACCCGCTGACCAACCTGCCGAACCGCGCACTGCTGATGGACCGCCTGAGCCAGCAGATCGCCCTGCTCAAGCGCCACAACCTGCGCGGCGCCCTGCTGTTTCTGGACTTGGACCACTTCAAGCACATCAACGACTCCCTCGGCCACCCCGTTGGCGATACCGTGTTGAAAATCGTCACCGCGCGCCTGGAAGCCAGCGTGCGCATGGAGGACACCGTGGCGCGCTTGGGCGGCGATGAGTTTGTGGTATTGCTCAGCGGCCTGGAGGGCACCCGCCAGACGGTCAGCAGCCAAGTGCAAGCGCTGGCCGATACCCTGCGCGAATTGCTCTCGGAGCCGATGTTTCTCGACGGTCATCGGCTGCAGGTCACACCCAGCATCGGCGTGGCACTGATCCCCGACCACGGCACCACACCCGCCGATTTGCTCAAGCGCGCCGACATCGCCCTGTACCGCGCCAAGGACTCCGGGCGCAACACCACGCAGATGTTCCACAACAGCATGCAAAGAACCGCTAGCGAACGCCTGCGCATGGAGACTGACTTGCGCCTGGCCTTGTCACGCGGCGAATTCAGCGTGCATTACCAGCCCCAGGTGGATGCGCGCGGCAACCGGATAGTCGGCGCCGAGGCCCTGGTGCGCTGGCAGCACCCACAATTGGGCGCGCAGTCACCGGCGGAATTTATCAAGGTATTGGAAGACAGCGGCCTGATCCTGGAGGTCGGCACCTGGATTCTCGATGAAGCCTGCGGCGCCTTTGCCCAGTTGATTGCCGATGGCCTGGTAGACCCGCTCAATTTCAGCCTGTGCGTGAATATCAGCCCCCGGCAGTTTCGCCAGAACGACTTTGTGGAACGGGTGGAGCACAGCCTCAAGCAACACGGCCTGCCGTTCAGCCTGCTGAAACTGGAAATCACCGAAGGCATCGTGATCCAGAACCTGGACGATACCGTGGTGAAGATGCGTCGCCTGAAAAAACTCGGCGTGAGCTTTGCAATGGATGATTTCGGCACCGGCTACTCATCCTTGACCTACCTCAAGCGCTTGCCGGTGGATGCGCTGAAGATCGATCAGTCGTTCGTGCGCGATGCGACCCACGACCCCAATGATGCAGAAATCATCCGCGCCATTGTGGCCATGGCGCGCAGCCTGAACCTGGAAGTCATCGCCGAGGGGGTGGAAACCCTGGAGCAACTGGCGTTCCTGCAAAAGCTCGGCTGCCATTTATTCCAGGGCTATTTGCACAGCCGACCGTTGCCGATCGAGGGGTTCAGGCAACTGCTGGAGTAAGGCTGCCGGTTAAACGGCTGTTGGATGCGGCATGCCCAGCAGGCGGCTGACTTGGCCCAAGTCCGTCTCGCGGCGCAGGGCCGTGAACAACTCCACTGCCTCCGGGTAGTTGCGCGTGAGCATCGCCAGCCACTGTTTCAAGCGGCCGGGCGCCTGCTTTTCCGTGAGTTGCGCCACCGACTGGCGCCAGAACTCCTGAAGCATCGGCTGCATCTGCGCCCAGGTCATCTCGACCACGTCTTCGCCGGCCTTGGCCGCCACAATCTGCCGCGCCAGGTCGGGCCGCGCCACCAGGCCACGGCCCAGCATGATGTCTTCGGCGCCGCTGATTTCGCGGCAGCGCTTCCAGTCTTCGACGCTCCAGATATCGCCATTGGCAAACACCGGCACCTTGACCACGTCCTGCACCCGCGGGATCCATTCCCAATGGGCCGGCGGCTTGTAGCCATCGGCCTTGGTGCGCGCATGCACCACGATATGCGCCGCGCCGCCCTCGGCCAGGGCCGTGGCGCACACCAGCGCGCCATCCGGGCTGTCGAAGCCCAGGCGCATCTTGGCGGTCACGGGAATATGCGCCGGTACGGCACGACGCACATGCTCGACGATCTGGTTGAGCAGCTCCGGCTCCTTGAGCAGCACCGCGCCACCTCGGGATTTATTCACGGTCTTGGCCGGGCAACCGAAGTTCAGGTCGATGACCTCAGAGCCCAGCTCACAGGCCAGGGCGGCATTTTCCGCCAGGCACACCGGGTCAGAACCGAGCAACTGCACCCGCAACGGCACACCCGCCGCCGTGTGGGCACCGTGCAGCAGTTCAGGCGCGAGCTTGTGGAAATAGGCAGGCGTGAGCAGGCGGTCGTTGACCCGGATAAATTCGGTCACGCACCAGTCGATACCGCCCACGTGGGTCAACACGTCCCGCAGGATGTTGTCGACCAACCCCTCCATGGGCGCCAAAGCAATTTGCATGGAAAACACTCAACAAAAATCGTGGCGCAGTTTACTGGGTTTCCCGCGGCAACCGTTAACCCCCTGTCAGGGCGGGGCCGTAACCTTCAATAAACTCGGCGGGCATGCGCTTGGGCTTGCCGCTGGACAACTCAATACATACGAAGGTTGTTTGCGCGCGCAGCAGGGTCGCGCCGTCACGGGGGCGTACCAGTTGGAAACGGCGGGTCATCTTCAGGCGCTGGTCCCAGTCGACGATCCAGGTGGCCAGTTGTAACTCATCGCCCTCATAGCCTGCCGCCAGGTAGTCGATCTCATGGCGTACCACGGCCATGGCGCGGTCGAGGCGGCGGTATTCGGTGAGGTCCAGCCCCAGGCGCTGGGAATGGCGCCAGGCACAACGCTCCAGCCATGAGACGTACACCGCATTATTGGCGTGCCCCAGGCCGTCGATGTCCTCAGCCGCAACCTGCAGATCGATGATGAACGGCGTTGCCAAATCCCAGCCCATGCCTTGCTCCAGTCGATTGATGTCGGCGGGGCAGTGTATCAGGCGATCTGGCGCTCCTGTAGACGGCAGCCGGCCAATAGGGCGAGCACAGCATCGATGACCTGCGGGTCGGCGAGCACTTTCTGGTGGCCGCCCTGCTCCAGGCGCAGCAGGCGGCTGTCGAACCAGGCTTCGTGAATGGCTTGAGCCGCCCTGACCGGAACAAAGGTGTCGTCTTCGGCGTGGACGATCAGGCCGGGAATGTTCAGTTGGTAGTGGGCCACGTCCAAATGCTTGAGCGCCATGCCCATGCTCAACTCCACCTCTTGGATAAAGGCTGAGCGCGCCCGTGGCGGCAAGCCGACCATGCGGGTGAACCCGCGTAGCACATCCAGAAAGCGCGACGGTGCGGCAATGCTGACCAATGCCTGCGTACGCAACCCCAACTGCACCGCCAACATCGCACTGGCGCCGCCCATGGAATGGCCGACCACCGCATACAGCGGCGGCAGCTCGGCCGCCGCCTCAAGCATGGCGCGGGCAAACAGCAGTACATGGGCTTCACGCCCTGGCGAACGGCCGTGAGCGGGACCGTCCAGGGCAATTACCGAATAGCCGTTGTCGACCAACGCCGTGATCAAGCTAGCGAACTGGGTGGGCCGGCCTTCCCAGCCATGCATCAGCAGCACCGCCGGGCCATGCCCCCATCGCAACGCCGACAGGCCGAAACGCAGGGTGATGCGCTCCGACTGGGCCAACAGCGGCAACTCCCAGTCACGCGGCGGCAGATCGCGCGGGGTCATGAAGGTGCGACGCATCTTGCTGGCGACCGCATGCGGCGCAAGGCGCCCCACCGTGCCATTGAAACCACGAACCCAGGTCAATGCGCCCATCTCGCGTCCCCTTTTTCAGCGTACCGCCGACTTGGCCGCACGTATCACCCGATCCGATAACTCGCCCGGCCCCAGCGCCCGCGCCAGGGTCAGCCCCCCGACCATCAAGGCCATGTCCGCCAGGGCTTTGTCGATCTCTTCAGGGCTGCCGGCCAGTTGCGCAGCCATCAACTCGACGTGCTCGTTCAAGACCTCGCGAAAAGCGTCCGGTAAGCGCCCCATCTCCCCCACCGTCGCGGGCAACGGGCAGGCCTGGGTCGTGGAGTCGCGGTGCTTGCGTGACAGATAAAACGCGGCGACCAACGTGCGGCGCTCTTCGCCGGTCAGCTGGTCATCCAAGTCATCGATGGAGGCGCGGCGCTGCGCCAACAACTGGTTGAACGCTTCCAGCATCAGTGCGTCTTTGCTTTCAAAGTGCGCGTAGAAGCCTCCTACCGTCAGCCCAGCCGCCCCCATCACTTCGCCCACACTGGGCTCAGCCGGGCCACGCTGGATCAACGCCGCGCTGGCAGCCTGCAAAATACGTTCGCGGGTTTGCGCTTTTTTATCGCTCATCGTAGCCTCCGTCTCTCATGGGTTTAATATTATTACCATAATAATATTTGGCAAGCGACAAGCACGACCGCCGGTCAGAACAGAAAAATGGGTAATAAAGGAGGGAATTGGCCAAACGCCAGACAAACAAAAGGGCCATTCAATAATTGAATGACCCTTAAAAATCCCGCAGAGCGGGTAATCGTGGCGTCCCCTAGGGGACTCGAACCCCTGTTACCGCCGTGAAAGGGCGGTGTCCTAGGCCACTAGACGAAGGGGACACAAACCTTCTATACAACTGATCAGCGCTGAGAACTGATCGATTCAAGGACGGTGTGGCCGGAACCTTGAACCTGTAAAATTGGTGGAGCTAAACGGGATCGAACCGTTGACCTCTTGCATGCCATGCAAGCGCTCTCCCAGCTGAGCTATAGCCCCGGATTTTTCGTCTCGCGACGCAGCAGACCTTTCGAGCTGCTTGTTGAAACTGGCGTCCCCTAGGGGACTCGAACCCCTGTTACCGCCGTGAAAGGGCGGTGTCCTAGGCCACTAGACGAAGGGGACAAAACCTTCTGTACATCTGATCAGAGCTGAGACCTGATCAATTCAAGGACGGTGTGGCCGGAACCTTGAACCTGGAAATTGGTGGAGCTAAACGGGATCGAACCGTTGACCTCTTGCATGCCATGCAAGCGCTCTCCCAGCTGAGCTATAGCCCCTCATCGGTGAGGACGGGGCGAATCTTAATGGCGGTTTGGGAACGTGTCAAATTTATTTTCAACAATTTCCAAAATTTTTTGCCGGGATAACAATCACTTACCGACGAAACCCCGAAAAACCGGGGTTTCGTGCCCTAAGCGGCCTGCTTAAGCGATAGCGCCCAGCAGCTTTTCCCATTCCTTGTTTTCTTTCTTCGATACACCCCCAAGCAAATCAAGGGCTTGGCGTAGACGGAAACGAGTCAAGTCCGGGCCGAGAATTTCCATCGCATCAAGCACCGACACCGAACTGGCCTGCCCGGTGATTGCGGCAAACATCAGCGGCATGGCATCGCGCAGTTTTAGCTCCAGGGATTCCACCACCGCCTGGATGGTCGCGGTGATCGCATCCTTCTCCCACTGACGCAGGCTTTCAAGCTTCCACAGAATCAACTGCATCAGCTGGCGCACCTGATCACCGGAAAGCTTCTTGGACTCGAACAGCTTGGGATCGGGATTCACGCCACCAGCAAAGAAGAAACTGGCCAAGGGTGCGACCTGGCTGAACGTCTCTACCCTGCCCTGCACCAACGGCGCAATTTTCATCATGTACTCGGGGTTCAATGCCCACTGCTGCACACGGGAGGCAAACTCCTCCACGGGCAAGTCACGCAGCCACTGACCATTGAGCCACGACAGCTTCTCGATATCGAAGATCGGCCCACCGAGGGAGACGCGGGACAGGTCGAAGTTGTCGACCATTTCCTGCAGCGAGAACTTCTCGCGCTCGTCCGGCATAGACCAGCCCATGCGACCCAGGTAGTTGAGCATCGCCTCAGGCATAAAGCCCATGCGCTCGTAGAACGTCACCGACGTCGGGTTCTTACGTTTGGACAGCTTGCTCTTGTCCGGGTTACGCAGCAGCGGCATGTAGCACAGCTGCGGTTGCTCCCAGCCGAAGTATTCGTACAGCAGGATCAGTTTCGGCGCCGATGGCAGCCACTCTTCGCCGCGCAGCACATGGGTGATGCCCATCAGATGGTCATCGACCACGTTGGCCAGGAAGTACGTCGGCAAGCCGTCGGTCTTCATCAGCACCTGCATGTCCATGCGGTCCCACGGGATTTCGACGTCACCGCGCAGCATGTCCGGCACCACGCATACGCCTTCGCTTGGCACTTTCATACGAATGACGTGAGGCTCACCGGCGGCCAGGCGCGCAGCCACTTCTTCCTTGGACAACAGCAGCGCACGGCCATCGTAGCGCGGAGTTTCGCCACGGGCCTGTTGCTCGGCGCGCATCTGGTCCAGTTCTTCGGCGGTGCAGAAGCACGGGAAGGCATGGCCCATATCGACCAGTTGCTGGGTGTACTGCTTGTAGATGTCGCTGCGCTCGCTCTGGCGATACGGGCCATGCGGGCCGCCGACATCCGGACCTTCAGCCCAGGTAATGCCCAACCAGCGCAGGGCATCGAAAATCTGCTGTTCGGACTCACGGGTGGAGCGCAGTTGATCGGTGTCTTCGATCCGCAGGATGAACTCACCGCCATGCTGCTTGGCAAAGCAGTAGTTGAACAGGGCGATGTAAGCAGTACCGACGTGGGGATCCCCAGTAGGCGATGGCGCAATGCGCGTGCGGACGGTGGTCATGGCAGGTCTCGAATGGGCGATATAACTGAAAATTGAAACAAGGGGCGAATGGTAACAGCCTGGGTGATTTCTGGAAAACCGAGGCGCGGCCATCGCAGGCAAGCCAGCCCCCACATTGACCGTGTTCACAGATCAATGTGGGAGCCGGGCTTGGCCGCGATGAGGCCAGCCCAATCTACGCAAATCAAACAGCCAACAGACGCTCACGCAACTTGCCAATCTCATCACGCGTCTGCGCCGCCGCTTCAAACTCCAGATCCCGCGCCAGCTGGTACATTTTTTCTTCCAACTGCCGAATCCGCTTGGTGATCTCACTCGGCGAGCGCAGTTCGTTCTCGTACTTGGCACTTTCCTCGGCAGCCTTGGCCATGCCCTTGCGCTTCTTGCTGCGCGAGCCTGGCACGGTGGCGCCTTCCATGATGTCGGCAACGTCCTTGAACACGCCCTTGGGGGTGATGCCGTGTTCCAGGTTGAACGCGATCTGCTTGTCGCGACGACGCTGGGTCTCGCCAATCGCACGCTCCATGGAACCGGTGATGCGGTCCGCATACAGGATCGCCCGCCCATTGAGGTTCCGCGCCGCTCGGCCGATGGTCTGGATCAGCGAGCGTTCGGAGCGCAGGAAGCCCTCCTTGTCCGCATCCAGGATCGCCACCAGCGACACTTCCGGCATGTCCAGGCCTTCGCGCAGCAGGTTGATCCCCACCAGCACATCAAAGGTGCCCAGGCGCAGGTCGCGGATGATTTCCACGCGTTCCACAGTGTCGATGTCCGAGTGCAGGTAACGCACGCGCACGCCGTGGTCGGCCAGGTAATCAGTCAAGTCTTCGGACATGCGCTTGGTCAGAGTGGTGACCAGCACCCGCTCTTCCAGGGCCACACGCTTGTTGATTTCCGAGAGCAAGTCGTCGACCTGGGTCAGCGCGGGGCGGATTTCGATTTCCGGGTCCACCAGGCCAGTGGGACGTACCAGTTGCTCGATGACGCGGCCCGCGTGCTCGGCTTCATAGTTGCCGGGCGTAGCGGAGACGAAGATGGTCTGCGGGCTGATGGCTTCCCACTCGTCAAAGCGCATCGGCCGGTTGTCCAGCGCCGACGGCAGGCGGAAACCGTATTCCACCAGGGTTTCCTTGCGCGAACGGTCGCCCTTATACATGGCGCCCACCTGCGGCACGCTGACGTGGGATTCGTCGATCACCAGCAAGGCGTCCGGCGGCAGGTAGTCATAGAGCGTCGGTGGCGGCGCCCCGGAGTCACGGCCCGACAGGTAACGCGAGTAGTTTTCGATGCCGTTGCAGTAACCCAGTTCCAGGATCATCTCCAGGTCGAAGCGAGTGCGCTGCTCCAGGCGCTGGGCTTCCACCAGCTTATTGTTGGAGCGCAAGTATTCCAGGCGCTCGGCCAGTTCGACCTTGATGCCCTCGATGGCGCCCATCAAGGTTTCGCGTGGGGTCACGTAATGGCTTTTGGGGTAGAAGGTGAAGCGTGGCAGCTTGCGGATCACTTCACCGGTCAACGGGTCGAAGGCTGACAGGCTTTCGACCTCATCATCGAACAGCTCGATGCGAATCGCTTCCAGGTCGGATTCCGCCGGGTAGATGTCGATCACATCGCCGCGCACCCGGAAGGTGGCGCGGGCAAAATCCATGTCGTTACGGGTGTACTGCAAGCTCGCCAGGCGCCGCAGCAATTCGCGCTGGTCGAGTTTGTCACCACGGTCGACGTGCAGCACCATCTTCAGATAGGTTTCCGGGCTGCCCAAGCCGTAGATGCACGACACCGTGGTGACGATGATCGCGTCTTTGCGCTCCAGCAGTGCCTTGGTGGCCGACAGGCGCATCTGCTCGATGTGGTCGTTGATCGACGCATCCTTCTCGATAAAGGTATCGGACGACGGCACATAGGCTTCGGGCTGGTAGTAGTCGTAGTAGGAAACGAAATACTCCACCGCGTTGTTCGGGAAGAACGCCTTGAACTCGCCATAGAGCTGCGCCGCCAGGGTTTTGTTCGGCGCCAGCACCAGGGTCGGGCGGTTGGTCTGGGCGATCACGTTGGCGATGCTGAAGGTCTTGCCGGACCCGGTCACCCCAAGCAGCGTCTGGTGCGCCAGGCCGGCTTCAATGCCTTCGACCATCTGACGAATGGCTTCCGGTTGATCGCCGGCGGGTTCAAAACGGGTAACGAGCTGGAAATCCGACATAACGTACCTCGTGAAGTCACCCCAGACTCGACACCGCCAGGGACGAAATAGCTCAGCAACCCGCGAATAATCATCGCAGGTTGCAGGAAAAAACCATGATAGCTGTAGAAGTGGTGTCAAATGTGACGGGTTTCAAGGCCGTCGTCCTACGCGACCTTGCTCGCCAATGTTGCAATAAGACTAACGGTCAGCAAATAAACCGAAAAACATGGCCGAAAAGCCGTTTCCGTTGTCGCTCTCAGCCGTGATGGCCTCTATACTAGCTCCCCGTTTGTGCACCGCTCTAGTGCATTCGGCTGGAGCGCGACACGTCCCTCCTACCCCCCATAGAGCTGCCGCAAAAATGAGCCTGTTCTCCGCTGTCGAAATGGCACCACGCGATCCAATCCTGGGCCTCAACGAAGCATTCAACGCCGACACACGGACCACCAAGGTGAACCTTGGCGTGGGCGTTTACTGCAACGAGGAGGGGAAGATTCCACTCTTGCGTGCCGTTGCCGAAGCGGAAGCCATTCGTGTGGCGCAACATGCCGCCCGTGGCTACTTGCCAATCGACGGCATCGTGGCGTACGACCAAGCCGTGCAAAAGCTGCTGTTTGGCGCTGAGTCGCCGCTGTTGAGCGCCGGCCGTGTGATTACCGCCCAGGCCGTGGGCGGCACAGGCGCGCTGAAAATCGGCGCCGACTTCCTCAAGCAACTGCTGCCCAACGCCGTCGTCGCCATCAGCGACCCAAGTTGGGAAAACCACCAGGCGCTGTTTGAAAAAGCCGGTTTCCCGGTGCAGGCCTACCGCTACTACGACGCCGCCACCCACGACGTGAACCGTGCCGGCCTGCTCGAAGACCTCAACGCCCTGCCGCCACAGTCCATCGTGGTGCTGCACGCCTGCTGCCATAACCCGACCGGCGTCGACCTCAGCCCGGCCGACTGGCAAAACGTGCTGGACGTGGTCAAGGCCAAGAACCTGGTGCCGTTCCTCGACATGGCCTACCAGGGCTTCGGCGACGGCATCCACGAAGACGCCGCCGCGGTGCGCTTGTTCGCTGAATCGGGCCTGACCTTCTTTGTGTCCAGCTCGTTCTCCAAGTCGTTCTCCTTGTATGGCGAACGCGTAGGCGCGCTGTCGATCGTCAGCGACTCCAAAGAAGAAAGCGCGCGCATCCTGTCCCAGGTCAAGCGTGTGATTCGCACCAACTACTCCAACCCGCCGACCCACGGCGCAGCCATCGTCGCCGCGGTACTCAACAATCCGGAACTGCGTGCCCAGTGGGAAGCCGAACTGGCCGAGATGCGCCTGCGCATCCGCGGTATGCGCGAGCAGATGGTCGCCGAACTGGCCAAGGCCGCGCCAAGTCACGACTTCAGCTTCGTTGGCCGCCAGCGCGGGATGTTCTCCTACTCCGGTTTGAGCGTTGAGCAAGTCACCCGTCTGCGCAGCGAGTTTGGTATCTACGCACTGGATACCGGCCGTATCTGCGTAGCGGCGCTGAACCAATCGAACATTGGTGCCGTGACCAAGGCGATTGTCGAGGTGCTGTAAGCAAGCCGGCAAACGTAAGACGAAGGGGGAAGCCACTGGCTTCCCCCTTTTTATTGGCGAACACACTAGACTGAACGCCGACTGCCTCTTTGCTGCGAGAACCCTAATGAGAAACGATGACCTGGACCTGCGCGCCGACCGCGACGAACTGCACGACTACGCCCCACGCGCACCGCAAGCCAAGCGCCAGAAGAGCCTGGTGTTGCAGGTTGCGCTGGGAGTATTCCTCGGTGGGTTGGCGTTATGGCTGGTACAACTGGGCGCGACGGCAATCATGGCCAAACTGGCCATGGGCACCCTGCAGTTCGGCGGCTGATGTACGACACCTGTGGGAGCTGGCTTGCCTGCGATAGAGGCGGTTCAGTTAAAGATTCATTGACTGACACACCGCTATCGCAGGCAAGCCAGCTTTCACATTTGATCTAGGATGCTGGCAGATTGCGTTCTTCCAGCAGTTTTACGAAGCTGTTCAAGCTTTGTGACACCGTGCCCCGCCGCCAGATCAGCCAGGTATTCAAGATACGAAATGTGTCGGGCAGCGGCCACACACTCACCGCCGCACACCCCGGCATACTCTCCAGCATGCTGCGTGGCATCAGCGCCAGCCCGGCCCCGGCGCTGACACAGGCCAACATGCCGTGGTACGACTCGATCTCGAAGATCCTGCCCGGCACCGCGCCATCCTGTGAGAACCAGCGTTCGAAGTGATGCCGGTAAGAGCAGTTGGAGCGAAACGTATAGATGTTCTCGCCATTCACATCCTGGCCGCGGGTGATCGGCGCGTGATGCAGTGGCGCAATCACCACCATCTCTTCCTCGAACACCGCCACACCCTCTAGCGTGGAATGCAGCACCGGCCCATCGACAAAGGCCGCCGTCAGCCGGCCCGACAGCACACCTTCGATCATGGTGCCCGAGGGACCCGTGCTCAGGTCTAGCTCGACCTTGGTGTATTGCTGGTTATACGCCGCCAGTAACGCAGGTATACGCACGGCCGCCGTGCTCTCCAGCGAGCCCAGGGCAAAGGCGCCTTGGGGCTCCTCCCCCGCCACCGTCGCACGGGCTTCTTGCACAAGGTCGAGAATGCGCCGCGTATAGCCAAGGAAATTCCACCCGGCCGGCGACAGGCGCAGGCGGCTTTTCTCGCGGATAAACAACTCCACGCCCAGGTCCTGCTCCAGTTGTTTGATGCGCGTGGTGAGGTTCGATGGCACGCGATGAATCAACTGCGCGGCGGCGCTGATGCTGCCTTGCTCGGCAACGGCCTTGAAGATTTCCAGCTGCACCAGATCCAAATCATTCTCCAATCATGTACATGATCGTTCCCACGCTCTGCGTGGGAACGCTGCCTCGGACGCTCCGCGTCCGATCGTTGGCGCATAGGTCTTTGACGCGGAGCGTCATGGGATGCATTCCCACGCAGAGCGTGGGAACGATCTAATATCCAATTCATTCTCCATTCATGAACGTATTGCTTAATATTATTCAGTTTCCAGAAAACATACAGCCCCGTACGCTGGCCCCATTCCTCATTCAGCCGGACGGTGCCATGAACAATGCTATCTCCCACCAGACCCACGCCCTGTCGATCAACCCCGCCAGCGGCGAAACAGTCGGCAGCTACCCCTATGAAAGCGCGGAACAGCTGAACGCCGCCCTCGCCCGCTCGACCGATGCCTTCCGCACCTGGCGCCGCACGCCTGTGAGCCAGCGCGCCGAATACCTGCTGGCCCTGGCTGCCGCCCTGCGTGAGCAAGCTGAAGACATGGCGCAAATGATCACCCTGGAAATGGGCAAACCCATCGCCCAGGCCCGTGCCGAAATCGAAAAGTGCGCCCAACTGAGCGAATGGTACGCCGCCCACGGCCCGGCCATGCTCGCCCCGGAGCCCACCCTGGTGGACAACGGCAGCGCCCGGATCGAATACCGCCCACTGGGCCCGATCCTCGCGGTAATGCCGTGGAACTTCCCGGTATGGCAAGTACTGCGCGGCGCGGTGCCGACCCTGCTTGCCGGCAACACCTACGTGCTCAAACATGCGCCCAACGTAATGGGCAGCGCCTACCTGATCCAGCAAGCGTTGCGCAAAGCCGGTTTTGCCGAAGGCGTGTTTGAAGTCATCAACGTAACCCAGGACGGCGTGTCCACCGCCATCGCCGACCCACGCATCGCCGCCGTGACGCTCACCGGCAGCGTGCGCGCCGGCATCGCCATCGGCTCACAGGCCGGGGCCGCGTTGAAGAAATGCGTGCTGGAACTAGGCGGCTCCGACCCCTTTATCGTGCTCAACGACGCTGACCTCGACGCCGCCGTACAAGCCGCCGTCATCGGCCGCTTCCAGAACAGCGGCCAAGTCTGCGCCGCCGCCAAGCGCTTGATCATCGAAGCGGGCGTGGTTGAAGCCTTCACCGCCAAATTCCTAGAAGCCAGCCGCGCCCTGGTAATGGGGGAACCCACCTCGACCGCCACCTATATCGGCCCCATGGCGCGCTTTGATCTGCGTGACGAACTGCACGGCCAGGTCCAGGCGACCCTGGCAGAAGGCGCCACGCTGCTGCTGGGTGGCCATAAAGTCGCGGGCGCGGGCAATTACTACGAACCGACCGTACTGGCCGACGTTACCGACCAAATGACGTCGTTCAAACAGGAACTGTTCGGCCCCGTGGCCTCGATCATCACCGCCCGCGACGCCGAGCACGCCGTGGCGCTGGCCAATGACAGCGAGTTTGGCCTGACCGCGAGCATCTTCACCAGCGACTCGGCAAAGGCGCGGGCTATTGCCGATCAGTTGGAAACCGGCGGGGTCTTTGTCAACGCGTTCAGCGTCTCAGACCCGCGGGTGGCGTTTGGCGGCGTGAAGAAAAGCGGGTTCGGCCGCGAGCTGTCGCACTTCGGTGTACGCGAGTTCTGCAACGCACAAACGGTGTGGCTGGACCGCAAGTAAAGCTGCAACGGCTAGGCGTCGTCGGTGCGCGCATCGAACGCCGCCTGCGCCTGCAGCACCGCTTCCGAATGGCTGAGCGTCCAGGCGTAAAGCGCCTTGAACGGCTCTTCCAGCGTCCCCCCCAGCGGCGTAATGCTGTACTCCACCGCCACCTGCGAAGACGCGATGACCCGGCGCGCCAGAATGCCACTGCGCTCAAGACGGCGCAGGCTCTGGGTCAGAGCTTTTTGCGTGATGCCGTCCAGGCGACGCCTGATTTCATTGAAGCGCAACGGTTTTTCGCACAAAGAGCCCAGTATCAGCACCGACCACTTGTCGGTGATCTGATCAAGCAATAATCGGCTGGAGCAATCGGCTTTGAATACCTTGGGCACGGTACCGTCTTGAGTCAGCGCCGGGTCATGATCGAGCATGTGGTTTCCTCTGGGATACCTGATAGCTTTAAAGTGCCTAATTGATATTAGGTATACACAATATACTATCAAGACTCATTTCAAATGGAGTCTCTGGCAATGAGTGTTACGAATCTGGATGCTTTGTTTCAGCCATTTGCGCTGAAATCCCTGGCCCTGAAAAATCGCATCGTCATGGCACCCATGACCCGTTCGTTTTCCCCCACCGGTGTACCAGAAGAAAACGTCGCCGCCTATTATCGCCGACGTGCCGAACACGACGTCGGGCTGATTCTCTCAGAAGGCACCGCCATTGATCGCCCCGGCGCACGTAACGACCCCGGCGTCCCGCTGTTCCATGGCGACCAGGCATTGGCGGGCTGGAAACAGGTCATCGACGGCGTGCATGCGGCAGGCGGCAAAATGGGGCCGCAAATCTGGCATGTCGGATCGGTGGGCAATCCCTTCAACGACTGGGCGCCCGAGACAGGTATCGAAGGCCCTTCCGGCCTCGCCGCACCCAGTACGCCACGCGGTGACGCGATGAGTGATGAAGCCATCGCCGATACGATTGCGGCTTACGCCAAGGCGGCTGCCGACTCCAAACGGTTAGGGTTTGATACCGTTGAAATACACGGTGCACACGGTTACTTACTCGATCAGTTCTTCTGGGAAGGCACCAATCAGCGTCCCGACCAGTTCAATGGCGCATCCATCAAGGAGCGCTCGCGTTTCGCCGCAGAGGTGGTCAAGGCGATACGTGCAGCAGTAGGCCCGGCGTTCCCCGTGATATTGCGGGTGAGCCAGTGGAAGCAGCAGGATTACAGCGCGCGCCTGGTGACCACGCCGAACGCCATGTCGGACTGGCTGGTGCCGTTGGTGGAAGCGGGTGTCGATATCCTGCATTGCTCACAACGGCGTTTCTGGGAAGCCGAATTTCCCGAACTGGATGGCGAGCAGGGGCTGAACTTCGCCGGCTGGGCCAAGAAACTCACCGACGCGGCGACCATCAGCGTGGGCTCGGTCGGCCTGTCCGGGGACTTTCTTGCCGCCTTCGGAGGCGAAAGCTCTCAACCCGCCAGCCTGGATAATCTAGTGCACAGGCTTGAACGCGAAGAATTTGACCTCATCGCCGTTGGCCGCGCATTACTGAGCGACCCACAGTGGGCCAGCAAAATTCGCACGGGAGAGACCTCCAGCCTGAAAGCCTTCAGCCCATCTGATCTTGCTGAGCTCATCTAGCCAATAGGCCCAAGTCAGCCCCGACTATGCCGTCGCACGCACTGCACCAACCCGTCCAGTGCCGGGGGATTCACCGGCGCGAGCACACAAACCGTGTGCTCACGCTTGCCCTCCGCCACTGTCAGGGTGTAATGCACCCGGCCTGGGTTGCCAGGCTCGGGATCGGTACTTTGTGGCAACTTGAAAAAATCCGACGCTTCAATCAGTTGCCGCAACTCCTGCTGATCAGGCTCGGGCAGCGCGTCCAACTCCACCGTGCGCGGCTTGGCCAACCCCGGAAAAAACGCCGGTCCGCCGCTTTCCTTGATCGAAATTCGCATGGCTGTTCCTCGCCGCACAGGCGGCTTCGTCAAACGTTTATGCCCACCGCTTTCCAGCCTTCCTTGACTGCCTTTTGCTCAGCTTTGTTCACACCATAAAGCTGGCCGGCAATATCGTGCGTGATACGTGCAAAACGCAAAAACCCGGAATTGGGCCGCAACCGCGAATCGCGCAGTGCGTCATACCAGATACGCCCGGCACGCTCCCAGGCGAACCCGCCAATCCGGGTGGCCACCTGATAGAACGCGTGGTTGGGAATGCCAGAATTGATATGCACGCCACCATTGTCCTCGTAAGTGTGCACAAAATCATCCATGTGCCCAGGCTGCGGGTCTTTGCCCAGCAGCTTGTCATCAAACGCAGTGCCTGGCGCCTTCATCGAGCGCAGCGCCGTGCCCTTGATCTTTTTGGTAAACAGCCCCTTGCCGATCAACCAGTCGGCGTCCTCGGCCTTTTGCTTCAGCGCGTACTGCTTGATCAGCGAACCAAACACATCCGACAACGACTCGTTCAGCGCACCGGATTGATTAAAATACATCAGCTTGGCTTCATCCTCGGTCACGCCATGGGCCAACTCATGGCCAATGACGTCGAGTGCCACGGTGAAGCGGTTGAACAGCTGCTGGTCGCCATCGCCGAACACCATCTGGGTCGAATTCCAGAACGCATTGTTATAGTCCTGGCCGAAGTGCACCGTGGCGTCCAGCGCCATACCCGCATCGTCGATGGAGTTGCGGTCGAAGACCTGGTCGAAAAAGTCGAAGGTTGCGCCCAGGCCGTCATAGGCTTCGTCCACCGCGGCATCGCCACTGGCGGGCTGCCCTTCGCCGCGAATCAGCTTGCCGGGCAGGCTGTCGGTGTTTTCGGCACTGTAGATCGAGCGTTGCTTCTCGGCGCCCACGGCCAGTGCCATGCGGGCCGGGCCCTTGGCGGGTACCGCGACCATACGCAACGAGCGGAACGTGCTGTCCTTGGCGCGCGTGCGTAATGCGACCTCCCGTTGGGCTTTATCCCCGTGGCGGGCGATCTGGTCGAGCATGTACGGCGGGATCAGGCAAAAAATCGGGTTGCGCAGTTGGCGAACACACATGAGCTGGCTCCTTTTTGGCGTGTGATGAACGTCCGGGTAACGGTTTTCAGGATAGTCCTGAGTTCGCCACCTGGGCCAAATTGTCATGAGTTTGTGTTTCAGTGGTGTTTATCCGAGGCCCATAAGGAACATGCCCATGCCTGCCCGCACAGCTAACATCGACCTTTCCCATCGCCCAAGGCTCGCCGACCTGCGCCCATTGGTCGCAGCCAGCCCCAGCCTGCTGGAAGCCAGAGCCGCGACGCCGCGTGTCACAGCAGCCAAGGACCTCAAAAACCGCGCGGGCTATGCCGACGACTTCCTCAGCGACTTCGTGGTGCCATGGCCCACGGTTGACCAGCCACTGGCAGGCGACGTGCAACCCAAGCGTCTGGACTACACGCATTTCTCCATCACCCTGTCGCGCTCTCGACGACTGGCGCTGTACGTGGGGGTGAATATCGACGGCGCCAAGCATGTAGACATCACCCGCAGCAACGACACCTGGGCCTACGATGGTCGCCTACCCCTGGAGGCGCAGGTAGGTGAAGAGCTCTATGCCGGCAATGGCCTGGACCGCGGCCACCTGGTACGGCGCCAGGATCCCAATTGGGGCGACGAGGCGACCACCGCCAACTTCGACACCTTTCACTTCACCAACTGCTCGCCACAGATGAGCGGCTTCAACCAGAAGACGTGGCTGGAACTCGAAGACTACATCCTCGACAACACCCAGCGCTGGAAAGCCCGGGCCACGGTATTTACCGGACCAGTGTTCGCCGATGACGACCGACTTTACCGTGGCGTGAAAATCCCCAAGGCGTTCTGGAAAGTGGTGGCCTACCTCAGCGACGAGGGCAAGCCGTCCGCCAGCGCCTACATGATCGACCAAAGCCGCGAGCTGGGCCAACTCGACCTGGTATTCGGCCCGCTGCGAACCTACCAGCGCAGTGTGATTGCGATCGAACAATTGACCGGCATCCGCTTCGCCAACCTGGCCGACTACGACGGCTTCAGCAACGAAGAGCGCGCCACAGGCACCCGGATCGAAGCGCTGATCCGCGGCCCCCAGGATATTCGGCTCTGACGCTTCTTTTGTAGCAGCGAGCTTGCTCGCGAAGACCAGGAAAGCGCCGCGGGGCATCAGGTGCCCAGCGTTATCGTTGACGACCTTCGCGAGCAAGCTCGCTCCTACAGGGATGATCGCTTACCATACGGCCGCCGGTTCCCGTATGGGACTAACAGGGAATTCGAAACGCCGCACGCGGCGTGAACCGAAACTGCCCCCGCAACTGTAGATGCCGAGCCTGCCCTTGAATGCCACTGGACCACGTCCGGGAAGGCGGGGCATGGCGACGACGCATCAGTCAGGAGACCTGCCGGCCCAGCTAATTCACTAACCGGCGGGGTGTCCGGGAAGGACATCCTGGCCCTGCGCATCAGCAGCGCCCATGGGCGTATTTCCGAGCCGTACCTCCCCTGCTGCACCTACGGTTCACAAGGAGATCGCCTCATGCTGCCACGCGTTACCGCCCTGATCGCAGGTTTGAGTGTGTGTGCCCTGGCGCAAGCCGCGCCCACTCAGTACCCGCTGACCCTGCAAAACTGCGGCAGCACCCTGACCTTCCAGCACGCCCCCGCCCGCAGCGTGACCATCGGCCAGGCCGCCACCGAGATGCTCTACGCCCTGGGTGTGGGCGACAAGGTGGTCGGCACTTCGCTGTGGTTCAACAACGTGGCGGCGCAGTACAAGGCCCAGGACGATCACATCGAGCGCCTGGCCAACAACGAGCCCAGCTTTGAAGCCGTACTCGCCAAGCGCCCGCAACTGGTGGCCGCCGAGCTGGAATGGGTGGTGGGCCCCCAAGGCGTGGTCGGCACCCGTGAGCAGTTTCATGAACTGAAGATCCCCACCTACCTGTTGCCGTCCGACTGCGAAGGCAAGGACAACCTGGTGGGCGCCGATGGCACGCGATTGGAGCCCTTTCGCATCGAGACGATCTACCAGAGCCTCCAGCAACTGGCGCAGATTTTCGACGTGCAGGATCGCGGCCAACAACTAACCGACGAACTCAAGGCGCGCCTGGCCAAATCCGTCGCCACGGCCCAAGGCAAGGGCTTGCAGCAAGCCAGTGCACTGGTGTGGTTCTCCAGCGCCGAAATGGCCAGCGACCCTTACGTAGCCGGCCACAAAGGCGTGCCGCAATTCATGCTGCAAGCCCTTGGCCTGCGTAACGTGGTGCAGTCCGATGAGGAGTGGCCCGCCGTCGGCTGGGAAACCATCGCCAAGGCCAATCCCACCTTCCTGGTGATCGCACGCATGGATCGCCGTCGCTACCCGGCCGACGACCATGAAAAGAAACTCGCCTTCCTGCGCAGCGACCCCGTGACCCGCAACATGGACGCGGTGAAGAACAACCGCATCATCATCCTCGACGCTCTGGCCTTGCAGGCGAGCCTGCGCACCTTCGAGGGCCTTGAACAACTGGCGGCCGCCATTGACGGCTACCACCTGGGCCAATGATGCGCACCCTACTCGCCCTGGCGTTGCTGCTGCTCGCCCTGCTCGCTGGCGTCGCCATCGGTGAAACCGCCATCGAACCGCAGGTAGTGCTGCAGGTGCTCGCCAATAAACTCTGGGCCGCCGGCTATGTACTGGACCCCATCGACGAAGGCGTGGTGTGGAACTACCGCCTCACCCGTGCCCTAGTGGCCGCAGCTTGCGGCGCAGGGTTGGCAACGTGCGGGGTGATCCTGCAATCGCTGCTGCGTAACCCGCTGGCCGACCCGTACCTGCTGGGCATCAGCGCCGGCGCGTCAACCGGCGCGGTGCTCGTGGCCTTGATCGGCGTGGGCGGTGGCCTGGTGTCGTTGTCGGCGGGCGCGTTTGTGGGGGCGATGGCGGCCTTTGCGCTGGTGACGCTGCTGGCGCGGGCCAGCGGATCGTCCAGCGGTACCGGGCAGATCATCCTCGCGGGCATCGCCGGTTCACAGTTGTTCAATGCCCTGACGGCCTTCCTGATCACCAAGTCGGCCAGCTCCGAACAAGCCCGCGGCATTATGTTCTGGCTGCTGGGCAACCTCAGCGGCGTACGCTGGCCGTCGGTGTGGTTGGCGGTGCCGGTGGCGGTCGTGGGGCTCGCGGTGTGCCTGTGGCACCGGCGTGCACTGGATGCGTTCACCTTCGGCAGCGACTCGGCGGCCTCCCTCGGCATCCCGGTGCGCCGCGTGCAATTTGTGCTGGTGGCCTGCGCCGCGCTGGTGACGGCGGTGATGGTGTCCATCGTTGGCTCCATCGGGTTTGTCGGCTTGGTGATTCCCCATGCGGTGCGCCTGTTGCTTGGCACCGGGCATTCGCGCTTGCTGCCGGCCAGCGCCTTGGGGGGCGCGCTGTTTCTGATCGCTGCAGACGTGCTGTCGCGCACCTTGATCAAGGGCCAGGTGATTCCGGTGGGGGTGGTGACCGCATTGGTAGGCGCGCCGGTGTTTGCGCTGATCCTGATTGGCCGGAGGAATGCGCGATGAGCGTGCTCAGTTGCCGCAGCCTGGGCTTCAAAGTGCGTGACGCGCAGTTGCTGCGTGACATCGACCTGGACGTGCAGTTGGGTGAGACCCTGGGTATCGTCGGGCCCAATGGTTCAGGCAAATCCACCCTGCTCAAATTGCTGGCTGGTTTGCGTGTGCCGGCCAGCGGTGAGGTTCGCCTGGGTGGCAAGCGGCTCGGTGAGTTGTCGCGCCGCACCATCGCGCAACAGCTGGCGGTGGTGGAGCAACAGGCCGACACCGACGACGCCATCCGTGTGTTCGATGCCGTGGCCCTGGGCCGCACGCCATGGCTGTCGGCGTTGAGCCCGTGGTCACGCGAGGACGACGCCATCGTGCACCAGGCCCTGCATGACGTAGACGCCACCCACCTGAGCCAACGCGCCTGGCGCAGCCTCTCCGGTGGCGAGCGCCAGCGCGTGCACATCGCCCGCGCCCTGGCGCAACGCCCGCAGATTTTATTGCTGGATGAGCCGACCAATCACCTGGATATCCAACATCAACTGGCGATCCTCAAAGGCGTGCAAGGCTTGCCAGTGACCACCTTGATTGCGCTGCATGATTTGAACCAGGCGTTGACCTGTGATCGCCTGGCCGTGCTGGATCGCGGGCAACTGGTGGCGCTGGGCGCGCCGCTGCAAGTGCTGACGCCACAGCGCTTGCAAGAGACCTTCGGCGTGCAGGGGCATTACCTGACGGACCCGTTCGACGGCGCGCAAATCCTGCGCCTGCGCTCCAACTGAATCCGTAGGTTGGGGCAGCTTGCTCTGGTGACGGTCTGACGGCCAACTGCGGTCCAAATGTGGGAGGGGGCTTGCCCCCGATGAGGGAGTGTCAGCAAATACATCGGTGATTGGCCCACCGCTAGCGGGGGCAAGCCCCCTCCCACACTTCACCTACAGAGGCCGATGCATGTGGGTGGTTTGCCATATCGGGTCGGCCTCGACATCCACCACCTCAAACCCCTGCCTGCGCCAGAAATCAATCGCACCGGGCAGAAACGGATGGGTATGCAAGTACATCATCTCCACGCCATCGGCCCGCGCCAGCGCCTCCAGCGAGCGGTATAACCGGCCCGCCAGGCCCAAGCGTCGCGCTGCCGGGAGCACATACAGGCGCACGACTTCCACCGTGTTGCGCCCCTGGTAGTTCAACTGCGGGAAGCGGCCGTCATAGGGCCGATAAGCCACCGAGGCAACGATCCGGCCTTCGGCACGAGCAATCAAAAACCGCCCGCCACCCTCAAGGTAGATCGCTTCAAACTGCGCCAGATCGTGGGGGACACCGGTGGCACTGAGCGTGGGAAACAGTTCATCCCGCGCCAGCAAAGCGAAGCTCAGCACCTGGGGAATGTCAGCGGCCTGCACCGCCTCGATACTAACGCTCATCGCCAAGGATGCGGCTCGTTATCCACTGGCGAGCGTAAGCCAACACGCGATCGGCCATCGCCACCGGAAAGTGAATAAACCCGTGTGCCGCTTCTGGCAGCAAATGAGCCTCCACCGTTGGCCATCGCTCGGCAATCAGCAGGGTGTCATCCTTGAGCGGGTCCAGTTCACCCACAAACATCAACGCGGGCGGCAGCCCTTCAAAGTCCCCATACAAGGGCGACAAAGGCGGCTGCCGGCGCGCCTCATCGCTGATCCCCGGCGTCAGCAGGCGCAGCGCCTGGACCATGCCAGGACCGTCCAGCAACAAGGTGCCCGGCCCGGCCGTGCGCACACTGGGCGTGCCGGTCAAATCGTAGACGCCGTAATACAACACCGCGCCGCTTACCCGCTGGAGCAACTCGGGCCATTGCTTGAGCGCCAACAAAGTGGCCGCCGCCAAGTGCCCGCCGGCCGATTCACCGACAAAAAACACCGGCAGGCCGGCAAACTCCGGGCAGTCCGCCAGGAGCCAGCGCGCAGCCGTCAGGCAGTCTTCCAGCAGCCCTTCAATTGGCGTATCCACCGCCAGCCGATAATCCACCGACACCACCGCCACGTCGCACGCATTCACCATGCCGAGGTTCAGGTCGTCATCCATTTGCGCATTGCCGATCACCCAGCCACCGCCATGGATGTCCAGCACTACGCCTTTGGGCCTGCCATTGGGGCGCAAGATGCGCACGGGCACCGTGCCCAGCCTTTTCAGCTCAACCACGGGCGCCTTCTTGAACGTCTGGCTAGCGCGTAGCAGTGCCTGGATCAGACGCGGCGTCACGCGGTTGCGTACTTTAAAGCGCGGCATCCACGCCAGTCTCTGATTGAAGCGGCGCATCTGGGCCAGTTCGGGCTCGCTGGCAGGCCAATGCTGGTAGGCCATCAGCGGTTATTGCGCAGGATCGAGAAGTTCAACGCCGCGGCCACGCACAGCCACGCCAGATACGGGAACAGGATCAGCCCGGTGATCAAATCCAGGCGCACGGCCAGCACCACCATCGCTGCCACGGTGAGCCACAAGAGCACGATTATCACCATCCCGGCGAACAACCGATGGGCACCAAAGAACACCGGCGTCCACAGGGTGTTCAACGCAATTTGCGCCGCCCACAGGGCCAACACCATTTCGCTGCCGGGGATCAGGGTCAAGCGGTAACCGGCCCAGGCCAGCAGCAGGTAGATGATCGTCCAGGCCACTGGGAACAGCCAATTGGGTGGGGTGAAACTGGGCTTGACCAGGGATTCGTACCAGGCGCCGGGTTTGAAGATCACGCCAGTGCTGGCGGCGGCGGCGCAGGCAAGCAGGAAGATGAAAAAGGTCATGGTCGGTCCTTGAGGTCCAGTGGATGGAAAACAGTACACTGCTTTTAAGTGACTCAAGCAACCGCGGATAAATTCAATGGGGGCGGCAAAATACCCGCGCTTCTACGCGTCATGAAAATTGGTTATGGTCGGCGAAATCCAGCACCGTTGCCCGAGACATCCCCTTGCCCCAGCTTACCGATCACCGCAGCCGCCCCTGGTCAGTGTTCCTGATCTTCCTGCGCCTGGGCCTCACCTCTTTCGGCGGGCCGATTGCACACCTGGGCTATTTTCGCCAAGAGTTCGTCACCCGCCGCCGCTGGCTCAGCGAGCGCAGCTATGCCGAACTGGTCGCCCTGTGCCAGTTCCTCCCAGGCCCGGCCAGCAGCCAGGTCGGTATCGCGTTGGGCCTGTCCCAAGCAGGTTACCGGGGCGCGGCGGCAGCCTGGGCCGGGTTCACCTTGCCGTCGGCCATCGCCCTGATTCTGTTTGCCCTGGGGCTGGCCCACTACGGCGGCGCCCTCCCCCATGGCGCGCTGCACGGCCTCAAGGTTGTCGCCGTGGCGGTGGTGGCCCAGGCCGTGTGGGGCATGGCACGCAACCTGTGCCGAGGCGTTTTACGGGTGGCGTTGATGTTGATCGCCGCCTGCGTGGTGGTGCTGCAACCCTCCGCCTGGGCTCAGGTCGGGGTCATGGTGGCTGCAGGCGTGGCTGGCCTGTTGTTGTTCAAGCCCGAGAGCAGTGCCGAGCCCGACGCCCTGCCCATCGCCATCAGCCGCCGCACCGGAGCCCTGTGGTTGATGCTGTTTTTGCTGTTGCTGGTGGCCTTGCCACTCCTCGCCGCATGGGCGCTCAACCCCACGCTGGCGCTGGTGGACGCCTTCTACCGCACCGGCGCGCTGGTATTCGGCGGCGGCCACGTGGTGTTGCCATTGCTGCAAGCCGAAGTGGTGCCCAGCCAATGGGTCAGCAACGATGTATTCCTCGCCGGCTACGGCGCCACTCAAGCTGTGCCCGGCCCACTATTCACCTTCGCCGCCTTCCTCGGCGCCTCCATGACCCACGCCCCGAGCGGTTGGCTTGGCGGGGTGATCGCGCTGCTGGCGATCTTCGCCCCGTCGTTCCTGCTGATCTTCGGCGCCTTGCCCTTCTGGGCCGACCTGCGCAAAAGCCCGCGTACCCAGGCGGCGCTCGCCGGGGTGAACGCGGCGGTGGTTGGCCTGTTGTTGGCGGCGCTGTACCAGCCGGTGTGGACCAGTGCGATTTTCAATGGGTATGACGCCGCACTGGCGTTGCTCGCACTGATCGCGCTGATGGTGTGGAAGCTGCCGCCATGGTTGGTGGTGTTAGGTTGCGGCGTACTCGGGGGGTTACTGGATTTGTGAGCGGGGGCTCAGCCCGGCTCGACAATCTTGAGCCACGGCCAACGCGCCTGATAACTCCTGGCCTTGTGCAAAAACAGCGCCGGCTCCGGATGCAAAGGGTTGATGCGCAAGACACCCTGCTCCACATCCTCCAAGCCATAAGGCGCATACACCTCGCCCGAGGCAATATCCAGCGCAATGCACGTACCCGCCACCAGGTAACGGTCAACCCCTTGCCGGGCCGAATGCAACTGCGGGTAAGGCCGGCCAAACCGCTGCCCATACCAAAGGTGCACCCGCGCCTGATTCCTGACCTCCACATTCACCCCCAGGTCTTGGAATAGCACCTGCGCCGCACGAATTACCGCGTCTTCCGCCTCGTAGGACAGGTCCTCGTCAAAGTAAAAAACGTCATAGTCCTTCACGCCCTGAGCCGCCGGCAGATTCGCCTGATGGTTCCACACCGCCTGGAACAAACAGCCCGCCGTGAGCATGCACTGCTGGACACCAAGCTCCGGCAGGCGCGCGGTGATTTGCGCGTTGATAGGATTGGCCATGGCCAATTCGAGCAAGGTGTCGACAGTCAATGTCATGTTCAGTCCTCCATCGTCAGCGCCAACCATAACACCTGAATATGGCACTCCTGTAGGAGCAAGCTTGCCCGCCAAGCGCCCTGCCCTGGCTGATGATTATCCCTTCACTCAATAGCTCGGCCACTCGCCGCGTCTTCCTAATCCACGTAAAACGACTCGGCGAGTTGGATGTTGATGAAGTGGGGCGGGGGGTTACCGTGCGGTTGCCGGCAGCTCCTGGCACCACTTGATAGAACGCAGCGCTTCCTCGGCAGGCACAAGCGCGTAGCGCGAGTAAAACATTGTTCCGCTGAAACGACGGCCGTCGACTTCACCCAAGGTCTGCCCATCCTTGTAGTCAGAGGTGCTGAGTTGATCGGCGATGTAATACACCTTGCCATTCTCAACGGTGATATCGAAACGCTGGTTAACCATACCGCTGATGATCGGTGGCGAGGTGGAGGCAACGCTGTGCTTGCCGGCGGGAATGCCGGCCTTGAAAAAACTACCGGAAGGCAAGCTGCCGACGGTGCGGCCATCGACCTGAATAGTCGGGGCGACCCCGCCACCGATGCTCGCCGCCGTGCGATAAAAGTAAACCGTGGCCTCATCCGCACGAGGTTCCGCCGGTGACGTGAAGAACGGTTGGCCTTTGAGGTCCGGACCGCTGATGCAACCGGTCAGTGAGGCCAGGGCTGCGAACAGGCCGACCCAGAGTAGCGTAGAGCGCTTCATGCATGAATTCCTTGAACGTGGATCAATGGGCGGCGGGTTTGATGACTGTCACCGGTACCGACTTCAAATCGTGCACAACCCTTTACCGAAGTCAGTGGCATCAGAACTCGGCCAAGGCGCAAAACCACTCTTCGGCGTCAGATTCACGATGTTCCGGTCCTTGAGCATCGGGTACTTGCGCTTGAGCGCCTGCACCGTGTCCTCGGCATTGTTCACGTTTGACAGGCAAAAGCGCAGGGCATCGACGCGCAGATCGCCGATATAAAGGGTTTCCCCGGCCTTCACCGAGAAAGCCGCAGGCACAGGGCGCGCCATCGACTTGCCCGCGTAATACACGTAATGCCACTGCGTGTACTCATACTCACCCGGTGGCACTTCATACATGAAGTAATGACCCAGCACAGAGGGTGATGGCTGATCATCTTCATTGCCCAGCGTCGTCAGCCGTAATACGGTGCTGGGGGCTCCCTGTTGCTTGATCTCAACCACCAGCCCATGGGGCTGCATCATCGGAAAGCTCTCACCAACCGAACCCACGATGATCGCCTTACTTGGGTCCGGTGCGTGCTTGCCGTCGTAGCGTGACGTAGCGCACCCGGACAGAAGAGACACGCAGAGCGCGACCGCGCCCCAGACGAGATATTTACTGCTGACTTTCCCTAGCATTGGTTTTTTTCCGATCAGTAATCTTGCAGTTCGTGGAGCCCAGCCGAGCGAACCAAACGTTCGCACATCTGGTGCTTCATTGCTGGCTCGTCGGCCTCTATTGTCCAGCTACCCGCACCTTGATAACAACCCACGCTTGACCCACTCCTGTAGGAGCGAGCTTGCTCGCGAAAAACCCAAACGATCACGCAGCGCCTGAAGGCAAAATCCGATTCCCCTGCCGCACCTTGCTCCATTGCCTACGCCTGCGTCAGAATCCGCCGGCTTGTGCGCTGAGGTGGCCGTCTCTAAGGTGGCTCGGTCGCTGAATTGTTCAGTGATTCGGGTTTAGTAGCCTGAGCGTGGGTATCTATTAGTGCATGAGTTTCATCAATCAGACAGTGCGTCTGTGCTTGATGGTGGCTGTGCGTAGGGCGTCTTCGGGCGCGCCGGCTTTAGATATCCACCGGTCTACTAACCTGCGTACAGCTGCCACCCACTGTTTAGTAGCGGAAAGGTGGTGGCATCACTCAGGATGTCTACTCATGCCAAAAGCAGATTCAACAACGCTCTTCACCGTCGCCCCCAACACCAGCAACGAAACCCTCATCACCAACAGCTACGAAACCTTCACCAGCGTCAGCACCCTGCTGCTCGACCTGTCCGAAGACCTCAACGGCAAACACCGCGACATCGCCCTCGCCATACACCAACTGAGCGAACTGGGCGTACTCCTCACCGCCAGACTCCTGGACCGCGAAGCGCCCTGCCCTGGCTGATGATCAGCTCTTCAATTCATTAGATCGATGATCTCGTCGCGTCGTTGTAAGCCACATACAACGACTCGACGATTTGGCGCTTGATGGCTTTGGTGGATTCAGCCTCAGCACAAAGCCCTCTGCGATGACGAGAGCGACGACTGCTTTAAAAGTGCGCTTGTACTTTCGCTGGCTCGAAACTGATGGGCGATGAGTTTCCTAATCCGCTCAAGTACTAGCTGGCTTCGCGATGCGGTATCCTAACCAACTCGTTAAACAAGGAAGAATAACGCGCTCGTCGTCATTTCTGTCGTATCTCAAACTCCCAGCTGTTCTGCTGATTGCCGGTCTCACAACCGCTTGTTCCAACTACCACTACAAGGATTACCAAGGCGATTGGGCACCGGAGTTGATGACGCCATATGACCTGTCCAATAACGCGGCCAATGCGCCAGTGGTGTATTTCGCCACCACCCGTTTTCGCGGATTGGGAGTAAAATTCCATCGATTGCTGCTGGCCACGCATGTGGACGACCAACTACTAGAGGGTTCCGGGCGGCGCTCAATCCTTGACGTTTCCGGCAAGCAGGCACTGCGCTTGACCCCAGGCAAACACTCCTTGAGCTGGTGTTGGGTATCGATGAATGCCTTGGGTACCGGTGGCGCCAAGTGCGGCTTCGGTGCTCGCGATGTGGAATTCCGCGCAGGCCAGCGATATGTCGTGGACTTCACCACCCGCGACGACATCAATGGGCCCCCGGGGCGTCAGGTCTCGACCATTACTATCGAATCCGAGATTCGAAATCTGGACACCCATGAAGTGATCTATCCGGTGAGAGGTATTGCAGAGCTGGAGAAGGAATAACGATTGCGACGATCACCGTCACAAACTGAGTTGGGCGGTGATCGAATGCTACGTGGCAAAGGAGAGCATCCGACGCTAACCTGCCCTCCACGAAGGGCAGCAATCGGCCAGAAGCAGACGTTCAGCGATTGGGGCTAAACGATGTCTGCGCCCCCATCAGGAGCTTGAGAAAGCTTTCAGCCTCTGAGCGGTTCTGGAACATTAAAGTGAAGGTGCCCAGAGTAAGCAAGCAGCAAGGGGGAGATTCGATTTCTTCGAAAACGATTTTCACAGACGTCCTCCAGTCAAACCTTAATTACGTAGTTACAGGACGTAGCGGTTTGACCTGCCTTCCATCCTGAAACACCCGATCCTTACCATCATGCTTCGCTTTATACATATTGCTGTCGGCGCATTTGAGCACTGCGGACATGTCCGATGTCGCTCGGAACTGCGCGACGCCCGCGCTGCAAGTGAACTGATGCGGAGGCAATACACTGCAACGGATGTTGCCCAGCAGGCGCAATGCGTACTCATGAGCAACCGCATCATCTTCGCCCAACAACAAGACACCGAATTCCTCACCTCCAATCCGCCCGACACTGTGGCTGCCAGGGGTGGATTTCAGGCACGCGGCCATGGCACACAAAATCTTGTCACCGACATCGTGACCGTACTGATCGTTTTTTAATTTAAATTCGTCAATGTCTAACATTATAAAGTAGCCGCTGCGGCCTTCTGCCAATGCATTTTGGAAGAACCCCATAAAGGCCCGTCGATTAAGTAAGGAGGTGAGAAAATCTGTCTCCGCCAATGTCCTGAATTCACTTTCGACCAACAACACTGAGCGCATGTTTCTTAGATAGGTAAAGCTGAGAGTAAACCCTATGGACATGGAAGCAACGCAAAAAATGACCAGATAAACTTCCAGTTCCCGGTAAAAGCCAACGTCCAAATTGGGCCACATCAGTATCCAGACCAGCAATGTAGAGAGAAGATAGTCCTGAACCGTGACGAATAAGATAGCACTGCTTACCACGATGATCACAGCTAGGGGCAGCGTAAAGACGCGCAGCTGCACATTGGTGTCAATCACATGCGCAAAGCCGAGTGACAAAATCAATATATACACGCCGCCGAGCATTCTCCATATGCGAAAATCAGCAACTACGCGATGAACGCACCAAATAACCAACAACGATGCTGTAACCAACATATTTAACAGATTTAACGTTGTCGCAGGCTCAATCAGCACCACACAAAGCCAGGAAACAATTCCCGCCATTTCAATCTTGGTTACCGCTGGTGATAGCAGTGTACGCATTCTTGGTATGATTTTGAAAGTCGCCGGCATCCCTAAACTCCTTTTCCGAAACGGCCTGAATGTGATGTCAACGTCTGGGCAATACCTAATCAATGAATTAAGTGTGCTTTGGCATCCAAATTCCTGTTATCAATCGGAAAAACCGTACGCAAAAACTTCCATATTGCTTTCACCAAAGGAGGAGGCGTTACCGCGACGCAGATAAAGCGTTCAATGCAGATCGCTGGTGACTCTACCAATGGCTTTCACTACTTGCTTTGCGCCTGACTGGATAGCTGCCATCGCCATACCTGCCTGTTCGGACAGTTCCAATAAAACGTTGGCTTGGTCTCTGCTGCACTGGACATGCAACGCGGCTTCGCCGGCCAATTCTCGATTTTGCCTGACCACACCGTTAATCTCCTGGGTGGCCGCACTGGTACGGCCGGCGAGCTTGCGCACTTCATCCGCCACGACAGCGAATCCTCGTCCATGCACTCCAGCGCGTGCAGCTTCGATAGCGGCGTTAAGCGCCAAGAGATTGGTCTGGGTGGCAATGGCGCCGATCGTGTCGACGATGGAAGCGATCAACTGCGACTGCGATTCAAGCGCGGTCATGCTGTCGGTCACCAAGGCCATCTGTTGGGAAATATTCTGTGTGCCGAGCACGGAGTCGGCGACCAGTTCCATCCCTCGGTTAGCTTTCACATCGGTATCTAGCGACACGTCGTAAGCCATGGTCGCTGCTTGTTTGATTCCGTCGGCTTTTTCAACTTGCTCGGTCACTACGCTGGCGAATTTGGCAATTTTATAAACCCGACCGGAAGCGTCTCTGATGGGATTGTAAGTGGCCTCCAGCCAAACCACTTTTCCGCTTTTATCTACCCGGCGAAAGCGACCAGCGTTAAACACGCCCTTGTTCAGACTCCTCCAGAATTCGTCGTAATGCGCCGACGCCACGTCCTCCGCCAGGCAGAACAGACGGTGATGCTTGCCCTGTATCTCCGCAAGGCTGTAACCCATCGCCTGGACGAACGATTCGTTGGCGTGGACGACCTCACCCGCGAGACTGAACTGGATCATCGCCATCGAGCGGTTCAGTGCGCTGAACATTTCGATAATCTCCTGTTCGTCCCGCGCCAGCGCAGGTGCAACCATGCCGTAGCCTTGAAACGTCCGGTTCGCTGCAGCGATCCAGCCTATATTGAGTGTCACAGCACGGCCGTCGGAGGCACGATAGCGTTGCCGTTCGATGGCGCACAGGTTGGGTGCAAAATCATTCTGCGGTTGCGCGTTGATGTTACTCATTACCATTTTTGAAAGCTGTTCCAGCGAGTATCCCAGCGTTTGCGCAAACCGCTGGTTGGCCGAGATAATCCGGCCAGCTCCATCGACACGAACTGAAAGAAACACCGCTTCGACGTCGGCGACTGTCCCGAGCGCCAGGCACAATTGCTCTTGGCAGGTAAAAAGAGCATTCTTCAACTGGCGATTAAACACGCTGAACTCCGGCATAAAAATTACAACAAAAAGGACATTGCTTAGTGATGAAATCGCTCCCCAAAATAACAAGCGAACTCGCGCTAACGCTCACACACAGCGAATACCGCCAGGCTCGTTTCCTACTTCGCTCTCATCAACTCCCAACTCCATGCTGACACGGGCAATTGCAAAGTAGATTGACATGGCCCGCCGCATCAATTCGAGAAAGGCCGGACTCAACCCCACCAAACGTTTGTCGCATTTGAAATAGCCCTGTAACTGGCCTTCTTTGATCATGCGCTGCATGTGTGTTTTGGACACGCCCAGACGCGATGAAAGCTCCACGTAAGAGGATACGTTGTAGCCGGTCTCTAACGAGCCGGTGCGCAGGGCATCGGCATAGAGTGCGAGCATCGGCAGATGACCGCCGTCCCGATTGAGAATCCATTTCGCTTCAGGCAACAGCTTGTCGAGCAGGAAGTCCCCTTCAAGTATCTTGGCAAACCCTCGAAAAAATACGCGCAATAGATCAACATTCTTCCCCACAACCGATAACCCACTGTCGTATGGAGAGATCATCTGCGAAGGCAGCAAATAAGATTTGATTAGCTGCACGGTATTGCTTAGCGCTTTTTCCGTAGGTCGGAAACTACGTTGACGCCCGTCCTGCACATGTAACCGAACATCCAGATATCCGGCAAGGGACAAAAATGAACAATAAGAATCCAGGCTATTTCGAGACATATAGCCACGTTCGTAGCAGAATGCCTTTACTCTGGATAAAGGAACTTTCTCGTCTTTGTAGCTGAAGCTCAATAAAGACAGGGCAACCATGAATCGGTCATATTTCAACAAATTTTTATAAAACGAAGGCTTTTCTCGATAGCTTTCCATGACCAAATCGAAATGCAGCAGAACAGCTTCATCTATATTGGCTCGGGTCATTTCCGAACTGGTCTCTTTCAAATACTCAAGCAGATCAGTCTTGTTCATCGAAGTTACACAACCTTTAGCCGGCAATATCAAACTGCTACCATTCGCAATACGCACAGTATATGCGTATTCGAACCGCTGGCAGGTTCACCCCAAAAATGTTTTATGACCTGACGCGCTTCGATCGCAGCTCACCCGAGCGTGTCTGATCGATGCCCACCGGCCTAAAGGTGAGCTGCGTGCAAGAATCTCTTCGACCAATAGCAGCCATCAACGCGTCACTATAATTCCCGCCCTTGCATCATGATGCTCGCCACGATCCCCTCGTGGCACCGAACTATAGTTGGTGCATCTAACCCATCTTGGAGTGGGCCAGCGCGAATTCATCGTCCAGGATCCCGACGGTTATCTCATCAGGTTGGTAGAGCGGTTGGGTGAGAGGCGGATTTGCTCAATCTGAATTTGAATCTGAGCCAAGCCGATATTCAGGTTTGGGGTTCAGCGGACGTAGTTCAACGTCCGCTAATGGCCGATTTCTGCCGTTCGTGCAGGCCAGCAATCGCAAACCCGATGCCCAGAGCTAACCCCCCGGTATCTGATACACAACCGAATCATATTTTTCCGCCGTCCGCCTTTCGATGACGACTCCCCCCAGAGCTTCAGCAATACGTCGACTCGCACGGTTCTGCATCGCAACAGGGTAAATGAAGTGCTTTGCTGCCACCCACTGGCTAGCCCATTGAACAACCGCCCGCACCGCTTCCCACCCAAAGCCCAACCCATGTTTATCTTCACGGATCCAGATCCCCAACTCCGGTGTTTCACTGCCGGTATGGTGCAGCCCGACCAAGCCGGTAAAACGAGCACCTACCCGCTCCCTGACTGTGAACACGATGTCGCTGCCATCCGCTATCGCAGGCAGCCACTGCCCCCAAACTTGCGCGTACTCTTCCAGTGAGGCAGGCGGTTCCCAGGACATGTAGCGAGTCAGAGACGGTGAGATACAAGAGAACGACTCAACAGCGTCCTGCTCGCAGAAGGGCTCGATGCTCAGGCGTTGCGAGAGAATGCGGATCGCGTGGGTGTCCACTGGCATTGCAATTTCCTTCCTGGGGGCCGTTACTCCATGTATGCCGTGAACATACCATGCGGGTCGCTTCATCAGTATCAGGCTCTCTATACTGAGCCCCCAGGATGGTAGCTAGAGCACCCAATATGCCCGTCGCACCCAATCAAAATTCCCCCATCATTTTGGTCCCAGCCCAACAAAGCGACTTGGATAATCTGGTAGCCATTCGAATCGAGGCCATGCGCGAAAGCCTGGAGCGTGTTGGGCGATTTGATCCAGCCCGTGCGCGGGAGCGGTTTGTTGGCGGCTTTGAAGCTCGCGACACACGCTATATCGAGGCGTCTGGAGAGAGGGTGGGTTTCGTAGTGGTCAAACATCACCCCAATGAACTCTTGCTCGACCACTTGTATGTAAGGCCGAGCGCGCAAGGTTCAGGGGTAGGGTCTGCTGTTCTCTCTCAGATTTTCAAAGAGGCGGATGCGGCTGCGCTGCCTATCAAAGTAGGGGCTCTCAAAGAAAGCGCTTCGAATCGCTTTTATACCCGCCATGGCTTCCAGTTCATCGAAAGCAGTGAATTCGACAATTATTATGTTCGTCAGCCTATTCCGGCGATTGGCGCTCATTCCGGAACCATGGGCTGACTGGTACTAGCCCTTCAGTTCACCAGCCCGATTGCTCGCCGCGTCGTCATACGCCACATACAGCGACTCTGCGATTTGGCTTTTGATCGCCTTGGTGGCCTCCAGCCCCAGCACAAAACCCTCGGCTTTACCGCCAGCACGGTTGAGTTCTTCATGGGTGGAGGCGCCAGTAATGGCGTCAAGCAGCTTGGCGGCGTGGGGGCCGACGCCTTTGGGGAGGGAGATCTGGTCGATGGACATTATCGCTACCTTGAAAAATGGAGTTCGGGAGCGAGTGAAACCACTGCCGGGGCTGGCATGGTAGACCTGTTTGCCATGAAAGGGGTCGCTTTACGCGCAGCGGCGCTATTCTTTGCGGCTACGCAGTGAGATGGGGCCATTGGTAAATCTGGAGGGGCTTATGGAGTATTGCGTTGAGGGCTACTGCCTTCGGCCATTGGCATGTGACGATTTCGAGCGGATCAGCCGTTACGAACGCGTCAATCGCAAGCATCTGCAACCCTGGGAGCCGCTCAGGGACGAGGAATACTTCACCACGGGCAACGCCAAGGCCAGGGTCGAGCAGCAGGTCAACAATATGCAGGCTGACAACGCTCTGTGTTTCCTCTTGCTTGCCGAAAGCGGAGAGGTTCTAGCGCGGTGTAACTACACGAACATTGTGAGGGGCGTTTTTCAGGCCTGTCATCTCGGCTTTTCGTTGGCGGAATCTGCCCAAGGTCGCGGCTTGATGAATAAAACGCTTCAGGTCACTAACCGACACTGTTTTGAGCAGTTGGGTCTTCACCGGATCATGGCCAATCATTTGCCCCGCAATGTGCGGAGTGAACGCCTTCTGGAGTCGCTGGGGTTTGAGAAGGAGGGACATGCGCGAGCCTATCTAAAAATCGCTGGCGTTTGGGAGGACCATACGTTGAGATCGTTGATCAACCCTGAACAATAAGCGCCCCACCCCACTCAGGAAAAAGCTGATGTCTACCGAGCCCCTCTGCCTGGTTTTCGTACCCGCCCTGGCCGCCGTGCTGACCGCCGCCGAATCGAAAAAAGGCGCACCTCTCAGCGAAGTCGAAGTGTGCAATATCCGCGACCAGGCCACTTGCATTGCGGTAACCTTCTCCACCGCGTTGGCGATGGAACAAGAACGGGGTTACCCGGATATCGTTGCCGAGGATTGCTGGAATGAGTGGCAACGGTTGCGTCCTTCGCTTCAATAGCGCCCGCTCTGATCAGCATAGGTATCTACACAACTCTGTAGCGCTCAACGGTAACCACGATGCGAAGCGAGCCGCTGTTGATCTTGATCTTGATCTGCTTTTGATCTCAGGCGCCCCGTTAAACCACGCTGGCCCAACGCAGGGTTGAGTTGCGAGTGGTGGGGCAAGAGCGCTTTGCTTACTTTCGCGCTTTTCGAAAGTGAGCCGCCGTCAGGGCGGAACCCTAAGTGGCCGTTACCGCAGGAATGGATATGTACTCGGTACAGCTGTGTCGCCTATAAGGCCGCCTTCGCGAGCAAGCCCGCTCCCACAGTTTGATTGCGGGGTGTCAGGTAGATTGGCGTCGGCTGGCAGGCCGCCATCGCAGGCAAGCCAGCTCCCACAGTTGGATCGCTGAGTGTCAGGTAGATTGGCGTGGGCTGGCAGGCCGTCATCGCAGGCAAGCCAGCTCCCACAGTTGGATCGTGGGGGGTCAGGTAGATTGGCGTCGGCTGGCAGGCCGTCTTCGCAGCGATGCGGCGACCCGACAAGCCAGCTCCCACATTTGGATTTCGGAGCGTCAGATGGATATGCGCCGGCTGTCAGGCCGTCACGGGAGCAAGCTGCCTTGCCACAGATTTAGCGTCGTGCCGAAGTTGTGTAGATAGCTATGCTCTGATCAGCGCCCCAACCCACTCCCAGGATTCACGGACTTCCTTTATGCCCCCGGCCTCACGCGACCACGCCCGTATCGAACGCCGCCTCATCGCAGCCCTGACCGACGCCTGCGAGATCGCAAAGGCCGAAATCCCGGGCTTCGACTGGTTGACCCACACCGTCGACTACCGCGCCTTCCCCCAAAGCCTGCGGGTGATCTGGGTGTTCGACAGCGTCGCGAGCAAGGCTCACGCCCTCGCGACCGGGGCGGACGTACGTATGCGCGAGCTGACTACCGCCGCGCTGAATGACGCTGACGTGCACGTCCCGAACATCGCCCGCTGCGTCAGTTTCGATTCCGAAGAGGAATGCCACCTTCGGCATGGCGGCGATTGGCGTCGGCGGCTGGCTACTCTCCGGGCGATCTGAATCGTGCCACGGGTTGCTGACTTCGCTATTGCACCTTACACGTCAGCCAAGCCCCCCAGAACAGGCTGCTGAAGAAACGGGTCGCGTCGCCGAAGCCAGCGTCGTGCAACAGCTTCTGCACTGCGGCCTCGGAATGTGGCGGGTCGGCGCCTTGAAGGATTTTGCCGAGCTTGGCCTTCACTTCGTCCGGGGTGGCGCCATGCTGACGCCACCGTTGGCCCCATGCCGCCAGCAGCAACGGCTGGCTGGCATACGCATAGTGATTGCCCGCGACGATCAGCGGTGCCCCCGGTTTCAGGTGCGCCCGAATCGATCGCAGCATTCGGGCCTTGGCGTCGTCACCCTCCAGATGGTGGAGCACACCGATCAAGGTGGCGGCGTCGTATGATGCGTCTGCTGCCAGGTCTTCAAGCGTCCCGAGATGCAGGGTGGTTCTATCAAGCAAGTGGTTGGCTTCCAACTGCTGCCTTGCCGCGTCGAGCATCGGCTGGGAGGGATCAACCGCCATGAAGCGCCATTCCGGTTCAAGGCTGGCCATGGCGATGATCTCCTGCGCCGTACCGCCGGCGCCGACCACAAGTACCTTGGCCGAAGGGGCATCACCAAGGCTTGCCGCGAGCATGCAGGCTGCCAGGTCCTGGCACGCGTCATAGCCCGCCAACGCGATACGGCTTTGTCGTGCGTACTCGTTGGCTCTTGAGGTATCGAATTTGTCAGCAGGATTGGATGAGGATGAGTTCAAGGCGGTTCTCCGTGGCCTTGACGCAAATTACGTTAACCGTGGCAGTAAGAAAAATGCATTAATTTTATGTGCTGCATTCCCATAGGGAATGCGCACCGGGACCTCCCCATGACTTGGCTCCCCCTAGAATGCTCAGCCAGGAATAGCGGGCTGGAGCGTCTAAGGTGCAAGCTCCCTCACCCTGGATACTGCGTTGCGCAGACCCACGGCATCTATTCCACGAGGCGAAGGAGCTGGCCGTTTGTTAAAAACTACTTATCACACACCTGCAATCTGCCAATCACTCTTGGGCTTTGTTCACTACGTTGCGATCTTCATCCACCTGGTACGGCGTGTCAGCCTCTACCCCGTCCTTTCCTGTCGTCGCTACGACGTTGGTGTAGCGCTTGCCGTCCCAGCAACGAAATATCAGCGTGGAATGCTCTCCCGCCGTTAAGGTCGAGCCGAGGCTGGCAACGAGCCGGCTGTGGGCCCCCGCAGTCAAGATGCTGTTTTTACCGGCCGTCAACCGGCTGCGGTCGCCCGCCATCAGCACGCAGTCATTGCCAGCGGTGAGTTTGCTGCGGTCTCCGGCGGTAAGGTAGCTGTTGCTGCCGGCCAGGAGTTTGCTGCGATCGCCGGCGGTCTGGATGCTGTCGGCGCCAGCGATAAGCTTGCTGCGTTCACCGGCCATTTGGGTACTGTCGGCACCGCAAATAAGGGTGCTGCGGTAGCCGGCGGTTTGTGAACTGCTTTTGCCGGCGATCAACATGCTTTTATGCCCGGCAGTTTGCGTGCTGCCATGCCCCGCAATCAATGAGCTGCGGTGGCTCGCCACTTGGTTGCTGCCGTATCCAGCCGTGAGGGTGCTGTGCATGCCGGAGGTGAGGCTGCTGCCATAACCGGCGGTGAGCACGCTGCGCAGCCCGCTGATCAAGGTGCTGCCATAACCGGCCGTCAGGAAGCTGCGAATGCCGCTGGTGAGCGTGCTGCCGTAGCCGGCGATCAACGAACTGTCTTGGCCTGCGGTGCCGGTGCTGCCGTATCCGGCGGTGAGGGTACTGTCGCGCTCGGCGGTTTGAGTACTGCCATAACCGGCGGTCAACGTGCTTTCGTAGCCCGCGGTCTGCGTGCTGCCGTAGCCGGCAATCAACGAGCTGGAAAATCCGGTGGTCTGGGTACTGCCATAACCGGCGGTGAGCGAACTGCTGTCCAGTGCGGTGAGTGTGCTGCCATAACCCGCCGTCAGTGTGCTTTCATAACCGGCCGTCTGAGTACTGCCATAACCCGCTACCAGCGTACTTTTATAGCCTGTGGTTTGGGTGCTGCCGTAGCCGGTTGTAAGGGAACTGTTGTACTCCGCGGTTTGGGTACTGCCGTAACCCGAGGTCAGCGTGCTTTCATAACCGGTGGTCTGGGTGCTGCCGTAGCCCGCGATCAATGAGCTGTGGAAGCCCGCCGTAGAGGTGCTGCCGTAGCCGGTCGTGAGCGAGCTGTTTTCCTGGGCAGTCTGGGTGCTGCCATAGCCTGCCGTGAGGGTACTTTCATGCCCGGCTGTCTGCGTGCTGCCGTAACCGGCGATCAGTGAACTGTCGGGGCCGGCGGTTCCTGTGCTGCCGTAACCGGCGGTGAGCGAGCTGCCTTCCTGGGCGGTTTGCGTACTTCCATAGCCTGCGGTGAGGGTGCTGCTATGCCCAGCGGTCTGCGTACTGCCGTAGCCGGCGATCAGGGTGCTGGCATACCCCGCCGTGCCGGTGCTGCCATAACCGGCCATCAGGTCGCTGTTTTCCTGGGCTGTCTGGGTGCTGCCATACCCTGCGGTAAGGACACTTTTATAGCCTGCGGTTTGGGTACTCCCGTAGCCCGCGATCAGCGAGCTTTTTGCGCCCGCGGTGCCCGTACTGCCGTAGCCAGCCGTAAGCGTGCTGCCTTGTTGGGCGGTTTGGGTGCTGCCGTAACCGGCGATCAACGAGCTGTCGGAACCTGCCGTGCCGGTACTGCCATAGCCGGCGATGAGGTCGCTGCCTTTTTGTGCCGTTTGAGTACTGCCGTAGCCCGCCGTCAGCGGGCTTTCTTCTCCAGGGGTTTGGGTCTGTCTCTTTTAAAC
>NZ_MPBM01000019.1:0-354923 GCF_001907715.1 Pseudomonas sp. BTN1 | reverse complement strand
CAGCAGCGGTTTTAGCGGCTGGCTTGGCAGCTGGTTTGGCAGCAGCAGTTTTAGCAGTTGGCTTGGCGGCTACTTTTGCAGGCGTACGAGCACCCAGTGCTTTAGCTACGGCTTCCTTCACACGGCCAACACCTTGGGCCAGTTTCAGGCTTTCTTGAGCGTCTTTTTTGAGTTGGGAAATGTAGCTGCGGGTTTCGGCTTGGCGATCCTTGAGAGCATCCAGCAGCTCTTCAAGTTCTTTGACCGCGCCTTTGGCTTTGGCTTGTGCCTTGGACTTGCCGGCAGTGGCGGCGTCTTGCAGTTTGGTGCGGGATTTGTGCAGCTTTTCTTGCGCTTTACCGCGTTGCTTTTCCAGTTTGGCGAGCAGCTTTTCTGCATCAGCCAAGGCTTGGGAGCACGCGCTTTCCAGATGTTCGAGCAGGCTGCCCGAAAGTTGTTGGAGCAAGTGCAACGGGGTATTTACAGGCTTCTGTTTGGCCGACATGGTTTACCTCCTGGCTGACGTGGGTGCGGCTCATACTAGCCCTCTGCTCTTACCGCCGCTAGGGCATGTTGACAGTATCCTTTGCGTTGCGTTGCAGCGTGCGAAAATTCTTATCGATATAACGGAAAACCGCGCCACTTTTTACGCACTCGCACTGGCATAATCCGTCGCACTTTCGCCGGGAGAATGCCCATGTCGCGTTACCTTTTTCTAGTGTTCGGCTTGGCGATCTGCGTGGCCGATGCAAGCGAGCAACCCTCGTCATACACCACCGCCGCAACCCCGCACGATCTTGCCTATAGCCTGGGCGCAAGCCTTGGCGAACGGTTGCGCCAGGAAGTCCCCGACCTGCAGATACAGGCCCTGCTCGACGGACTCAAGCAAGCCTACCAAGGCAAGCCACTGGCGCTGGATAACGCGCGCATCGAACAGATCCTCGCGCAGCACGAAACGCAGAACGCCGCCGACGCCCAACGACCTCAAAGCGAAAAAGCACTCGCTGCCGAGCAGCAATTTCTCTCAAGGGAAAAAGCCGCAGCCGGCGTTCGTCAGTTGGCCGATGGGATCCTGCTCACCGAGCTGACACCCGGCACTGGCAACAAGCCGTTGGCCAGCGATGAAGTGCAGGTTAAATACGTGGGCCGACTGCCTGATGGAACTGTCTTCGACAAAAGTACGCAACCGCAATGGTTTCGCCTCAACAGCGTGATCAGCGGTTGGAGCAGTGCATTACAGCAGATGCCGGTGGGTGCGAAATGGCGTCTGGTGATTCCTTCAGCCCAGGCCTATGGCGCAGACGGCGCAGGTGAGTTGATCCCCCCCTATACGCCGCTGGTGTTCGAGATCGAACTACTCGGCACTCGCCACTGACCCATAAAAAAAAACGGTGCGACATGCGCACCGTTTTTCTTACCTCGCCACCAGCTTCAAGCCTGGGTGGCGGGTTCTTCCTTATGAGCGTTGTGCAGCACTTCGATCAAGCAATCTTCCAGCTCGAAACGCTCATGCAACAGCGCCCCCAACTCTTTGAATTTTTCCGCGACACATTTCCCGGCATCACACAGGTCGGTGAACGCCAGCAGCTTTTCAGTGATCACATCAATGCGCGGATAAAGCGTCTCAGCCAACTCCAGGCCACGCTGATCATCGAAGGCTTCGGCCTCCTTGGTCAGTTGCTCGTAGACGCCGAAATGGCCGGCAGACACGTAGTCCACCAACACCTCACAGAACTCCTGCAACGGCTTGCGATTCTCGCCCAACGCTTCGGGCTTGGCGCCGAGAGCATCAAAGGCCCGAACCAGTTCGTGACGTGCCTTCAACCAGCTGTCGATCAGCTTGTGCACCCCACCCCAGCGTTCCTGAGCATTCTGACAACTTTCCAACATGATGATCTCTCTTCCCTATTGGGGCGCCGCAGCTCTGTACCTGCGCAACACTTCAAGGATGAAGCAGCAGACGGACAAGGCCGCGTCTGACAAGCGGTTTGGATAACGCGTGCGGGCCAGATTATGCCCGCATGACTATGGCTTCAAGGTACGCAGGAGAGAATGTTCATACAAGTGTTTAATCCGCTCCTACAACCTGAGTCTCGTTTTCAATGTGTTGCGAGGCGCAAATGCCTGCCGAACAACAGCCGTGACACCTGCATGAACCCCAGGATCAGCATCGCCACAAAAAACAGCAGGCTCCACTCAGGCAGGCTCAAGTCAAACAGCGTCCAGTTGATTTCAACGCAATCGACCGTGCCATTGAACACCGAGCGCATTGCCTGCCAGACAGACAGGTTTTCAAGCATGTCCTGCAGGCTGGGCCAGCAATCCCCCACCTGGCTTGCCGGCCTGTTCTGCAACAGGACTTGCCGGCCTGCGGTGATGGCGCCCAGCAACGCACAGCCCATGCTCGCCAACCCATAAAGACAAAGGCCGGAACGCCCAGGTTTGTGAAGCGCGGCAATCAGGTTGATCAAGGCAAAAGAGGCGAGGAACAGGCGTTGTACCTGGCATAGAAAACAAGGTCGTAGCAGCGCACCGTATTGAAGGTAGTAAGACGCGCCCAACGTCAGCGCACCCGCCATGAACGCCAGGAAAAACAAAGAGCGTAAAGGGGCCAGAGACATTGTTTATCCGCACTGCAAGAGATAGGTCGCTACGGTAGAGGAAAGGCCCGACCCCTTTCAATACGCCCTAGAGCGGACTTTTCCTCGAAAACATAAGGACATCCCGCCACGGGCCCGAGGAAAATCAGCCAAGACAAGTAGGAATTAGTAACAAAGCCAGTTAAGCCGAGGGGTTGCAGGGTTTGAAGGGTTGGGTGTCAGATCGGTCCTAGCCAACCCATCCACCCTTTCCTACTTCAAACTCGCGCAGGCACTGGCAGCGGCGAGGACAGCAGACGATTGTCGAGCAACCCCAAGCCCTCCTGAAACAGCTGGTTGCTGCGCTCGGTATCGCCCAATTGGGCCAGCAGGCGAGCCAATTCGGCGCAGGCTTCGGGATTGCGCTGTACTTGCAGGCTGCTTTCCAGATAATCCCGCGCCTTGCCCCACAGACTGTTTTGCAGGCACAGACGACCCAGCGTCAGCAGCAGGCTGGCATCGCCTGGATGGTCCTTGAGCCAGCCTTCGGCAAACTTCAGTTGCCGCGCAGGATCACTGCCGCGCAGCAGGCCATACAACCGGATCAGGTGACTGTCATAACCGCGTTTAAGGGCGCCACGCAGCACTTCTTCGGCCTTGGCATCTGCGCCCAATCGACGCAGTTGGTCGGCATACGCCAATACCAGTTGTGGCTGTTGGCGCTGGGCTGCGGTCAGTTGCTCCCATGCGCGCTCCAGAGACTGCAACCCTGCTTCGCCTTGCTCTTCACGCTGGGCCGCCAGGCTCAGATTCTCACCCCAGGCGCGACGCTCCAGCTCGGCCAGCTCATTGGCGGGCAAGACTTTGTCCTTGCGCAGCTCAGGCAGCAGGCGAATCACAGACGACCAATCGCCACGCTGCTGATGCAGACGTTGCAACTGTCGCAGTACTTGCGCGTTGTGCGGGTGACGCTCATGCATCGCCTGAAGGGTGACCAGTGCGCCTTCCGTATCGCCACGGTCCATCTGCAACTGCGCATGACTCAGTGCAATGGCCAGTTCGGCCTGGGGCTGGCGTTCCAACGCACGCTCCAGCAAGCCGTCGGATTCCTCATAACGGCCCTGTTCATTGGCCGCACGGGCGGCACCGATGTAATACAGCAGGGGTTGGCGCTCTGCTTCGGCGGCGCGGTGCAGGTGGCGTTCGGCGCTGGCCCAGCGGCCCTCGGCGAGGTCCATCTGGCCTTGCTCGATAGCGATCTGCACACGACGGCTGCGGTTGCGTCGTGACCAGGGGTTGACCACGCCACCGGATGTGGTGACCAGGCTCCATAACACGCGGATCAGGTAAATCGCCAGGCCAATGGCGAACACCGCCACCAATGTCGCCCACAGGCTTGATTCGTAATGCAGCAGGTGAGGATAAGTAATCAACACGTAGCCGGTGTGTTTCGAAATGCCCACACCCAGGGCCAGCGCGAGCGCAATCGCGAGCACCAGGATCACATAGAAACGCTTCATCAGCTCTACTCCTGGGTCGCCGGTTTGCCAGCCGAAGCCTTGGCTTCGTCGGCAGACTGATGACGGCGTTCAAGGTACGCCTGCACAGCAGCCAGGCTCGCAGCCAAGTCAGGCGTGACCACCGACACCGCCTTGGGCTCAAGCTCGGCAATACGCGCCAGCATCGCCTTGCTCTGCGGGTTGTCCTGGTTGAAGTTGTCCTGCAATACGCTGCGCGCTTCTCCCAACGAGCGGCTGTACACCGCCGCCTCGCCGTTAAGCGCAGCCCATTGGGCTTGCTCCAGCGCCAGGCTCAAGGCCAGCCGCACTTGGTTCAGGCCTTGGCCTGCCAACAAGGGACGGATGTTGTCATCCGGGTTGAAGTCGATGCGGAAATAACGGGAGATCTGCTCCCACCACTGGCTCAACTGGTTCTGCGTATCGCTGGTGGGACGCCCCTGGGAAGCAGGCTCCGTGAGCTGATACTCCGGGGCAATCGCCGCCAGTTGCACCACCTGGTCACGCAAGGCAGCCAATTGCAGGTACAGGCCGGTACGGTCCGGTTGCTCGGTGCTGCGCAGCGCGGCCAGGCTCTTGGCCAATTGCTCCCGTGCAGCGAAAGCCCCTGGGTCGCTTTGCTCGCGAAGAATTTCGTCGGCCCCCTGCACCAGCGACTGGGCGCTGTTGATGTCTTGCAAGGCGGACAAACGCAAGCTGGCCAGACGGATCAGATGCTCGGCCTCGGCCAGGCGCCAGTCCTTACGGCTGGCACCCAACACGGTTTCCAGACGCTGGTTGAGACGCTGCTGATCACCCTGCAACTGAGTGACCAGGCGGCGACGCTCTTCCAGCTCATCCGCACCCGGCAACTGCGCCAGGCGGGCGGCCAGCTGTTGCTGGCCTTGCTTGAGGCTCTGGGACTGGTCATCCAGGGTCTGCACCTGGCCCAGTTGGTGCTGGCTGCTGGCTTGCAGGGCACGGACCTGCCAGATCCCCCAGCCGCCGGCGGCTACGCCCGCAGCGCCCAACAGCAAGGCGACGACTGCCAGGCCATTGCCACGGCGTGGCGCGCTGACCGGTGTCTCGACCGGCGCATCAAGCGCGGGCTGAGCTTCATCTTTAGGCAAGGCTGTTTCGCTCACGTATCCGTCCTTTGCGTATCAGAGAGTGGGAACGGGATAGCTCCCTAACGCCACTAACAAAGCCGCGGCACTCGCGCCGCGACAATCCACAACTTTTTCTGCACCCGCGGCCCGCGCCATTTCATATACACGCGGGCTGGGCACGAACAACGGCAGCTGTGCCACCTCTGGCCAATCGGGGCCGGCTAACGCGTGCAGGTGTAAAAAACCCTGCCCACTGCTGACCACCAGGCCGTTCAAGCGTTCCAACTGGATGCGTTGCATCAACGCGCCCTTCTCATACACCGGAAGAAAACGCCGATACAATTCCAGGTAATCGACACTAGCACCTTGCTCGCGTAAACGCTCTGCCAGCAACTCACGCCCGCCCTCGCCGCGCAGGATCAACACCCGGGCACCCGGCGCTGCAATAGCCTCGCGCAAGGCGGGCAGTTCAAGCAAGGCCTCGCTGTCATCGCCCGTGGCGGGAAAGTGAACGTTGAGGCCATGATCGGCCAATATCTGGGCCGTGGCCGCGCCGACACTGAACCAGGGCATTGGCGGCACACTGCCCCCCAACCGCAGCAACGCCAGGCGCGCAGCCGGCTTGCTCACCACGATGACGGCGCGATAGCGCGGCAGCGCGCCGAACACCGCGTGTTGCTCTGCGGTCACCGGCAAGGCTTCAGTCTCCAGCAAAGGCAGGCAGTTGCTGTGAATACCGCTCTGGGCTAATAACGCCGCCAGGGCCGTCGACTCCTCGGCAGGCCGCGTCAGCAGCACTCGCCAGTCGGTCACTGCGGGCCGGCCTCGCCATAGACTTTTTGCAAAATGGTACCCGCGCCTTTTTCCAGCAACGCTTCGGCGACCTGAATCCCCAAGGCCGTGGCATCACGTTGCGGCCCACGTACCTCGGCGGTCAGCAGGTTACCGCCGTCCGGATCACCAACCAGGCCACGCAGCCACAGGTTCTCACCCTCGAGTACGGCATAGCAGGCGATGGGCACCTGGCAGCCACCGTTGAGGTGTTTGTTCAAGGCACGCTCGGCGGTGACGCGCACTTCGGTGTCTGCGTGATCGAGAGGTTTTAGCAGCGCATGAATTTCGCTGTCGGCGGTGCGGCATTCGATTCCGACTGCACCCTGCCCGCCAGCGGGCAGGCTGTCTTCGACGCTGATGGCCGAGGTGATGCGGTCTTCAAAGCCCAGGCGGATCAGGCCGGCAGCGGCGAGGATGATCGCGTCGTATTCGCCGGCGTCGAGCTTGGCCAGGCGCGTGTTGACGTTTCCACGCAAAAAGCGGATCTGCAGGTCGGGACGCCGCGTCAGCAACTGGGCCTGGCGACGCAGGCTGGAGGTGCCAACGATACTGCCCAGCGGCAATTCGTCCAGGGACGCGAAGGTGTTGGAAACGAAGGCGTCGCGCGGGTCTTCGCGCTCGCAGATACAAAAAAGGCCCAGGCCTTCAGGGAAGTCCATGGGCACGTCTTTCATCGAATGCACGGCGATGTCGGCTTCGTTGTCCAGCAGCGCAGTTTCCAACTCCTTGACGAACAGGCCCTTGCCGCCGATTTTCGACAATGGCGAGTCCAGCAGCTTGTCGCCGCGACTGACCATGGGCACCAGGGAGACCTTGAGGCCGGGATGGGCCTGTTCAAGGCGTGCTTTGACGTATTCGGCCTGCCACAAGGCCAAGGCGCTTTTACGGGTGGCGATGCGGATTTCGCGAGAGGACATGGATCAATCCGTACTGAATAGATACGGCGGATAATAACAGCTCAGGCAAATACGCTTTGATTTGAATCAGCAAGTGCGGGGCCTCCCTGGCCACGTCGCACCGGGATAAGGAATGCAGACCGCGCCGCAACCCTTGGGCTAAAGCTGCTGCATCATCTTGCGCACGCCAGCGACATGGCGTCGGCTGACGATCAACGCATCGCCATTGAGCCCCTTCAGGAATAGCTGAAAGTGCCCCAGGGGCGTGCGCTGCAGGCGCTCGATGCGTTCACGGGCGACCAGCGCGTTGCGATGAATGCGCACGAAACGCTCGCCAAACTCGTCTTCAAGCGCCTTGAGCGGTTCATCAAGCAACACTTCACCGGTCTCGTGGCGCAAGGTCACGTATTTGTGATCGGCAATAAAGTAAACCACCTGGCCGAGTGGGATCAGCTCGATGCCCTTGCGGGTACGTGCGCTGATATGGCTGCGTGGCCCGTTACCACTTTGCGCAGCCGGTTGCGTCAAGGCAGCCAGTTGGGCGCGGCTGGGACGCTCGGCTTTTTTCAAGGCTTTGAGCAAGGCTTCGGCAGTGGCCGGCTTGACGAGAAAACTGACACCGCTGTCTTCCAGCGCTTGTGCAGAAAACTCATCCTGCGCCGCACACAACACCACGGCGGGCGGCGATTCGCGTTCGCTCAAGCGGGCGGCGACCTGCAGGCCATCAAAGCCCGGCATGCGGATATCGAGCAGCACTACATCCGGCTTGTGGCTGTCGATCAGCGTCAACGCCTCTTCGCCGCTGGTGGCGCTCGGTTCAAGGACTGTATAACCCTCGAGTTCACTGACCAGACGGCTCAGTCGCTCGCGGGCTTGGGGTTCGTCATCAACGATCAGGACATTCATATTGCGCTGGATTCCTGCGTGAGTCTCGCACAAGGATAGCGTAGACAGGTGCGGTGACTGACGTCACAGCGATCCACGCTAAGACTAGCGCGAGCGGCAAAAAGTGCCCTGAGAATGGCACCCAAATTTACCCGGACCTGTTCAATAGCGCCCAAGACCCGCTGCCTTCGGGCATCGTCGTAGGGTTCACTGATAAACAATCCGAATACCCCCCTGTTTAATGGATAGTCTGGTTATGACCGCATCACCCGACTTTGGTGCATTCACACACTATCAGTCCAACTGTAGACGCTCACTGAGGCGACATTGCTCAATCGTCAAATATCGTTTCAATAAGTACCTGCCCCCAGTCTCGTCCCGGATGCGGTCGGCGGCAAGGCACTTAGCCATCTCTTACACAAATAAAATTGCCGATCACCCGCAGCACCGCCTCCACGGGCAACCCTGTTATGATCGCCGGCACACCTTCATGCCTCTTTTAAGCAGATCACGAGCGAATCCATGAGCACCGACAAGACCAACCAGTCCTGGGGCGGCCGCTTCAGTGAACCCGTCGACGCCTTCGTCGCGCGCTTCACCGCCTCCGTCACCTTCGATCAACGCCTGTACCGCCACGACATCATGGGCTCCATCGCCCACGCCACGATGCTGGCCAAGGTCGGCGTGCTGACCGACGCCGAGCGTGACAGCATCATCGACGGCCTGACCACCATCCGCGGTGAGATCGAGGCAGGGACGTTCGACTGGCGCGTCGACCTGGAAGACGTGCACATGAACATCGAGGCACGCCTGACCGATCGCATCGGCGTGACCGGCAAAAAATTGCACACCGGTCGCAGCCGTAACGATCAGGTCGCCACCGATATCCGCCTGTGGCTGCGCGATGAGATCGACCTGATCCTGGGCGAAATCACCCGCCTGCAAAAAGGTTTGCTGGAGCAGGCCGAGCGTGAATCGGACACCATCATGCCCGGCTTCACTCACCTGCAGACCGCACAGCCTGTGACCTTCGGCCACCACCTGCTGGCCTGGTTCGAAATGCTCAGCCGCGACTACGAGCGCCTGGTCGATTGCCGCAAGCGTGCCAACCGCATGCCGCTGGGCAGCGCTGCACTGGCCGGCACCACTTACCCGATTGACCGTGAGTACACCGCACAGTTGCTGGGCTTTGACGCCGTGGGCGGCAACTCCCTGGACGGCGTGTCGGACCGGGACTTCGCCATCGAATTCTGCGCCGCCGCCAGCATCGCGATGATGCATCTGTCGCGCTTCTCCGAAGAGCTGGTGCTATGGACCAGCGCGCAATTCCAGTTCATAGACCTGCCGGACCGCTTCTGCACCGGCAGCTCGATCATGCCGCAAAAGAAAAACCCCGACGTGCCAGAGTTGGTGCGTGGCAAGAGCGGCCGTGTATTTGGTGCACTGATGGGCCTGCTGACCCTGATGAAAGGCCAACCATTGGCCTACAACAAGGACAACCAGGAAGACAAGGAACCGCTCTTCGACGCCGCCGACACCCTGCGCGACTCGTTGCGCGCCTTTGCCGACATGATTCCGGCGATCAAGCCCAAGCACGCGATCATGCGTGAAGCGGCCCTGCGCGGGTTCTCTACCGCGACCGACCTGGCGGACTACCTGGTGCGCCGTGGCCTGCCGTTCCGTGACTGCCACGAAATTGTCGGCCACGCCGTGAAGTACGGTGTGGACACCGGCAAGGACTTGGCGGAAATGAGCCTGGAAGAACTGCGCCAGTTCAGCGACCAGATCGAGCAGGATGTGTTTGCCGTGCTGACCCTGGAAGGCTCGGTGAATGCCCGTAATCATGTGGGCGGCACTGCGCCGGCACAGGTCAAGGCGGCGGTCGTGCGCGGCCAGCAATTGCTCGCCAGCCGCTAAAATTGTGGGAGGGGGCTTGCTCCCGAAGACGGTGTATCAGACAAGAAAATCTTAGCTGACCCACCGCCTTCGGGAGCAAGCCCCCTCCCACATTGGTTATTTCTTGGCCGCAATCATCGCCATGAATGCCGGCATCGCCGCCTGCCTGTCCGCCTCTACCTTCTGCGCATTGGGCATCCCATTCAGGCGCGCCAACAAGGCTTTCGCCTTCGGCAACGGCTCCAGCAGATCCAGCCCAAACAGCTTCTCGCCCACACCGCAGGCCAGGTTCAGGCTGTACATGAAATACAGGTCCGCAAGGGTGAAGCTCTCCCCCGCCACATAAGGCGCGAACTTCCCGTGCCGGCCTAAGGTACCTACTCCAAGCAGCAGCTCGGCCCTGGACTTCTCCTTGATCGCCTCCGGCACCGCCATGCCGAAAAAAGCCTCGGCGAAACACGCCCGCGCAGGCAGTTCGATGTACAGCTCGATCTCACGGCACAGCGCCAGCACCTGAGCCCGCGCAAACGGGTCGGCGGGCAACAGCGCCGGACCTTCCTGGGTCTGTTCGAGGTATTCGAGAATGACGCTGGTTTCGTTGATGAACCCCTGCTTCACACCCAGCACCGGCACTTTGCCGCGGGGGCTTACCGCCAAGGCTTCGGGAGTTTGCCCAGCATAAAAAGGCACCTCTTCGAAGGGCAGTCCTTTCTCCAATAGCGCCAGCTTGACCATGTTGTAGTAGTTGCTGACCGAAAATCCGTAAAGCTTGAGCATCGCAAAGCCTCCAGGCCGGGTGTGGGGTTGGCTGCAAGAGTTATAGATCCTCGAGGGCACCCTGACCAGCAGCATCACCCACCTGAATGGGGGTAGACTGACGCCCTTTCCTTGAGGAGCCTGCCATGAGCGAGCCGACCGATATCGACAACGACGAAGAAGAATTCACCGAGACCACGCTGATCGAAGCCATCGAGAACCAGATCGAGAGCGATAACCCGCCAGCGGCCAAGGCTACGTTCAACAAACTGACCCTGGTGGGTTACGAGCGCGAAGATATCCTGAATCTGATGGCTCACGTGCTGGCGTTCGAGATCGACGCCATGCTCGAAGATGACCGCGCCTTCAATACCGAGTGGTATGAAACGGCACTGCGGGCACTGCCCGAGCTGCCGCCGGAAAAGGAATAACCCCGGCACGCAGCAACACGCTGGACAGTTCGGCAAAGTGCGTTCACCTTATGGCCTGCTAGCCTCTAATAAATTTTAGAAAGTCTGGAGTCCTTATGTCGTATACCCCTGAGTTGGTTGCCGAACTGGAAATCCTTGTACTCTTCCCCTTGGACAGCACCAAGGAAGGCTTGAAAGTCCATCAGACTGCCGCCCCTACTGCCATCGCCGCTGCCAAGCGCCTCCATGCCAAAGGGCTGATTGACCAACCGGACGGGGGCTACCTGACGAGCCTTGGCCGGGACGCTGCCGAGCAAGCCCAAACCCTGCTGACCATCCTGACCACTGCCAACACCAAAGAAGCCGCCTGATACTTGATACCGCCCATGGAGTCCGCCGCCTGCGGATTCCGCGGGTGGTGCTGCGCGGCATACGAAATTCTGACGCCAAAAAGCCACTTCCCTCTAAAACTCCTACGCTACTGTCTGTAAACTCCTGCATGGCCGCCCGCGTCGGGCTGCGAGCCACCGAGTTCGACATGACCCGCACCCATGAAATCCGCCCCGATCTGGACGAAGGCATCGACCGTAAGGTGCTGACCCAACTGCGCGCGCGTTTCATGACCCTCAATCAAGGCCGCATGGCCCGGGCCGTCGAGGGGCTGACGCCACGCCAGCAAAGCGTGCTGGCTTTGTTGCCGCTGTTTTTCCACGTCAATCATCCGCTGTTGCCGGGCTATGTCTCCAGTAACACACCGGCTGGCCTGTCGAATTTCGAACCGGACGCCCAGGCCTTGGCCGATGCCCAACGCCTGACACGCTCGTTCTCCTATAAACCGCGCCATGGCAACCCGCCTACGCCGATCCACGGTTTGTTCCTGATGGGCAGCCTTGGCACGCTGGCGCAGGCCGATCAAAGCGATATGGACGTGTGGGTATGCCACGCTCCCGACCTGAGCGAGACCGAGCTGGCCGAGCTGCGCAAAAAGTGCCAACTGCTGGAAACCTGGGCCTTGAGCATGGGCGCCGAGGCGCATTTCTTCCTGATCGACCCGACGCGCTTTGTGTTGGGTGATCGCGATACGCCACTGAGTTCCGACGACTGCGGCACCACCCAGCACTACCTGCTGCTGGATGAGTTCTATCGCACCGCGATCTGGCTGGCCGGGCGCACGCCCATCTGGTGGCTGGTGCCGGTCTACGAAGAAAACCGCTACGCCGAATTTACTCACGCCCTGGTGTCCAAGCGTTTTATCCGCGCCGATGAAACCCTCGACCTCGGCCATCTGGCTCATATTCCTCCGGGGGAGTTTATTGGCGCCGGGCTGTGGCAACTGTTCAAGGGCATCGAGTCGCCCTATAAATCGGTGCTCAAGCTGCTGCTGACCGAGGTCTACGCCAGCGAACACCCGAAGGTGCAATGCCTGAGCCTGCGCTTCAAACAGGCGGTGTTCAGCCATCAGGTAGACCTGGATGAGCTGGACCCGTACATCATGGTCTACCGCCGCATCGAGGAATACCTCAAGGCCCGCAACGAGCTGGAGCGCCTGGAACTGGTGCGCCGCAGCCTGTACCTGAAGGTCAACCGCAAGCTCAGCGCCGGCCAGCGCACCGCCGGTTGGCAACGGCAGCTGCTGGAACGCCTGGCGCATGAGTGGGGCTGGGACACGCGCCAACTGGCCCTGCTGGACAGCCGCAGCCAATGGAAAGTGCGCCAGGTCGCCTCCGAGCGCCGTGCTCTGGTCAATGAGTTGAACTACAGCTACCGCTTCCTCACCCAGTTCACCCGCAGCGAACACACCGCCAGCGCGGTCAATAAACGCGAACTCAATGTACTGGGCCGCCGCTTGTATGCGGCGTTCGAGCGCAAGGCCGGCAAGGTCGAGTTCATCAACCCCGGCATCGCCCCGGACCTGGCCGAAGACACTTTGACCCTGGTGCAGTCGCCCAACCGCAAGGAGCCGGGCCAGCACCATTGGGGCCTGTATAACGGCAACCTTACCGCTCTGGAGTGGGAACACTTCGCCCCGATCAAACGCAGCCGCGACCTGCTGGAAATGCTCACCTGGTGCCATCGCAACGGCGTGATCGACAGCAGCACCCGCCTGGCGCTGCACCCCGGCACCAGCGACATGACCGAGTTCGAGCTGTTCAACCTATTGGGCAGCCTGCAACAGACCATCGCCCTGCCCCTGTCCAGTGTCGATGAGAGCCGCTTGCTGCGCCCGGCAGTGCCGGAAGAGGTGCTGCTGTTGATCAACGTTGGGGTTGACCCGCTCAAACATCATCGCGACCTGAATATCCTGATGACCACAGAGCGCACCGACTCCCTGAGCTATGCCGGCGTGCGCGACAATCTGGTGCTGACCCTGGACCAGGTCACGCTCAACAGCTGGAACGAAGTGATGGTCAGCCGCTATGACGGCCCCCACGCCCTGCTCGACTGCCTGCGCGACTACCTCAACCAACTGCCCTCGAACCATCTGCCACGCCTGCGAGTGCGTTGTTTTTGCCACAACCGGGCACAGTTCATTGCCCAGCGGGTGGAAGAGGTATTCGACACCGCGCAGCATCTGCTGCTCGGCCAGGGCAATCATCGCTACCTGCTCCAGGTGCAGCAGCATTATCACGTCATGGAACTGGTACCGGGCCAGGCCACCCATGTGTCACTGCCGACCCAGGACGCGCTGATCGCCTACCTCAGCGAGGAGCTGGTCAGCTATAGCCCGTGGCACCTGGACGCCATGGCCTTGGAAGACCACGACCTGGCGCTGCTGCTGCCCATGGGCCAAGCCGAGTGTGTGCAGGTGTTCTACCGCGTCAATGAAGGCTTCGCCGACGTCTACGTGCTCGACGAATTCAACGCGCTCTGGCAACAGCGCTTGCCATTTCATGATGAGCAAAGCCTGTTGGTGCCGTTGCAGCGCTTTTTGCAATCGATCCTGTATCGCCGCGAAGCACTATCGTCCCTGGACACCCAGCAACCCGCGGGCGAGATACAGATCCTGTATTACCAACTGTTGCCATCGGGCAGCGGCCGTGCGCGGGGCGTTGAGCCAAGGCTGGCCCCGCAAGACCCGGCCAACAAGGCGTTTTATGACGTGCAGGCCATTATCGGCAAAGGCACGCCAGGCCACGTAGGGATCACCCTGTACTGCAATCAGCGGGAGTTTTCCGAACTGGAATTTGGCGACCAGCTGTTTACGGTGGTCGCCCGGGAGATCGTCGGGCAACGTCGGGAAACCGAGCGTTACCGCTGCTATATCACTGATCTGGATCTGTCGGGACTGCTCGGTGATGTGCAAAGCCCAAGCAATCTGTACCTGCGCTATAAAGCCGAACTGGAACAGTCACTCAATGCGGCCTTGAATCAGGTTTAGAGCGGGAAGGCGCCGCCATCTTTGGGCTGGCCTTCGACGCTGAGCAATTCCAGCTTCAAGGTCTTGCCGCCTGGCGCCGGCCAGTCGATGTGCTGGCCCACTTGCAGGCCGAGCAATGCGCTGCCCACGGGTGCCATGATCGAAATCTTGCCTTCGTCGGCGTTCGCGTGCTTGGGGTAGACCAGCGTCAGGTGATAGTCCTTGCCGCTGCTTTGCTCACGGCAATGCACGCTGGAGTTCATGGTCACGACACCCGCAGGCACTTCATCGTGACCAACCACGTCTTCGGCGCGGTCGAGTTCGGCTTGCAACGCTCGGGCGCCGGGAAACTCGTCGCCCAAGCGGTCGATCAGTTGCTCCAGACGCTGCACGTCAAGACGGGTAAGAATGATGGACGGTGCGGTGGTCATGATTCAGGCAGACTCCTTTTTTCTGCACAAAAAAGCAAAACCCCGCCAGGAAAAGGCGGGGTTCTCACGGACCTCGACGAATGGAGGTGTATCCGGACACTACCACAGCGACACAAATAAACAAGACGCCGTCAGGCGCTCGCCTTGCGCTGTTCAGCCTCGGCGCAGATCACCCGGCGCCGCGCATCGTCGGCAGAGCGCCATTCCCGGATGTCTTCCACGTGGCGGAAGCAGCCCAGGCAGACTTTCTGCTCGTCCAGGCGACACAAACTGATACAAGGTGACGGCACTGCCGGGCTGACATTGCTGAACAGCGGCTTGGGCGGGCGTACGGTTGCAGGCTCACTCACCATCAGACCTCGTCGAAATCCAGCTCGACGCCGGTGTATTCCTGGACCAGTCGGGTGAGCATCTCACCCAGCAACTCTTCACTCTTGTCGCACTGCCATTTGCCGCTTTCTTCATCGTAGTCGAAGTGAACGCCACCGGAGCGCGCCGCCAGCCACAGCTGACGCAGAGGCTCCTGGCGACTGAAGATCAATTGCGGGCCAGTCTCGAACTTGACGGTCAGCACACCGGCCGAGTTTTCCAGATCCACATCCAGGTCGCTGTCGTCGAAAATATCTTCCAGCTTCTCCTGGGTGGCATCCACCAGGTCGTGAAAACGGGCTTCGGTCAAACTCATTGTGGCAACCTCAAAAGTGTCTGGTTTTGCTCAAGCGCCGCACGATACGGGCGAGCCTCGCCGATTGCAAAGGATACTGATTTCATCACGGATGACGGTACGAAATATCCCCAGGCATCGTAGCCTGCTTCCCTACTGTCTCGGCAAACCCCCGCCGGACGGGTGTTGCGGCGCATAGGCAAGCTGGCGGGTGGTCGGTATACTCGGGCGCAATTAATGCATATTCAAGGATTTCGCCATGAAGCGCCTGATCTCTTCCCTTGCTGCGCTCGTCGCGGTCGCTTGCCTCGTTAGTGCCTGTGGCCAGAAAGGCCCGTTGTACCTGCCGGATGACAGCAAAGATCCAAACGAACAGGCGCAATCGTCGCAAAAGCCGTCAAAAGCCCATAAGCACGACACCTACTAAGTTAAGGGAAACTTATGGACGCTTTTAACTACCGGGACGGCGAGCTGTTCGCGGAAGGCGTGGCCTTGTCCGCGATTGCCCAGCGCTTCGGCACCCCGACCTATGTGTACTCGCGTGCGCATATCGAAGCCCAATACCGCTCGTTCACCGACGCCCTCGACGGCGTGCCGCACCTGGTGTGCTACGCAGTCAAGGCCAACTCCAACCTGGGTGTACTCAATGTCCTGGCGCGTCTTGGCGCTGGTTTTGACATCGTGTCCCGTGGCGAGCTGGAACGCGTACTGGCCGCCGGTGGCCAGGCGGACAAAATCGTCTTCTCCGGCGTCGGCAAGAGCCGCGAAGACATGCGCCGCGCCCTGGAAGTCGGCGTGCATTGCTTCAACGTCGAATCCACCGACGAACTGGAGCGCCTGCAAGTCGTTGCCGCCGAAATGGGCGTTCGCGCGCCGATCTCCCTGCGCGTCAACCCGGATGTCGACGCCGGCACCCACCCGTACATCTCCACCGGTCTCAAAGAGAACAAGTTCGGCATTGCCATCGCCGACGCCGAGGACGTGTACATCCGCGCAGCCCAACTGCCGAACCTGGAAGTGCTGGGCGTCGACTGCCATATCGGCTCGCAACTGACCACCCTGCCACCGTTCCTGGATGCCCTCGACCGCCTGCTGGCCTTGATCGACCGCCTCGGCGAGTGCGGCATCTACCTGCACCACATCGACCTCGGTGGTGGCGTGGGCGTGCGTTATCGCGATGAAGAGCCGCCACTGATTGCCGACTATATCCAGGCCGTGCGCGAACGCATCGAAGGCCGCGACCTGACGCTGATGTTCGAGCCGGGCCGCTACATCGTCGCCAACGCTGGCGTGTTGCTGACCCAGGTCGAGTACCTCAAGCATACCGAACACAAGGATTTCGCCATCGTCGATGCGGCGATGAACGACCTGATCCGCCCGGCGCTGTACCAGGCCTGGATGGATGTCACCGCCGTGACGCCGCGCACAAGCGAAGCCCGCGCCTATGACATCGTCGGGCCCATCTGCGAGACCGGCGACTTCCTCGCCAAGGATCGTGAGTTGGCGCTTGAGGAAGGTGATCTGCTGGCCGTGCATTCGGCCGGTGCCTACGGGTTTGTCATGAGTTCCAACTACAACACCCGCGGGCGTACCGCCGAGGTGCTGGTGGACGGTGATCAAGCATTTGAAGTGCGTCGCCGCGAGACGGTAGCCGAGTTGTATGCTGGCGAAAGCCTGCTGCCGGAGTAAGCCATGCTGCTGCGTTTTACCAAGATGCACGGGCTGGGTAATGATTTCATGGTCCTCGACCTGGTCAGCCAGCACGCGCACATCCTGCCCAAGCACGCCAAACAGTGGGGTGATCGCCACACCGGGATCGGTTTCGACCAGTTGCTGCTGGTCGAGGCGCCGAGCAACCCGGAGGTGGATTTCCGCTACCGGATCTTCAACTCCGACGGTTCCGAAGTGGAACAGTGCGGCAACGGCGCGCGCTGCTTTGCGCGCTTTGTGCTCGACAAACGCCTGACTGCCAAACGCCAGATTCGCGTCGAAACCAAAGGCGGCGTGATCGAACTGGACATCCGCAACGATGGCCAGATCAGCGTCAACATGGGCGCCCCACGCCTGGTGCCGGCGGATATTCCGTTCCAGGCCACCGAGCAGGCCCTCAGTTACCCGCTGGATGTGGATGGCAAAACCGTGGAGGTCGCCGCCGTGTCCATGGGCAACCCCCATGCGGTGCTGCGGGTCACCGACATCAATAACGCCCCTGTGCATGAACTGGGGCCGAAGATCGAACATCACCCGCGCTTTCCGGCACGGGTCAATGTGGGCTTCCTGCAGGTGATCGACCGTAACCGTGCGCAATTGCGCGTATGGGAACGCGGCGCCGGCGAAACCCAGGCTTGCGGCACCGGTGCTTGCGCCGCTGCCGTGGCCGCGATCAGCCAGGGGTGGATGGATTCGCCACTGTTGATCGACCTGCCCGGCGGACGTTTGTCCATCGAATGGGCAGGCCCTGGCCACCCGGTGATGATGACCGGGCCGGCCTCGCGCGTATACGAAGGACAGGTCCGTCTATGAGTGAGCCAAGCTAATGACCGATAAGCCTCAAGTACCCGCACACGCTACCCCGAGTGAAAGCCTGGAGGCCGCTGCTGTTGCGGCGTACCTTGAGGCTAATCCGGACTTCTTCGTCGAGCACGAAGAACTGCTGCCGGCCCTGCGCATCCCTCACCAGCGCGGCGATACCGTGTCGCTGGTGGAGCGGCAGATGAAGATCCTGCGCGAGCGTAATATTGAAATGCGCCACCGGCTCTCGCATCTGATGGACGTGGCCCGCGACAACGACCGCTTGTTCGACAAGACCCGCCGCCTGATTCTGACCCTGATGGATGCCACCAGCCTGGAAGAAACGGTGATCGCCGTGGAAGACAGCCTGCGTGAGGATTTCCAGGTGCCCTTCGTCAGCCTGATCCTGTTCAGCGACAACCCGATGCCGGTGGGCCGCTGGGTCACAGGTGGCGAAGCGCAGACGGCCATCGGCGGCCTGCTGTCCGAAGGCAAGACCGTCAGCGGCACCTTGCGCGAGCATGAGCTGGACTTCCTGTTTGGCGCCGAACAGCGCAAGCAGATCGGCTCTACGGCTGTCATCGCCCTCAGCCATCAAGGCTTGCACGGGGTACTGGCCATCGCCAGCCGCGACCCGGCGCACTACAAAAGCTCGGTGGGCACGTTGTTCCTGACCTATATCGCCGAAGTGCTGGGCCGCGTCCTGCCACGCCACACCACCACCCTGCGCGCGGTGCGCTGATCATGGAGCGGCAACTGGACGCTTACTGCGCTCACCTGCGCAATGAGCGCCAGGTGTCGTCCCACACGCTGGAAGCTTATCGGCGGGACTTGAACAAGGTCCTGGCCTATTGCGAAAAGCAGCACGTCAGCAGCTGGAAGGCCCTGGATATCCAGGCCCTGCGCAGCCTGATCGCCCGGTTGCACCAGCAGGGCCAATCTTCCCGCAGCCTGTCTCGCCTGCTGTCGGCGGTGCGCGGCCTCTATCACTACCTCAATCGCGAAGGGCTGTGCGACCACGACCCGGCCAATGGCCTGTCACCGCCCAAAGGCGAACGACGCCTGCCCAAGACCCTGGACACAGACCGCGCCCTGCAATTGCTCGACGGTGCCGTCGAGGATGACTTCCTGGCCCATCGCGACCAGGCAATCCTCGAGCTGTTCTATTCCTCGGGCCTGCGCCTGTCGGAGTTGACGGGCCTGAACCTCGACCAGTTGGACCTCGCCGATGGCCTGGTGCAAGTGCTCGGCAAAGGCAGCAAGACGCGCGTACTGCCCGTGGGCAGGAAAGCCCGCGAAGCCTTGCAGCTATGGCTGCCGCTACGCCTTCTGACCAACCCGGCAGACGATGCCGTGTTTGTCAGCCAGCAAGGCCGGCGCCTGGGGCCGCGGGCGATTCAGCTGCGGGTCAAGGCTGCCGGCGAGCGCGAGCTGGGGCAGAATCTGCACCCGCACATGTTGCGTCATTCCTTTGCCAGCCACCTGCTCGAATCCTCCCAGGACCTGCGCGCCGTACAGGAGCTGCTCGGGCACTCGGATATCAAGACCACGCAAATCTACACCCACCTCGACTTCCAGCACCTGGCAACGGTGTACGACAGCGCCCATCCACGGGCCAAACGCATCAAGGGCGGCGACTCATGAGTATCAAGCTGATCACCTTCGACCTGGACGACACCCTCTGGGACAACGTACCTGTCATCATCAGCGCCGAAGCGTCGATGCGTGAATGGCTGGCGACCCACGCGTCCAAGGTCGGCGACCTGCCCCTTGAGCATTTTGCCAGCCTGCGCCAGCAGGTGCTGCAGCGTCATCCCGAACTCAAACACCGTATCAGCCTGCTGCGCCACCGCGTGTTGATGCATGCGTTCGAGGAGGCCGGTTATCCCCAACCTGAGGCCACAGAGATGGCGGATGTCTGCTTCGAAGCGTTCATCCACGCACGCCACCAACTCACCGTGTTTCCGGAAGCCGAGCCGATGCTCAAGGCGCTGCGCCAGCACTTCCTGCTCGGCGTGATCACCAATGGCAATGCCGATGTGCAGCGTGTGGGCCTGGCGGACTACTTTCACTTTGCCCTGCGCGCTGAAGATATCGGCATCGCCAAGCCGGACGCACGGCTGTTTCATGAAGCACTGCAACGTGGCGGTGTGGACGCCAGCGCGGCAGTGCATGTGGGCGATCATCCTGGGGATGACATCGCCGGCGCGCAGCAGGCGGGACTGCGGGCAGTGTGGTTCAACCCCACGGGCAAGGCCTGGGAGGGTGACAAGCGCCCGGATGCGCAGATTCGCAGCCTGACGGAGTTGCCGCCACTGCTGAGTCGCTGGAGCTAACACTGGCCCCAATGTGGGAGCTGGCTTGCCTGCTTCCACAGGGTATTGCAGCAAACCGGTAAATTGCTCCAGGCATGAAAAAGCCCGCAGCGACGGCGGGCTTTTTCTTACAAGCAGGAGGCAGACCTCAGATAGGTCGGCTTCCGTACTTGTTATCCGGCTTCTTCGGTGGATCAGCCACCACGTTGGCCTCGACTTCCTGCACTTTGCCGCCTTTAGCGAGGAATTCTTCCATCGCACGGGCCAGGGCATCGCGCTCTTTGTTCTTGGCTTCAACGCTCGGCAACTCGTCTACCGAAACAGCCGCCTTGGCTTTGCCTTTGGCTTTGGGAGCCGCGTCATCGCCAACACTGTCATCGACATCCTCAGCAACGTCTTCGGCCGCTACTTCAAGACCTTCTTCGGTGTCGTCTTCATCGCCTACTTCGAGGTCGTCTTGTTCCAGATCATCGTCGCTCATGTTCTACCTCATGACTTGCGAAAAGCAGATTAGTTATAGCCCAGCTTCACCCTCTGTCGAGGTCGCCGGAAAAAAATCAACATCCACCAGATAACCAGTGGCTTATGCCCCTTCACCGTGCAAGGTGGCGAGGACTTTACGAGCACCGCCATGATCACGGTGCTCGCCCAGATAAACACCTTGCCAGGTCCCTATCGCCAAGCGGCCGGCCTTGACCGGCAAACTCAACTGGCAGCCCAGCAGACTGGCCTTGAAGTGAGCCGGCAGATCATCCGGACCTTCGTCGTTATGTTCAAACCCTGCGCGACCCTGTGGCACCAGCAGGTTGAAAAAACGCTCGAAGTCACGGCGAACCGCCGGGTCGGCATTCTCGTTGACGGTCAACGAGGCCGAGGTGTGCTGCAGCCACAGATGCAACAGGCCCACACGGCACGCCTTCAACTCAGGCAAGCCGGCAAGCAACTCGTCCGTTACCAAGTGAAAGCCCCGGGGCTTGGCCCGCAGGGTAATCAGGGTCTGTTGCCACATACAGTTCTCCGCCCATCGGCGCGCATTCTAGCGCGCTCTGGGAAAAAACAAAGTGCCGAATACGCCTTCATGCCTGTAAGACATTTGCACTCTGAAAAGTGCCGTGTGGATCCCATCACAAAGTTGATAAAAAACCCATACACCTTTAGCCAAAGACAAACACCAGACAAAAAAATGCCCGGCAAGCCGGGCATGTTTTTTTCGCCTGGTTACAAGTTGTAGCCGCGCTCGTTGTGTTGCGCCAGGTCGAGGCCAACCGCCTCTTCTTCTTCGGTGACACGCAGGCCCATGACCATGTCGAGCACCTTGAGGATGACGTAGGTCACGATCGCCGTGTAGATCACGGTGAAGCCCACGCCTTTGCACTGGATCCAGACTTGGGCTGCGATGTCGGTCACGGTGCCGAAGCCGCCCAGCGCCGGGGCAGCGAACACACCGGTAAGGATCGCACCGACGATGCCGCCGATACCGTGCACGCCGAAAGCGTCCAGGGAGTCGTCATAACCCAGCTTGCGCTTGAGGCTGGTAGCACAGAAGAAGCACACCACACCGGCGACCAGGCCAATCACCAGGGCGCCCATCGGGCCCACGGTGCCCGCCGCAGGCGTCACGGCGACGAGGCCGGCGACCACGCCCGAGGCGATACCCAGTGCGCTGGGCTTGCCGTGGGTGATCCACTCGGCAAACATCCAGCCCAGGGCCGCAGCTGCTGTAGCGATTTGAGTTACCAGCATCGCCATGCCCGCGGTGCCGTTGGCCGCCGCGGCGGAACCGGCGTTGAAGCCAAACCAGCCGATCCACAGCATGGCCGCGCCCACCAGGGTATAGCCCAGGTTATGCGGTGCCATCGGGGTGGTCGGGAAGCCTTTGCGCTTGCCGAGCACGATGCACGCCACCAGGCCAGCCACACCCGCGTTGATGTGCACAACGGTGCCGCCAGCGAAGTCCAGCACGCCCCAGTCCCACATCAGGCCGCCGTTGCCGCTCCAGACCATGTGCGCAATCGGCGCGTAGACCAGGGTGAACCAGATAGCCATGAAGATCAGCATTGCGGAGAACTTCATACGCTCAGCGAAAGCACCGACGATCAGCGCCGGGGTAATGATGGCAAAGGTCATCTGGAAGGTAATGAACACGGCCTCCGGAAACAGCGCCGCCGGCCCGGTGATGCTGGCCGGGGTAACACCCGCCAGGAACGCCTTGCCCATGCCGCCGAAGAAGGAATTGAAGTTGACCACGCCTTGTTCCATACCGGTGGTATCGAACGCGATGCTGTAGCCGTAGACGACCCAGAGGATGCTGATCAGGCCAGTGATGGCGAAGCACTGCATCATCACCGACAGAATATTCTTGGAGCGGACCATGCCGCCGTAGAACAGCGCCAGGCCAGGGATGGTCATGAACAGCACCAGCGCGGTGGCAGTGAGCATCCAGGCGGTGTCGCCGGAATTGAGGACTGGAGCAGCCACTTCATCTGCCGCCATGGCCAGGCTTGGCATTACGATGGACAGCAGGGCTCCGAGCCCTGCGGATTTACGCAGAGTCATATTGTTTTCTCCTGGGGCGTTGGGGTTTGGCGGCTTAGATTGCGTCGGTATCGGTTTCGCCGGTACGGATGCGAATAGCCTGTTCCAGATTGACCACGAAGATCTTGCCGTCACCGATCTTGCCGGTGTTGGCCGCCTTGGTTATCGCCTCGATAACCCGATCAAGATCCTTGTCGTCAATGGCGACATCGATCTTCACCTTCGGCAGGAAATCGACCACGTATTCCGCGCCGCGATACAGCTCGGTATGACCCTTCTGCCGACCGAAGCCCTTGACCTCAGTAACGGTAATGCCCTGCACGCCGATCTCGGACAGTGACTCGCGAACATCGTCCAACTTGAACGGCTTGATGATGGCAGTGACTAGCTTCATGAAAACTCTCTCCCGAATTTGGTGGACTTGCCCCAGGAAAACAAACCCGTCTCAAGTCTAAGCGCAGTGCCTGGCTTTGTAACGCATCGTCGCCTCGGCATTTGCCGTCGCGACGCCAGCGAACCACTGGTGACGAGCCCTGTACCCCGGATCCGTCGGCGCACTGCATTCGTCACAGCGACTGCATCAGTGCATGGGTCATGATCGTCTAAGCAGAAACCTTGCCAGCTCCGTAAAAACCACTGAAATCAATCCATTGCCCGCTTGTGCCCACCTACGGGGCGCCTGCGCGACAGCATTGCGCATCAAAACAGTGCGCGGCCGCCCGCCCCAATGCGCGAAAACCGTGCGCAACAGAGCGTGAAAATGACTATAGACGCTGCGTGATACACTGCCGGCCAACTGTTTTCCGGAATAATGTCCAATGCTCGCGCCCAAAGACTTCCTCGACGCCCTGAGCGGCCACGCCTCTCGCCTGTTCAGCGGCGACACCCCACTGCCCCGCAATGAAATCGAAAGCCAGTTCAAGGCTTTGCTACAGAGTGGTTTCAGCAAGCTCGACCTGGTCAGCCGAGAAGAGTTTGACAGCCAGATGGTGGTGCTGGCCCGCACACGTGCGCGGCTGGAGAGCCTGGAGGCGAAGGTGGCTGAACTTGAAGCCCGGTTGACGCCACCTTCTGCTGAGTGAACGCGATTGTTGTGGGAGCTGGCTTGCCTGCTCCCACACTTGTTTTGCGTTGCCGCCCGGATACGTTCTGTAAAACCTCCCCCGCCCCGCTCCATCCCACCTCGTCTACCCTTGAAAAAACCGCAGGAAGCGGCCCTCCCATTCAAGGAACGAGCATGTCCCTCGCCATTGTCCACAGCCGCGCCCAGGTCGGTGTGGAAGCCCCAGCCGTCACTGTCGAAGTGCATATGGCCAATGGCCTGCCGTCTCTCACCTTGGTGGGTTTGCCCGAAACCGCAGTGAAGGAAAGCAAGGACCGCGTGCGCAGTGCCATCCTCAACTCGGCGCTGCAATATCCGGCCCGGCGCATCACGCTCAACCTCGCGCCCGCCGACCTGCCCAAGGACGGCGGGCGTTTTGATCTGGCGATTGCCCTCGGCATCCTGGCGGCCAGTGTGCAAGTGCCGGCCTTGATGCTCGATGACGTGGAGTGCCTTGGGGAATTGGCGCTGTCCGGCGAGGTGCGCGCGGTGAAGGGGGTATTGCCGGCCGCGCTGGCGGCGCGCAAGGCCGGGCGCACCGTGATAGTGCCGCGCGCCAACGCCGAAGAGGCGTGCCTGGCATCGGGGTTGAAGGTGATTGCGGTGGACCACCTGCTGCAAGTGGTGGCGCACCTGAATGGGCACGTGCCGATTGAGCCCTACAGGTCCGACGGCTTGCTGTACGTGAACAAGCCTTACCCAGACCTGCGTGAAGTGCAGGGCCAACTCGCGGCCAAGCGAGCATTGCTGATCGCGGCGGCGGGCGCGCATAACCTGCTTTTCAGCGGGCCACCGGGCACCGGCAAGACGTTATTGGCCAGCCGGCTACCGGGCTTGCTGCCGCCGTTGAGCGAGCAGGAAGCACTGGAAGTGGCCGCGATCCAATCCGTGGTCAGCCTGGCACCGCTGAGCCATTGGCCAAACCGCCCGTTTCGCCAGCCGCACCACTCGGCATCCGGGCCGGCGCTGGTGGGTGGCGGCTCGAAGCCCCAACCGGGGGAAATCACCCTGGCCCATCACGGGGTGCTGTTCCTGGATGAGCTGCCAGAGTTCGATCGCAAGGTACTGGAGGTGCTGCGCGAGCCATTGGAGTCGGGGCATATCGTGATATCCCGCGCCCGTGACCGAGTGCGTTTCCCGGCTCGCTTTCAACTGGTCGCGGCGATGAATCCCTGCCCTTGCGGCTACATGGGCGAACCCAGCGGGCGTTGCCGGTGTACGCCGGAGCAGATCCAGCGTTATCGCAACAAGCTATCCGGCCCTTTGCTGGACCGGATTGATTTGCACCTGACCGTCGCGCGGGAGGCCACTGCGCTGAGCCCCACTCAACCGGCGGGCGATACAACGGCCGATGCCTCGGTGCGGGTAGCCGAAGCACGCGAGCGTCAACAGCAACGCCAGGGGTGTGCCAATGCTTTTCTCGACCTGCCGGGGCTGCGCCAGCACTGCAAGCTGCCAAAGGTCGACGAGGGCTGGCTGGAGACCGCCTGCGAGCGACTGACACTGTCACTGCGGGCGGCCCATCGGCTGCTGAAGGTGGCGCGCACCCTGGCGGACCTGGACCAGATGGACGCCATCACCCGTGATCATCTGAAGGAGGCCTTGCAATACCGCCCAGCATCTCTCAGTTGAGCCTCCCACAATTTGATTGGCGGTGCCTCAACGAAACCGATCCACCTCATGACGCAAGCCTGCCGCCAAGGTCTCCAGCTCCTTGGCGGTAACCGCCAGGTTGGACACCACTTCACGCTGCTCGCTGTTGGCCAGCGCAATGCTCTGCAGGTTGCTGCTGAGCAAGGTCGCGGTGCTGCTCTGTTCCTGGGTGGCGGTGGTGATCGCCGCGAACTGCTGGCCGGCCGAGCGGCTTTGCTCGTCGATACGCGCCAGGGCCGAGGCCACGTCAGCGTTGCGCGACAAGCCTTCCTGCATCAGCGCATTGCCGTGTTCCATGGTGCTGATGGCGTTGCCGGTTTCCTGCTGGATGCTCTGGATCATGCCGGAGATTTCATCGGTGGCCTGGCGGGTGCGCGAAGCCAAATTGCGCACTTCGTCGGCGACCACGGCAAAACCACGGCCTTGCTCACCGGCGCGGGCGGCTTCGATGGCGGCGTTGAGCGCCAGCAGGTTGGTCTGTTCGGCGATGGCGGTAATCACGCCGACGATCCCGCCGATTTCCTGGGAACGCTGGCCCAGGGTGTTGATCACTGCAGCGGTGCTGTTCAGCGCAGTGGCGATATGTTCCAGGGACGATGACGCTTCTTGCATCGAGGTGCGGCCGATACGGGTTTGCTGGGCATTCTCTTGGGCCAGGCGCTCGGTGCTGCCCATGTTGTCGGCAATGTTCAGCGAGGTAGCACTGAACTCTTCCACCGCACCGGCCATGCTGGTGATCTCGCCGGACTGCTGCTCCATGCCTTCGTAGGCACCACCGGATAGGCCCGACAACGCCTGTGCGCGGCTGTTGACCTGTTCGGCCGCGGTACGGATATGCGACACCATGGTCGACAGCGCTTCACCCATCTGGTTGAAACTGCGCGCCAACTGGCCGATTTCGTCATGGCTGGAAACGTTGAGGCGCGCACTCAAATCGCCCGCGCCCAGCGCCTGGGCCTGGCGCACCAGCTCGCTCAATGGCGCCAGCTTGCTGCGCAACAGCCACACCGTGGCGCCCACTGCCAGCAACATCGCCAACACACTGCCGATCACCAGGCGGATGCCGACTTCCCAGGTCACTGCGCGAATCTCAGCCTTGGGCATGCTCGCTACCACCGCCCAAGGGCCGCCTTCGAACGGCACCGATACGCTATAGAAATCTTCGTTCTTGTCGCTCCAGAAACGGCCTGCGCCCGGCTTTTTCGCCAGGTCGAGCATCACGGCAATCGCCTGATCCGGCGCTTGCACGCCAGCCGGCGGCACCAGCCAGTGCTTTTGCTCATCGAGCAGCGCGAGGGAGCCGGTCTGACCGATACGGAAGCGCTTGAGGTTTTCAAACTGGGCGTTCTGAGCATCGGTGTAATCGAAACCGATGAACAGCACGGCGATGACCTGGCCACTGCTGTCACGCACGGGGCTGTATTGGGTCATGTAGGAGCGGTCGAACAACACGGCACGGCCGATGTAGGTCTGGCCGCCCACAACGCGCTGGTAGGCCGCGCCCTGACGGTCGAGCACGGTGCCAATGGCGCGATTGCCATCCTGCTTGGTCAGGGAGGTGCTGACGCGGATAAAGTCGTCGCCGCTGCGCACGAATACCGTGGCCACGCCGCCGGACATCTGCTTGAACTCATCCACCTCTTCGAAGTTGTTATTCAATACCTCGTTGCCCAGGTAGAGGCTTGGCGTCTGCACGCCGGCCACGGCCACGGGCTGGTCCGCACGTACACTCAAGCCGGCGCCGAAGCGCTTTTCAAACAGCCCGCTCAAACGCTGGGTGCTTTCGCGCAAGGTGCTGTGGAAGGTGTTGAGTTGGTCGGCGAGCAGACGCGCCTCGCTGGCCAGGTGTTCCTCGCGGGTGGCGAGGTTGGCGGAGTCGAGGGTACGCAAGGCAAAGACCGTACTGCCGCTGATGACGACAGCGAGAATCACGGCGAGTGCAAGGCCTAACTGGGAGGCAATCCGGGCACGAGGTTGAGACATGACAGCTCCTGGCCGAGGCCAGGATCATCCTGATCTCATAGCGCTGCTCGGCAAATTATCTAGTGGGAAACGTTGATGCACGATGGTTCCAACCTCCTTCTTCGGCGGCATTTGGCAATACTTGAGCGAATCACAGGGGTATCCCGCAAACGATTGCACACCCGGTCCGGCCCTACTCAATCGAGGCGTTCAACCTGGGGCAATTCCATCGCCTTGACTTCGCCCTGAAGAAATTCCGCCAGCCGTCGCAAACGCTCCCCGCCCGGGCGAGTTTTCGGCCACACCAGGTAGTAGCTTTCCCCACTGGCGACCGCCGTGGGCCACGGCAGGCTCAAGCGTCCCTGCGCCACGTCTTCGGCCACCATCAGCAAGTCACCCATGGAGACGCCATAGCCACGGGCGGCAGCGATCATGCCCAGCTCGAGCGTGTCGAACACCTGCCCACCCTTGAGTGAAACGTGAGATGACAACCCCATGCGCTGCAGCCAGTAACGCCAGTCGCGGCGGTCTGGGGTCGGGTGCAGCAGTTCGGCGGTTGCCAGCCGCGTCACGTCCCAGGGACCGTCGTCCAACAGATTCGGCGCTCCCACCGGGATCAGCATTTCCGCAAACAGATAACTGGCCTCCCAGTCCGCCGGAAAGTGCCCGTTGCTGAGCAACACTGCACAGTCGAACGGCTCTTGGTTAAAGTCCACTTCATCGATGCTCATCCACGCACTGGTGAGCTGTACCTCATTGCCTGGCTGCAATGCGCGGAAGCGACTCAACCGCGCCAGCAGCCAGCGCATGGTCAAGGTGGACGGCGCCTTCATACGCAGGATGTCATCTTCGGCATTCAAGGTATGGCAAGCACGCTCCAGGGCAGCGAAGCCTTCCCGTACGCCAGGCAGCAACAACCGCGCCGCTTCCGTGAGCTGCAATGTGCGACCGCTGCGCTGGAACAATCGGCAGGCGAAATAATCTTCGAGCGTACGGATATGCCGGCTGATCGCACTTTGGGTAATCGACAACTCCTCAGCCGCGCGGGTAAAGGAGTGGTGCCGGGAGGCGGCTTCAAATGCCCGCAAGGCATAAAGAGGAGGAAGACGACGGGACATTCTGAAAGCTCCGACTGCGCAATCTGGAAACCCTACCAGAATCGCTCAAGCATGAGTTTTAATCATGCCAACGATCGCTTTTATCCTTTTGTGCAATGCGCTGAATGCGCCGAGAATCAACCCTTCCCCACCTTCTTGATTATTCGAGTGTGATGATCATGCAACATCCGGCACGTACCGAACTCTGGGCCATTCTGCGGCTGTCGGGGCCGTTGATTGCCTCACAGTTGGCGCACATGCTGATGGTGCTGACCGACACCCTGATGATGGCGCGCCTGAGCCCCGAGGCCTTGGCAGGCGGCGGCCTGGGCGCGGCGAGCTATTCGTTCGTGGCGATCTTCTGCATCGGCGTGATCGCAGCCGTGGGCACCCTGGTCGCCATTCGCCATGGCGCGGGCGATATCGACGGCGCCACCCGCCTGACCCAGGCCGGGCTGTGGCTGGCGTGGTTGATGGCGCTGGCGGCGGCGTTGCTGTTATGGAACTTGAAGCCGGTGCTGCTGATGTTTGGCCAGACCGAAACCAACGTGCAAGCAGCCGGGCAATTTCTGACGATCCTGCCCTTTGCCCTGCCCGGCTACCTGAGCTTCATGGCTCTGCGCGGCTTTACCAGCGCCATCGGCAAGGCCACTCCGGTGATGGTGATCAGCCTGTGCGGCACCGTGGTCAACTACCTGCTCAACCATGCCTTGATCGAAGGCATGTTCGGCCTGCCGAAACTGGGCCTGATGGGCATCGGCCTGGTGACTGCCATCGTCGCCAACGGCATGGCGCTGGCATTGATGTGGTACATCCGCAGCAACCGGGCCTACGCCGCTTACCCGCTGGGCACCGGCCTGCTGCGCCTGAATACCCATTACCTGCGCGAGCTGTGGCGCCTGGGCCTGCCGATTGGCGGCACCTATGCGGTAGAGGTCGGGTTGTTTGCCTTTGCGGCGTTGTGCATGGGCACCATGGGCAGCACGCAGTTGGCGGCGCACCAGATCGCCCTGCAGATTGTCTCGGTGGCCTTCATGGTGCCGGCGGGGATGTCCTACGCGGTGACCATGCGCATCGGCCAGCATTACGGCGCCGGGCAGTTGCTGATGGCACGCCTGGCCGGGCGAGTCGGCATAGGATTCGGGGCCATGGTGATGTTGGGATTCGCAGCAGTGCTGTGGCTGTTTTCCGACCCACTGATCGGGCTGTTCCTCGACCATGACGACCCGGCGTTCCATGACGTCATCGTCCTGGCGGTGAGCCTGCTGGCCGTCGCCGCCTGGTTCGAATTATTCGACGGTGTGCAGACCATCGCCATGGGTTGTATCCGGGGTTTGAAGGACGCCAAGACCACCTTCCTGGTGGGGCTGGGTTGCTATTGGCTGATTGGCGCACCGTCGGCCTGGTTGATGGCGTTCACCCTGGGCTGGGGGCCCACCGGCGTCTGGTGGGGCCTGGCACTGGGCCTGGCGTGTGCGGCGGTGAGCCTAACCTGGGCATTTGAGGCGAAGATGAAGCGGATGATTCGGCAGGAGCCAGATGCTCCTGTTGGTTTCCAAGCGGCAATGCCTGACTAGCAAGTGCACGCGGCCCATGTGGGAGCTGGTTTGCCTGCTCCCACATTTGAACCACTTTGAAGGCTTAGCCCAACAGCGCCTGCTGGCTTTGACCAAACAGCAGGTATTCCACCAGCTCCGGCAACGGCAACGGCTTGCTGATCAGGTAACCCTGGACCTGATCGCACCCAAACAAGCGCAAAAGTTCAAGTTGCTCAGGGGTTTCCACGCCTTCGGCGACCACTTCCAGATTGAGGTTGTGGGCCAGGTTGATCATGGCGTGCACCAGCTTGCGGTTTTCTTCGCGCTCTTCCATGCCGCCGACAAAGCTCTTGTCGATCTTCAACAAGGCAATCGGCAGGCTGTTGAGGTGCACAAACGACGAAAACCCGGTGCCGAAGTCATCCAGGGAAAACCGCACACCCAGCCGGCCAAGGGCGTCCATGGTCTGCTTGACCAGGTCGCTGCGGCGCATCACGGCGGTTTCGGTCAATTCGAACTCCAGCCATTGCGCTTCCACGCCGCGCTCGGCAATCAGGCGGCTGAGGGTAGACAGCAACTGACTGTCCTGGAACTGGCGAAACGACAGGTTGACCGCCATGTGCAGCGGCGGCAGGCCGCGTTCACGCAGGTCTTGCATGTCGCGCAGGGCTCGGGAGATCACCCAGTAGCCCAATGGCACGATCAAGCCACTCTGTTCGGCCAGCGGCACGAACTCGCTGGGCGGCAACAAGCCGCGCTCGCCGTGACGCCAGCGCACCAGGGCTTCGAGGCCAACGATATGACCGTCGTCCAGGTCCAGGCGCGGCTGGTAATGCAGCTCCAACTCATCGCGACGCAAAGCCCGGCGCAGTTCACTTTCCAGGTCGGCCAGGCTGCGGGCGTTGCGGTTGATGCGCTCATTGAAGATATGGAAGGTGCAGCCCTGGGTACTTTTGGCCTGCTGCATGGCGATATGGGCGTGCCACATCAACGGGTCGGCGCCAGCGCGGGCTCGAGCATGGGCCATACCCAGGCTGCAACCAATCAACAGGCTTTCACCATCCACCCAGTAGGGCTCGGCCATCACTTCGGTGATGCGCTCAGCCATCCACTCGGCGCGCTGAGGCGCCCGGCGGGTATCGATCAACAAGGCAAACTCATCGCTGCCCAGGCGCGCCAGTTGGTCCCCGGCTTCGAGCTGGCTCTTGAGCCGCGACACCACTTGCAGGATCAACCGGTCGCCCGCCTGATGGCCGAGAGCATCGTTGGCATGACGAAAATTGTCCAGGTCCAGATGACCGAGGGCCAGGCCACGGCCGTCATTGTCCGCCAAGCGTGCAGCGAGCAAGGTCTGGAAGCCCTGACGGTTGGCAATACCGGTGAGCGGGTCCTGCTCGGCCAGGCGCTGCAAGGTATTCTCCAGCACGCCGCGCTCGCGCACATGGCGCAGGCAGCGGCGCAATGTGTCGGCGTCCAATGCATCCAACACCAACCAATCGCTGACACCCAGCGGCGACACCAGTGGCTCCTGCTCCAGCAGCAATACACACGGCAGGCTGCACCGGCCAGGGCCTGGCTGCAGGCTGGGCGTGGTCAATAACACAGCACCCTGGTCGTCATCGAACAGGCGGCTTACCGAGTCCCAGTTGGGCGCACTGATCAGCACAGCCCCTTCGCCCATCGGCGCCAGGCACTCGCGCAACAACGCTGCCCACTCAGGCTCATCGGCCAGCAGCAGCAAACGCAAGGGTTCGACAGGCGTAGACACGCTAACTCCCTAGACTCTGCAAAATTTCATTAGCGGTGCCATTATGACGTGCGGCCTGACAATGACAAAGGATGACAAATGATAGGTGTTATCAAATACGCAGACTGTAAATAATCGTCTCGGATATTCCTCCACATCCTGCGGCAAAGTAGCAAAACCGGCAAATTTAGATCGAGTGGTACGTCACACCGTCGTTCTATGGCAGCAGAATCTTTCCAGCCTGTTAAAATGCCCGCCCTTTTGAACAACGACCCCTAAAATTCCGTATGTCCCGACTCAATCCCCGGCAGCAAGAAGCCGTGAACTACGTCGGCGGCCCTCTATTGGTGCTCGCCGGTGCAGGCTCCGGCAAGACCAGCGTGATCACGCGCAAGATCGCGCACTTGATCCAGAACTGCGGCATCCGCGCCCAGTACATCGTCGCCATGACCTTCACCAACAAGGCGGCACGGGAAATGAAAGAGCGGGTCGGCACCCTGCTCAAAGGCGGCGAAGGCCGCGGCCTCACCGTGTGCACCTTCCACAACCTGGGCCTGAACATCATCCGCAAGGAGCATGTGCGACTGGGCTACAAGCCCGGCTTCTCGATCTTCGACGAGACCGACATCAAGGCCCTGATGACCGACATCATGCAGAAGGAATACGCGGGCGACGACGGCGTAGACGAAATCAAGAACATGATCGGCTCGTGGAAAAACGACCTGATCCTGCCCGCCGAAGCCCTGGAGGCCGCACGCAACCCCAAGGAGCAGACCGCCGCCATCGTCTACACCCACTATCAGCGTACGCTCAAGGCGTTCAACGCGGTGGACTTCGACGACCTGATCCTGCTGCCGGTCAAGCTGTTCCAAGAGCACAAGGACATCCTGGAGAAGTGGCAAAACAAGGTGCGCTACCTGCTGGTGGACGAATATCAGGACACCAACGCCAGCCAATACCTGCTGGTGAAGTTGCTGATCGGTACGCGCAACCAGTTCACCGTAGTGGGCGACGACGACCAGTCGATCTACGCTTGGCGCGGCGCCCGCCCGGAAAACCTGATGCTGCTCAAGGAAGACTACCCCTCCTTGAAAGTGGTGATGCTGGAGCAGAACTACCGCTCCACCAGCCGCATCCTGCGCTGCGCCAACGTGCTGATCTCCAACAACCCCCACGAGTTTGAAAAACAACTGTGGAGCGAGATGGGCCATGGCGACGAGATCCGTGTGATCCGCTGCCGCAACGAAGACGCCGAAGCCGAGCGCGTGGCCGTGGAAATCCTCAGCCTGCACTTGCGCACCGACCGGCCCTACAGCGACTTTGCGATCCTGTATCGCGGCAACTACCAGGCCAAGCTGATCGAGCTGAAATTGCAGCATCACCAGGTGCCGTATCGCCTGTCGGGCGGCAACAGCTTTTTCGGACGCCAGGAAGTCAAAGACCTGATGGCCTACTTCCGGCTGATCGTGAACCCGGACGACGACAACGCCTTCCTGCGCGTGATCAACGTGCCACGCCGGGAAATCGGCTCCACCACCCTGGAAAAGCTCGGTAACTACGCCACCGAACGCAAGATTTCCATGTATGCCGCCACCGACGAAATAGGCCTGGGCGAACACCTGGATACGCGCTTCACCGATCGCCTGTCGCGCTTCAAGCGTTTCATGGACAAGGTGCGCGAGCAGTGCGCCGGCGAAGACCCGATCAGCGCCTTGCGCAGCATGGTCATGGACATCGACTATGAAAACTGGCTGCGCACCAACAGTTCCAGCGACAAGGCCGCGGATTACCGCATGGGCAACGTCTGGTTCCTGATTGAAGCGCTGAAGAACACCCTGGAAAAAGACGAAGACGGCGAGATGACCGTCGAGGACGCCATCGGCAAGCTGGTGTTGCGCGACATGCTCGAGCGCCAGCAAGAAGAGGAAGACGGTGCCGAAGGCGTGCAGATGATGACCTTGCATGCCTCCAAGGGCCTGGAATTTCCCTACGTGTTCATCATGGGCATGGAAGAGGAAATCCTCCCGCACCGCTCCAGCATCGAAGCCGACACCATCGAGGAAGAACGCCGCCTGGCCTACGTGGGCATTACCCGCGCACGTCAGACCCTGGCCTTCACCTTTGCCGCCAAGCGCAAGCAATACGGTGAAATCATCGATTGTGCCCCCAGCCGGTTCCTGGATGAACTGCCGCCGGACGATCTGGCCTGGGAAGGCAATGACGACACGCCCACCGAGGTGAAGGCCGTTCGCGGCAATACCGCCTTGGCGGACATACGCGCGATGTTAAAACGCTAGAATCGACTACTTTTTAATCTACTTTCGGCGCACAACGCGCCATTAGAGGAAGCTTTCCGTGGAAGCACTGCACAAGAAAATTCGCGAAGAAGGCATCGTGCTTTCCGATCAGGTCCTCAAGGTTGACGCCTTTCTGAACCACCAGATCGACCCGGCACTGATGAAACTGATCGGCGACGAGTTCGCCGCACTGTTCAAGGATTCGGGCATCACCAAGATCGTCACCATCGAAGCGTCGGGCATTGCCCCGGCGATCATGACCGGGCTGAACCTGGGTGTGCCGGTGATCTTCGCCCGCAAGCAGCAGTCGTTGACCCTCACGGAAAACCTGCTGTCGGCCACGGTGTATTCCTTCACCAAGAAAACCGAAAGCACCGTGGCGATCTCCCCGCGCCACCTGACCAGCAGCGACCGCGTGCTGGTGATCGATGACTTTTTGGCCAACGGCAAGGCGTCCCAGGCGCTGATCTCGATCATCAAGCAGGCCGGCGCGACCGTCGCCGGTTTGGGCATCGTGATCGAGAAGTCGTTCCAGGGTGGGCGTGCAGAACTGGATGCACAGGGTTATCGGGTTGAGTCGCTGGCGCGGGTGAAGTCGCTGGCCGGTGGTGTCGTGACCTTTATCGAGTAATCACTGTGTGGGAGCTGGCTTGCCTGCGATAGCGGTGTGTCAGTCGACAGAGATGTCGACTGACAGGCCCTCATCGCAGGCAAGCCAGCTCCCACATTAGCTTTTGCGTTGCGCTGTCAGTGGGCGGTGGCCTGCAGTCCGGCCAGCAGCAAGCGTTGATACAGGTCTTCCTTGATGCCCTCCGGCTTATCCAAGCGCATGCGCTGCAAATGCTCGGGAAACGCCTCCGGCTCCGGCGCGTCGAGTGCCGCCTTGCCCAACTCCAGAATTTCCGTGAGCTTGAATTTGCTCTTGAGCCAGTTCAGCGCTCGTAACAAATCCCGCTCTTCATTCGTGAAGTCGCTGCCCAGGGGGTATTCCGGGAACAGGCGACGATGCCTGGCCTGAATCGCCTGAAGCCGCTCTGGCGTGTTGTCGGCGAAACGGGGATCCAACTGGAAATCCTTGGGCAGTTTGCCGGCCTTTTGCGCCTGCTCAATCAAGTCGTGCTGGAACCTTGAGTCAGTGATGTTCAGCAACGCTTCGATCACCTTGGCATCCGTCTGACCGCGCAAGTCGGCAATACCGTATTCGGTAATGACGATATCCCGCAGGTGCCGGGGAATGGTGCAGTGGCCGTACTCCCAGACAATATTGGAACTGACCTCACCCGCCGACTCACGCCAGCTGCGCAAAATCAGGATTGAGCGTGCACCTTCCAGCGCATGCCCCTGGGCCACGAAATTGTATTGCCCGCCCACACCACTGAGCACGCGACCGTCTTCCAACTGATCAGCCACGCCAGCACCGAGCAAGGTGACCATGATGGCGCTGTTGATAAACCGAGCATCCAGGCGCTGCAGGCGCTTGAGTTCTTCCTGCCCGTACAGCTCGTTGATGTAGCTGATGCGGGTCATGTTGAATGCCTGGCGCTTGGCATGGGTCATTTCCTGCAGGCGCTGGTAAAAACTGCGCGGTCCCAGGAAGAAACCGCCATGAATCGACACGCCATCAGGTTGCGCCGCGTCGTCCAGGGTGCCCGCGTTGGCCTGCATCTGGGTCGCCACATCCGGGTAGACCTTGCGCCGCACGATCCCGGCATCGGCCAATACCAGCAGGCCGTTGACGAACATCTCGCTGCAACCGTAAAGGCCACGGGCAAACGGCTCAACGCCGCCTTCGCGGCTGATCAACGGTGCCCACTGGTACACATCCAAGTCGGTGAGCAACAGGCGATAGGCTTCGTTGTCGGCCTGGCGCGCCAGCAGGGCAGCCGTCAGGGCATCGCCCATGGAGCCGATGCCAATCTGCAACGTACCGCCATCACGCACCAGGGTGCTGGCATGCAGGCCGATAAAATGATCCTGAAAGCCCACCGGCATATTCGGGGTGGAGAACAACGTGGTGCTGTCTTTTTCATCCAGCAGGTAGTCGAACTCATCCATGCCCAACTCGGCATCGCCAGGCATGTAGGGCAAATCGCTATGGACCTGGCCGACGACCAGGATGGTCTCCCCGGCCGCGCGGCGCTTGGCGATCATGGGCAGCAGGTCGAGAGTGATATCCGGGTTGCAGCTCAGGCTCAGGCGGTCGGGATGCTCGCTGCTACTGGCAACCAATTGCGCCACCAGGTTCAGGCCGGCGGCATTGATGTCGCGGGCCGCATGGCTGTAGTTGCTGCTGACGTAATCCTGCTGCGCCGCGGCGCTGTGGAGCAGGCTACCGGGCTGCATGAAGAATTGCTGCACACGGATATTCTTCGGCAGGCTGCCCCTGTGCAGGTCCGCGAGGAAATCCAGTTCGGGGTAGTCGCCAAACACCCGTTCGATGAAGGGTTCGAGAAAGCGCTTTTGAAGACCATCACCCTGCGTAGGCCGACCCAGGCTCAGCGCGGTATAAAGCGTCAGCGCCCGTTCGGGCAACTTTGCGATACGCCGGTACAGCGCGTTGACGAACAGGTTGGGCTTGCCCAGCCCCAGCGGCATGCCCATGTGGATATGCGCCGGCAGGCGCTCCAGTACGTCGTCAACTGCTTGCTCGATTGAACACAACTGCACCATCCGACTGCTCCCGAACATTCCATGAATTAGGGGTTGGACCGAGCTTGCCGGGTCTTTGCTGCAATGAACAGCCTGAATACCAAATCGCGGTTACAAAAAAGCCGCTCGTAAGCGGCATTTTTGACGAAGATCGACCGATTACAGCCCGGACATCTTCTTGATCGCACCCTTGAGGTCGTCGTCCGAGCAATCAGCGCAGGTGCCTTTGGGCGGCATGGCGTTGATACCGGTGATGGCCTTTGCCAGGATGCCATCGAGGCCACCTTGATGGTCGGCGCGCTCTTTCCATGCGGCGGTGTCGCCAATTTTTGGCGCACCCAAAAGGCCGCTGCCGTGGCACGCGTTACAGTGCTTGGCGATGATATCATCGGGGGTTTTCGCGCCGCCGCCGCCGGCTGCCACGGCAACTTCCATGCCCTTGCATTCCTGGCCCTGGACGCAAACCTGGCCCACAGGCTCCAGGCGCTTGGCAATGTCATCATTGGTCGCAGCTTGAGCGCTGACAGCCCATAGGGCCAGTACGGTTGCTGGTGCAGCCAGCATTTTCATAATTAGGTTCACGCGTTCACCCTCAATGGTGGCTATTCACGCCTGCGGCCACGGTTTCGCAGGCGGCGAAAGTATAACGGTTAGCCCGCCTGGCCGAAACAACCCTATTAAATAAAGGGAGATTCGGCCTCACGGTGTACAGCTGCGGGAACCTCTGCAACGCTGGCAGGGCGCCTCTATTCTTAAAAGTTCGCGGGTGTGGCTGCGCTGATTAGTCGCGCCGGCACGTCGAACGGATTGCGAAAACGATGAGGCCTGGTGCTTTCAAAGTAGTAGCTATCGCCCGCTTCGAGCACAAAAGTTTCAAGGCCGACCACCAATTCCAGGCGCCCTTCCACCAGAATTCCGGTTTCTTCGCCTTCATGAGTGAGCATTTCTTCGCCCGTGTCGGCACCCGGAGGGTAGATTTCATTGAGAAATGCGATGGCCCGGCTTGGGCGCGCCCGGCCCACCAGTTTCATGGTGACGGCACCGTCAGAGATGTCGATCAGCTCATTGGCTTTATAGACGATCTGCGTCGGTATTTCCTGGAGGACTTCTTCGGAAAAGAACTCGACCATGGACATGGGGATACCGCCCAGCACCTTGCGCAGGGAGCTGATCGAGGGGCTGACGCTGTTTTTCTCGATCATCGAAATGGTGCTGTTGGTGACGCCCGCACGCTTGGCGAGCTCACGCTGGGAAAGACCTTTGAGTTTACGGATGGATTGCAGTCGTTCGCCGACGTCCAATGCAGGAGCCTCCTAGGATTCAGGCTTTGTTGTAATTGAGCGTTATCATGGCGACAGCGTTCAGTATTTACAACACTTGGGCCTAAATCCCGGCGTGCTCGGTTCGTTGCCGGCGGCTAAGCGCCGCTATAGAGCCTTGGCACTCGGCGCAGATTGCAGAAAATCTGATAAGGGATGGTCTCGGCGGCCACGGCCACATCGCTGGCGAGGATGTGCTTGCCCCACAGCTCTACGGTGGAACCAAGGCCCGCCTGGGGCAAGTCGGTGAGGTCGACACACAGCATGTCCATGGACACGCGCCCCAGCAGCCGGCTGCGCTGGCCAGCGACCAGCACCGGTGTGCCGGTAGGCGCATGGCGCGGGTAACCGTCGGCATAGCCCATGGCAACCACGCCGATGCGCATCGGCTTGGGCGTGACGAACCTGGCGCCATAGCCCACCGGCTCACCGGCTGGCAACTCGCGCACGCAGATGACTTTGGATTCCAGGGTCATCACCGGCTGCAAGCGCGCGGCGAGGGCCTGGTCTTCGCCAAAGGGCGTTGCGCCGTAAAGCATGATACCGGGGCGCACCCAGTCGCTGGACACGCTCGGCCAGCCCAATACAGACGGTGAGTTGCGCAGGCTGACCTCAGCCGCCAGCCCCTGGCGCGCCGCCTCAAACACCGTTACTTGTTCGTTGCTGCTGACGCAATCGAGCTCATCGGCGCGGGCAAAATGGCTCATCAGCACGATTTTTGCCACTTTGCCACTCGCCAGCAGGCGCTGATACGCCTCCTGGTAATCCTTGGGGTGCAGGCCCACACGGTGCATGCCCGAGTCCAGCTTCAGCCACACTGTCAGCGGCTTGCTCAAACGAGCTTGCTCGATGGCGTCCAACTGCCACAGCGAATGCACCACGCACCACAAATCCTGCTCGATGATCAGCGGCAGCTCGTCGGCCTCGAAAAAACCTTCCAGCAGCAACACCGGCGCACGAATGCCGGCGGCGCGCAGTTCCAGCGCTTCCTCGATGCACGCCACCGCGAACCCGTCGGCTTGCGCCTCCAGTGCCTGGGCCACGGGCACCGCGCCATGGCCGTAGGCATCGGCCTTGATCACGGCGAGGGCCTTGGCCCCGGTGACTTCTCGGGCCAATTGGTAGTTATGGCGCAGGGCTTGGAGATCGATCAGGGCACGGGCTGGACGCATGGCGGCAGGCTTCTAGGCAGCAAAGTCAATAAAAAACCGGTGCCGACCAACAACGCCGGCACCGGGAGAGGGATCATTGTTAAGGCAGCGCAGCCACGACTGACAGCTCTACCAGAATCTCGGGTTCGCACAGCTTGGCTTGCACAGTGGCGCGGGCCGGGGCGACGCCTTTGGGCAGCCACTTGTCCCACACCGCGTTCATGCCGGCGAAGTCGGCGTCGATGTCTTTGAGGTAGATCGTCACCGACAGCAACCTGGACTTGTCAGTACCGGCCAAGTCCAGCAAGCGCTCGATATTGACCAGGGTTTCACGGGTTTGCTGTTCAATCCCGGCGCTCATGTCGTCGCCTACCTGCCCTGCCAGGTACACGGTACCGCTGTGGACAACGATCTGGCTCATGCGCTCATTGGTGAGCTGGCGCTGGATTGACATGTTGTGCGGACTCCTGGTGGTTGCCATAACGGGAAATATCGAGGCCTGCGGCGCTGATCTGCGGCGTTTTCTTCGCCATCAGGTCGGCCAGCAAGCGACCCGAACCACAGGCCATGGTCCAACCGAGGGTACCGTGGCCTGTATTCAGGAACAGGTTCTTGAACGGCGTGGCACCCACAATCGGCGTGCCGTCTGGGGTGGTCGGGCGCAGGCCGGTCCAGAAACTGGCTTGGGCCAGATCGCCGCCCTGAGGATAAAGGTCGTTGACGATCATCTCCAGGGTTTCACGTCGCCGCGGGTTCAGCGACAGGTCAAAACCGGCTATTTCAGCCATGCCACCGACGCGAATACGGTTGTCGAAACGGGTGATCGCGACTTTGTAGGTTTCATCGAGAATGGTCGAGGTCGGCGCCATTGCCGGGTTAGTGATCGGCACGGTCAGCGAGTAGCCCTTGAGCGGGTACACGGGCGCCTTGATGCCCAATGGCTTGAGTAACTTGGGCGAGTAACTGCCGAGGGCCAGTACATAGCGGTCGGCGGTTTCCAGCTTGCCGTCGATCAGCACACCATTGATGCGGTCGCCTGCGTAGTCCAGGCGCTGGATGTCTTGTTCGAAGCGGAATTCCACGCCCAATTGTTTGCACATGTCGACCAGGCGCGTGGTGAATATCTGGCAATCGCCCGTCTGGTCGTTGGGCAGGCGCAAGGCACCCGCGAGGATATCGGTGACGCTGCCCAGAGCCGGTTCAACCCGGGCAATGCCGGCTCGGTCGAGCAATTCGAATGGCACGCCGGACTCTTTCAGCACGGCGATGTCCTTGGCGGCGCCATCGAGCTGGGCCTGGGTGCGGAACAGTTGGGTAGTCCCGAGGCTGCGCCCTTCGTAGGCAATGCCGGTCTCGGCGCGCAATTCGTCGAGGCAGTCGCGGCTGTACTCGGACAGGCGCACCATGCGTTCCTTGTTCACCGCGTAGCGGCTGGCCGTGCAGTTGCGCAGCATCTGCGCCATCCACAGGTATTGGTCGATATCAGCAGTGGCCTTGATTGCCAACGGCGCGTGGCGTTGCAACAGCCACTTGATCGCCTTGAGTGGCACACCCGGCGCGGCCCAGGGCGAAGCATACCCAGGGGAGACCTGGCCGGCGTTGGCGAAACTGGTTTCCATGGCAGCGGCAGGCTGACGATCAACCACCACGACATCAAAGCCGGCCCGCGCCAAATAATAGGCACTGGTCACCCCAATGACGCCGCTACCCAAGACCAGAACGCGCATTTTTATATCCTCATCGCGGGCTTGGCCGCTGACGTGTGTTATTCGAGCAATGATGAGCGCAGTGTAAAAAACAATCGACAGTGCATTTCACTATATAAATGCCTATATTTGGCGACAATTCTTGGCAAAAACCCTTTTGACAGAGGCGTATCCCCTATGCGTACCAACACCCAGACCAAACGGGAGCTGGACAAGATCGACCGCAATATCCTGCGCATCCTGCAAACCGACGGGCGCATCTCGTTCACGGAGCTGGGGGAAAAGGTCGGGCTATCCACCACGCCCTGCACCGAGCGCGTGCGGCGCCTGGAGCGCGAAGGGATCATCATGGGCTACAACGCACGGCTCAATCCCCAGCATTTGAAGGGCAGTTTGCTGGTATTTGTCGAGATCAGCCTGGATTACAAGTCGGGTGACACCTTTGAAGAATTCCGCCGGGCCGTGCTGAAACTGCCTCACGTGCTGGAGTGCCATCTAGTGTCGGGTGATTTCGACTACCTGGTGAAAGCGCGAATCTCGGAGATGGCTTCGTACCGCAAATTGCTGGGCGATATCCTGCTCAAACTCCCCCATGTGCGCGAATCCAAGAGCTATATCGTGATGGAAGAGGTGAAAGAAAGCCTGAACCTGCCGATCCCTGACTGACCCACTGACACAACACGGTCAAATGTGGGAGCTGGCTTGCCTGCTCCCTTGGTTTTAACCGAGTACATCCGCTAGACCAACACCTGCCGGGTACTCGCCATGTACTCATGAATCTGCTTCTCCACCCGCGGATGAATCAGCTCCACTGGCCGGCGGCCATTAGGGCACGGCAAGGTCTTGGTGGTGCCGAACAGGCGACAGATCAGCGGCCGCTCGTCATACACCGTGCAACCCTTGGGCCCCAGGTGCACGCAGTTCAGCTCGTCCATCGCCGCCTCTTGCTCGGCAGCGGTCTTGCGCGGCAGGCGCGACATTTCCTCGGGCGAGGTGGTCACCGGCCCACAGCAGTCGTGGCAACCGGGGACGCACTCGAACGAAGGAATCTGGCGACGCAGCGCGCTGATTTTCTGACTGTTGCAACTCATCGAAACCCATACCGAACGGCGAATAGACGTGGATTCTGACGCAAAACGCCCCGCGCAGACAGCGTCGTGCGACCACTGTATCCTGCGTCAAATTTTCCAGACAGGGAGGTTCCCCATGACCGCCAGCGCCCGGCACACCGCTTCCTACTACGCCGCCAGCAGCGTGCCGCAACCGGATTACCCGACGCTGACCGGTGAGGTAAACGCCGATGTCTGTGTGATCGGCGGGGGGTTCTCCGGGCTCAACACCGCCTTGGAATTGGCCGAGCGCGGCTTTCGCGTGGTGTTGCTGGAGGCGCGCAAAATCGGTTGGGGCGCCAGCGGGCGCAATGGCGGCCAGTTGATTCGCGGTGTCGGCCACGGGCTGGATCAGTTCACCCAGGTGATCGGCAGCGACGGCGTGCGCCAGATGAAGCTGATGGGCCTGGAAGCCGTGGAGATCGTGCGCGAGCGTGTGGAGCGCTTCCAGATCCCCTGTGACCTGACTTGGGGCTACTGCGACCTGGCCAACAAACCCCGCGACTTGCAGGGCCTGGCCGAGGATGCCGAAGAGCTGCGCAGCCTGGGTTACCGCCACGAAGTGCGCCTGTTGCAAGCCAGCGAGATGGGCACCGTAATCGGCTCTGAGCGCTATGTAGGCGGCATGATCGATATGGGTTCCGGTCATCTGCACCCGCTGAACCTGGCACTGGGTGAGGCTGCCGTTGCCCAGCAGTTGGGCGTGGCGCTGTACGAGCAATCCCAAGTGACCCGTATCGACTATGGCCCTGAGGTCAAGGTGCACACCGCCCAAGGCACTGTGCGCGCCAAGACCCTGGTACTGGCCTGCAACGCCTACCTGAACGGGCTCAACCCGCAACTGAGCGGCAAGGTGTTGCCCGCCGGCAGCTACATCATTGCCACCGAGCCCTTGAGCGAGGCGCAAGCCACCAGCCTGTTACCGCAGAACATGGCCGTGTGTGACCAGCGCGTGACGGTGGATTACTTCCGCCTGTCCGCCGACCGTCGCCTGTTGTTCGGCGGCGCCTGCCACTACTCCGGTCGAGACCCCAAGGACATCGGCGCCTACATGCGGCCGAAGATGCTGCAGGTATTCCCCCAATTGGCAGACGTGAAAATCGACTACCAATGGGGCGGCATGATCGGCATCGGCGCCAACCGCCTGCCGCAGATTGGCCGCCTGGCCGATCAACCCAACGTGTATTACGCCCAGGCCTATGCCGGCCATGGCCTCAACGCCACGCACCTGGCGGGCAAGCTGCTGGCCGAGGCCATCAGCGGCCAGCAACAGGAGCGCTTCGATCTGTTCGCTCAGGTGCCACACATCACCTTCCCCGGCGGCAAACACCTGCGTTCGCCGTTGCTGGCCCTGGGGATGCTCTGGCACCGCCTCAAAGAACTGCTCTGATCAATCGCGCCAGAAGGGTTTCAAACCCTCACGGCGCGCCTGCTCGGCGGTCAGCCCGATGTCGCGTAACTGCTCGCGGCTCAGGTCCAGCAGGGCCTTGCGCGTATGGCGACGGCGCCAGAACAGATGCCAGCGGCCAGGCGCCGGGGCAGTGAGCGCCTGCTCCTGCCCCGCTTCCAGTTCCTGACTGCGTAACGCCAGCCGTACATCGCTCATGCCGCTCATTTGACTGCCCCTCATTGGCCTGTTGCCTTGAGTGACCAGCATGCGCGGGCGGCCAGAACCATTACAGATTCAGCCAACTTTTATTAGATCCATACAGATACTCCCTATGCGTGGCTGAATCCTGTATTTTCCTTCTATCTGTACTGGTCCCTCGGGAGCGACCACCATGACTCTTTACGTCAACCTCGCCGAATTGCTCGGCACCCGCATTGAACAGGGCTTCTATCGTCCGGGCGATCGGCTGCCCTCGGTGCGGGCCTTGAGTGTGGAACATGGGGTGAGCCTGAGCACCGTGCAGCAGGCATATCGGTTGCTCGAAGACAACGGCCTGGCGATGCCCAAGCCCAAGTCGGGCTATTTTGTTCCGGTGGGCCGTGAACTGCCGGCACTGCCCGAGATTGGCCGCCCGGCCCAACGGCCAGTGGAAATCTCCCAGTGGGACCTGGTGCTGGAACTGATTCGTGCGGTGCCGCGCAAAGACGTCATACAGATGGGTCGGGGCATGCCGGATGTATTGTCGCCCACCTTGAAGCCGCTGCTGCGTAGCCTCGCCCGTGTCAGCCGGCGCCAAGACCTGCCGGGGCTGTATTACGACAATATCCTCGGCTGTATGGAACTGCGTGAGCAAATCGCCCGGCTTTCATTGGACTCCGGTTGCCAACTGAGCGCCGAAGACATCGTGATCACCACCGGTTGCCACGAAGCCCTCTCCGCCAGCATTCACGCCATTTGTGAGCCCGGCGATATCGTCGCGGTGGATTCGCCCAGCTTCCACGGTGCCATGCAGACCCTCAAGGGCCTGGGCATGAAAGCCCTGGAAATCCCCACCGACCCGCTCACCGGCATCAGCCTGGAGGCCCTGGAGCTGGCGCTGGAGCAGTGGCCGATCAAAGTCATCCAGCTCACTCCAAACTGCAACAACCCCTTGGGCTACATCATGCCGGAAGCGCGCAAACGCGCCTTGCTGACCTTGGCCCAGCGCTTTGACGTGGCGATTATCGAAGACGATGTGTATGGCGAACTGGCCTACAGCTACCCACGCCCGCGCACCATCAAATCCTTCGATGAAGACGGGCGTGTGCTGCTGTGCAGCTCGTTCTCCAAAACCCTGGCGCCCGGCCTGCGCATTGGCTGGGTCGCACCGGGACGCTATCTGGAACGGGTGCTGCACATGAAATACATCAGCACCGGTTCTACGGCTACACAGCCGCAGATTGCCATTGCAGAATTCCTCAAAGGCGGTCATTTCGAGCCGCATTTACGCAGGATGCGCACCCAATACCAACGTAATCGCGACTTGATGCTGGATTGGGTCAGCCGTTATTTTCCCGCTGGTACGCGTGCCAGCCGGCCCCAGGGCAGCTTTATGTTATGGATCGAGCTGCCGGAGGGCTTCGACACCTTGAAGCTCAACCGCGTGCTGGTGGAACAAGGCGTACAGGTGGCGGTAGGCAGTATCTTCTCCGCTTCCGGCAAGTACCGTAACTGCTTGCGCATGAACTACGCTGCCAAGCCAACAGCGCAGATTGAAGAGGCCGTGCGCAAGGTAGGTGCTGCCGCTGGCAAGATGCTGGAAGAGACGGCGGACTGACCTTTCCCGAGCAATTGCCGTCATATGCCACAACCGCCCTGACCTGGAAGCAGTTTCCTTGATGATTCGACGGCTTTTACCGTTTTGCCTGCTGGCCGCCCTGGCCCTGGGCGGCTGCGCCACGGTCGACACCCCGCGCATCCCCAGCGATGCCCTGCCGGCGAAGGACTCCTCGTTCGGTCGCTCGATCCAGGCCCAGGCCGCCCCCTACCAAGGGCGCTCGGGCTTTCGTTTGCTGCCCAACAGCAGTGAAGCCTTCATGGCCCGCGCCGAGTTGATCCGCAACGCCCAGACCAGCCTCGACTTGCAGTACTACATCGTGCACGACGGCATCAGCACACGCATGCTTGTGGACGAACTGCTCAAGGCCGCCGACCGCGGGGTGCGCGTACGCATTCTACTGGACGACACCACCAGCGATGGCCTCGACCAGATCATCGCCACCCTCGCCGCCCATCCCAAGGTGCAGATACGCCTGTTCAACCCGCTGCACCTGGGGCGCAGCACCGGCGTTACACGCGCCATGGGCCGTGTATTCAACCTGTCGCTGCAACACCGGCGCATGCATAACAAGCTGTGGCTGGCCGATAACAGCGTGGCCATCGTTGGCGGGCGCAACCTGGGCGACGAGTATTTCGACGCCGAACCCAACCTGAATTTCACCGACATCGACATGCTCAGCGTCGGGCCGGTAGCCGAGCAATTGGGTCACAGCTTCGACCAGTACTGGAACAGCGCCCTGAGCAAGCCTATCGATGACTTCGTCTCGAACAAACCCTCCAAGGTCGACCTCGCCGTCGCCCGCGGGCGCCTTGAAGCCTCCCTGGCTCAGTCCCGTCAGCAGAACCACGCGCTGTATAACCGCCTGCGCACTTACCAGACCCAGCCCCGCATGGACATCTGGCGCCGCGAGTTGATCTGGGCCTGGAACCAGGCGCTGTGGGACGCACCGAGCAAGGTACTGGCCAAGGCCGACCCCGACCCGCGACTGTTGCTGACCACCCAGCTGGCGCCAGAGCTGGCGGGGGTCAGCCATGAGCTGATCATGATTTCGGCTTACTTCGTACCGGGCCAACCTGGGCTGGTCTACCTCACAGGGCGTGCCGATGCGGGTGTTTCGGTGCGCCTGCTGACCAACGCCCTCGAAGCAACCGACGTACCGGCCGTGCACGGCGGTTATGCGCCGTATCGCAAGGCACTGCTGGAGCACGGGGTGAAGCTCTATGAGCTGCGCCGGCAGCCGGGCGACCCCAGCGCAAGCAGCGGCCCGCACCTGTTTCGGCATGGCAGCTGGCGCGGCTCGGACTCCAGCCTGCACAGCAAGGCGATGATTTTCGATCGAGAAAAGTCGTTTATCGGCTCATTCAATTTCGACCCGCGCTCAGTGCTGTGGAACACCGAAGTCGGCGTACTGGTGGACAGCCCCGAACTGGCCGAACACGTGCGCAACCTGGCGCTGGAAGGTATGGCGCCAGCGTTGAGCTATGAGGCCAAACTGCAGGACGGCCAAGTGGTGTGGGTGACAGAAGACAACGGCCAGATGCACACTCTGACGCGCGAACCGGGCAATTGGTGGCGGCGGTTCAACGCCTGGTTCGCCACCAGTGTTGGCCTGGAACGCATGCTCTAAAACCCCTGCGAATCACCTGTGGGAGCCGGGCTTGCCCGCGATAGCGGTGTGCCAGACAACAAATCCGCTGGCTGACAAACCGTCATCGCAGGCAAGCCAGCTCCCACATTGGCCGCGTTTAAAGGTCAGGCCGGCTGCGTAGCGCCGAAAGCCCCCTGGCGCAGCAACAGCACCACCAACCCCAGCGCCCCGGCCGCCATCAACAGCGGCAGCGCATGCCCACTGATCCACTGGCTGCCCGCTCCTGCCACCAGCGGCCCGATCAGGCAGCCAATGCCCCACAGCTGCGCCACGTGAGCGTTGGCACGCACCAACGCATCGTCGCGGTAGCGCTCGCCAATCAAAATCAGCGACAAGGTAAACAAACCGCCGGCACTGGCGCCGAACAGCACCCACACCGGCCAGATCAGCAAGGTGTGCATCAATAACGGCACCGCCAGGCTCGATGCCAGCAACAACAGTGCACAGGCCAGAAACAGAGTGCGTCGCGGCAGGTAGTCGGCCAGCGCGCCAATGGGCAATTGCAGCAACGCATCGCCCACCACCACCGTGCTGACCATCGCCAAGGCGATCTCAGCGGTAAAACCCTGTTGCAGGCAATACACCGGCAACAACGTCAGAATCATCGCTTCGAAGGCAGCGAACAACGCCACAGCCCAGGCAATCGCCGGCAGGCCCAGGCAAAAGCGCCACAGGTCGCCAAACGTCACGCTGAACGAATCCGCTGTCGGCGCCCCGGTACGTCCTAGCAACAGTAACGGCGCCACCACTAAAAGGCCTGCGCCGACCCAGAAGCCATAGTCATGATCGGTGCCTATCAGGCCCAGCAGCAACGGCCCCGACAGCTGGCTCAAGGCATAGCTGCAGCCGTAGAGCGCCACCAGCCGGCCACGCCACTGCTCGACCACCAGTTGGTTGATCCAGCTTTCGCCAAGGATGAATACGATGGTCAGGATCACCCCGATCATCAGCCTGAGCACCAGCCACACCGGGTAGCTGGGCAGGATCGCCAGCAAGCCGATGGACACCGCACCGGCCCACAGGCACAGGCGCATCAGGTTGGCAGTGCCGAGCCAGGACGCCATGCGGCTGGAGACCTTGGCGCCCAGCAGTACGCCGAATGCCGGCATCGCCGCCATCACGCCAATGGCGAAACTGCCATAACCCCAACCTTCAAGACGCAGGGATACCAACGGCATGCTGACACCCAGGGCCAGGCCAACGCTGAGTACCGAGGCCAGCACGGCGAAATATGTCGCCCAACGCATTGCCACGCTCCTGTGGATAATTCTGCTTCGCAAAACGAACTGTAGGAGCGAGCTTATGTGGGAGCTGGCTTGCCTGCGATACAGACGCCTCGGTGTGTCAGCCACACCTCAGTGATGCTATCGCAGGCAAGCCAGTTCCCACCCAGGCTCGCTCCTACAGGGGATCAGCAGTGTTGCTTAGAGCTTGATCCAGGTCGCCTTCAGCTCGGTGTACTTGTCGAATGCATGCAGCGACTTGTCGCGGCCATTACCCGACTGCTTGAAACCACCGAACGGAGCGGTCATGTCGCCGCCGTCGTACTGGTTAACCCACACGCTGCCGGCGCGCAGAGCCTTGGCCGTCAGGTGTGCCTTGGAGATATCCGCCGTCCACACCGCCGCAGCCAGGCCGTATTGGGTGTCGTTGGCGATGGCGATGGCTTCTTCGGCGCTGTCGAAAGTGATCACCGACAGGACCGGGCCAAAGATCTCTTCCTGGGCGATCTTCATGGCATTGGTCACGCCGTCGAAAATCGTCGGCTCGACGTAGGTGCCGCCGGACTCTTCCAGGGTGCGCTTGCCACCCGCGACCAGCTTGGCGCCGTCGGCGTGGCCGGCTTCAATGTACGAAAGCACGGTGTTCATCTGTTGCGTATCCACCAATGCACCCACAGTGGTGGCTGGGTCCAGTGGATTGCCGGGTTTCCAGCCCTTGAGGGCCTCGATCACCAGCGGCAGGAAGGTGTCTTTGATCGAACGCTCGACCAGCAGGCGCGAGCCGGCAGTGCAGACTTCGCCCTGGTTGAAGGCAATGGCGCTGGCGGCGGATTCGGCCGCCGCTTGCAGGTTCGGCGCGTCGGCAAACACGATGTTCGGGCTCTTGCCACCGGCTTCCAGCCATACACGCTTCATGTTCGACTCGCCGGAGCGGATCAACAGTTGCTTGGCGATCTTGGTGGAGCCCGTGAACACCAGGGTATCGACGTCCATGTGCACCGCCAGGGCGTTACCCACGGTGTGGCCATAGCCAGGCAGCACGTTGAACACGCCTTTTGGAATACCAGCCTCAACGGCCAACGCGGCGATGCGGATGGCGGTGAGCGGGGATTTTTCGGACGGCTTCAGGATGACAGAGTTGCCGGTGGACAGCGCCGGGCCGAGTTTCCAGCACGCCATCATCAACGGGAAGTTCCACGGCACGATGGCGCCAACAACACCGACGGGCTCGCGGGTCACCAGGCCCAGTTGATCGTGGGGCGTGGCGGCGACTTCGTCGTAGATCTTGTCGATCGCCTCGCCGCTCCAGCTCAGGGCTTGCGCCGCGCCGGGGACGTCGATGTTCAGGGAATCGCTGATGGGCTTGCCCATATCCAGGGTTTCAAGCAGCGCCAGCTCTTCGGCGTTGGCCTTGAGCAGCGCGGCGAAACGGATCATGACGGACTTGCGCTTGGCCGGTGCCAGGCGCGACCACACGCCGGAATTGAAAGTGGCACGCGCATTTTCCACGGCGCGCTGGGCATCGCTGGCATCACAGCTGGCGACAGTGGCCAGCAAGCGCCCATCCACCGGGCTGATGCATTCGAAGGTGTCACCGGAAACGGCGGCGGTGTATTCGCCATTGATATAGGCGCGGCCTTCGATTTTCAGAGCCTTGGCGCGTTGTTCCCAGTCGGCACGGGTCAGGGTGGTCATGCGAGTGTCCTCCTCTTATTGAATACAAGGGCCTGGGAGGTTTATCCCGGCGCCATCACGAATGCTTGCCCGACCAGCCTGCTGTTCGGCTCAAGGCAGCTGCCACCCTAAACCAGCGGCTGGGGATGTTTCAATATATTTGACATAACGGCGGCAAACGCCCTTGCGATGTTCATTTTAATAAACATAGACTTTGGACTCTCCAACCGCAGGCCAGACGGGAAATGCACATGAGCATCCAGGACATCGTCGATTTCAGCCAAGCCAACACCGCCCCCGAACGCTACCGCCCTGCCGCCGAGAAAATCCTCAAGGGCGATCCCGAGCAGACACTCTACAACCACTACAACAGCCCATGCGGCCAGATGAACGCCGGCGTCTGGGAAGGTGAAGTGGGCCAGTGGAAGGTCAACTACACCGAGCATGAGTACTGCGAGATCGTGCAAGGCGTGTCGGTGTTGCGTGATGCCGAGGGGAATGCCAAGACCCTGCGGGCCGGCGATCGCTTTGTGATCCCTGCCGGTTTCAGCGGTACCTGGGAAGTGCTGGAAGCGTGCCGCAAGATCTACGTGGTGTTTGAAGAGAAAGCCTGATCATTGATTGATCGACAACGGGACGCTGAGCGTCCGAGACGGCATTCCCACGCAGAGCGTGGGAACGATCAGCAAGCCTGATCACCAAACCCCAGGCAAAAAAAAGCCCGCATCGTGAGATACGGGCTTTTTTTCACAAGGAGGAAAATCAATTACTTGATTTTGCCTTCTTTGTAGATCACGTGCTTGCGAACGCGCGGGTCGAACATTTTCTTTTCGAGCTTGTCCGGGGTAGTACGCTTGTTCTTGTCGGTAGTGTAGAAGTGACCAGTACCGGCGCTAGAGATCATTCGAATCAATTCACGCATGATAGAGCTCCTTAGATCTTGCCAGCGGCGCGGATTTCGGCCAGCACGACAGTGATGCCACGCTTGTCGATAATACGCATGCCTTTAGCAGATACGCGCAGACGCACGAAACGTTTCTCTTCTTCAACCCAGAAGCGGTGATGCTGCAGGTTCGGCAGGAAACGACGACGGGTTTTGTTATTTGCGTGGGAAATGTTATTCCCAGTCACCGGACCCTTACCGGTAACTTGACAGACTCTCGACATGCCTCAGCCCTCTAAAACCACATGCCCAACCCGGCATGGGTTGGCCGCTTAATCTCTCAGTCATTTGGCGCCAGGCGCCGCGTTTCTTTAGGGTCTTACCGGCTACACCTACAGTGAAGGAACCGGGCCCCTAGAAAAGAGCGCTGCTTTATACCAGAAAGACCCCAGTGCAACAACAACCTGTGTACTTTTAGCAGCGTAAATCTTGGCCACAAGTGCCTGAACCGCTGCCAGGAGGGGCCGCTGTAACAGCCGACCGCTCGTCGCACAGAATGATTTACAACGCCTGCGGTCACAGGGAAGTGCACGGCGAAACACGCTGAGGCGCCATCAAAACAGCATTTTGGCCAAAAGCACAGGCAAAAATGGGCTAGTCATTTATCAATCAGACCTCTACGGTAGGCTTTTTCCAGACTGCACTCGCAGATGGGCCTTCGATCTGCACAGGAAACCGAATATGCGCCTCGCTGCCCTACCGCTATTGCTTGCCCCTCTCTTTATTGCGCCGATGGCCGTTGCGGCCACCAACTTGAGCGTATGCACCGAGGCCAGCCCCGAAGGCTTCGATGTGGTGCAGTACAACTCACTGACCACCACCAACGCCTCGGCCGACGTGCTGATGAACCGTTTAGTGGAATTCGACGCGGCCAGTGGCAAGTTGGTACCGAGCCTTGCAGACAGCTGGGAAGTGTCGCCCGATGGGCTGACGTACACCTTCAAACTGCACCCCGATGTGAAATTCCATCGCACCAGTTATTTCAGCCCAAGCCGCACCTTGACCGCCGAAGACGTGCGCTTCAGCTTCGAGCGCATGCTCGACCCGGCCAACCCGTGGCACAAGATCGCCCAGAGCGGCTTTCCTCACGCCCAATCCCTGCAATTGCCCACACTGGTCAAGAAAATCGACGCCCTTGACCCACTGACCGTGCGCTTCACCCTCGACCATGCCGATTCCACCTTCTTACCAGCACTGAGCATGGGCTTTGCCTCGATCTATCCGGCTGAATATGCCGATAAATTGCTCAAGGCCGGCACACCCGAGAAGCTCAACAGCCAGCCAATCGGCACCGGCCCGTTTGTGTTCGTGCGTTTCCAGAAAGATGCCGTGGTGCGTTACAAGGCCAACCCGGACTACTTCGCCGGCAAACCGGCGGTGGATAACCTGATTTTCGCCATCACCCCGGACGCCAACGTACGCCTGCAGAAGCTGCACCGCGATGAATGCCAGATCGCCCTGTCACCCAAGCCCCTGGATGTGGGCGAGGCCGAAAAAGACTCGGCGCTGAAGGTGGAAAAAACCGCCGCCTTCATGACCGCGTTCGTCGCCATCAACAGCCAGCACCCACCGCTGGACAAGCCCGAAGTGCGCCAGGCGATCAACCTGGCCTTTGACAAGGGCAGCTACCTCAAGGCCGTGTTCGAAGGCACCGCCGAAGCAGCCAACGGTGTCTACCCGCCGAACACCTGGAGCTATGCCAAGGAGTTGCCAGGCTACCCGCAGGACCTCGCCAAAGCCAAGGCGCTGCTGGGCCGCGCCGGGCTCAAGGACGGCTTCAAGACCACAATATGGACCCGCCCTACGGGCAGCCTGCTGAACCCCAACCCGAACCTCGGCGCCCAACTGTTGCAGGCCGACCTGGCCAAGGTTGGCATCCAGGCCGAGATTCGCGTGATCGAATGGGGCGAGTTGATCCGCCGCGCCAAGGCCGGCGAGCACGACTTGCTGTTCATGGGCTGGGCCGGCGACAACGGCGACCCGGATAACTTCCTGACGCCGCAGTTCTCATGCGCAGCGGTGAAGTCCGGCACCAACTTTGCCCGCTATTGCGACCCCACCCTGGATAAGTTGATCAGCGCGGGCAAAACCACCAGTGAGCAAGGTGTGCGCAGCAAGCTGTATCAGCAGGCCCAGGCGCAGATCCAGCAACAGGCGCTGTGGCTGCCACTGGCGCATCCGACGGCGTTTGCCTTGACCCGCAAGAACATCCAGGGGTACCAGGTAAGCCCGTTCGGGCGCCAGGACTATTCGAAAGTCAGCCTCAAGCCCTAAGGCACACTCCCACCTGTAGGAGCGAACTTGCTCGCTCCTACAGAGGCCGGACCGTTACAACCAACCGTATTCAGCCATCGACAGCGGGTCGCCATCGCCCACGATGATATGGTCCAGCACCCGCACATCCACCACGTCCAGCGCCTTTTGCAGCAGCTTGGTCAATTTTCGATCAGCCGCGCTGGGCTCCGCGCTCCCCGACGGGTGGTTGTGGCACAGGATCAACGCCGCCGCGTTGTACGCCAAGGCGCGCTTGACCACTTGTCGCGGATAGACAATCGCAGCGTCGATGGTGCCCTGGGAAATGACCTCGAACCCCAGCACCCGATGCTTGGAGTCCAGAAACAGGCAGCCGAATATCTCATGGGGCTCATGGCGCAGCAGCGCCTTGAGGTACTCGCGCACGGCCAACGGGCTCTCCAGCACCGAGTCAGCCCGCAAGCGCTCAGCCAAGTGGCGCCGGGACATTTCCAGCACCGCCTGCAGTTGGGCGAACTTCGCCGGCCCCAGCCCCAGATGCTGGCTGAACAACGTCTGGCTGGCCTCCAGTAACGGGCGCAGGCCACCGAATTGCGCCAACAGATGGCGCGCCAGATCCACCGCACTTCGCCCGGCAACCCCCGTACGCAGGAAAATCGCCAACAGCTCGGCATCGGACAGGCTCGCTGCGCCGCCTTCCAATAATTTCTCCCGCGGACGCTCCGCCACGGGCCAATCACGAATACTCATCCCACCTCCCTGTATCTGCTCCGCTGTTGCCCGGCGGGCGCTGTGTTATCGTAGGGCCCTCTTTTTTGCCGGCGATTTCACCTGGGGAGGGGTCATCGCAGGCGTCACTGAACTGGCATCACTGAACTGGAAAGGCAAACCAATGCAGCGTCTGTATCGGAAACGCATCGTTCTCGGCGTCGGCGGCGGCATTGCCGCCTACAAGAGCGCAGAGTTGGTTCGCAGGCTCCTGGACCAGGGCGCCGAAGTGCGCGTGGTCATGACCCGTGGTGGCAGTGAGTTCATCACCCCGCTGACCATGCAAGCCCTGTCCGGCCACCCGGTTCACCTCGACCTGCTGGACCCGGCCGCAGAAGCCGCCATGGGCCATATCGAACTGGCCAAATGGGCCGACCTGGTGCTGATCGCCCCGGCCACTGCCGACCTGATCGCCCGCCTGGCCCAGGGCATTGCCGATGACCTGCTCACCACCCTGGTATTGGCCACCGACGCCACCGTCGCTATAGCACCGGCCATGAACCAGGCCATGTGGCGCGATCCGGCCACCCAGGCCAATACCCAACTCCTGCAAACCCGCGGCCTCAAGGTGTTCGGCCCGGCTTCCGGCAGCCAGGCCTGCGGCGACGTCGGCCTGGGCCGCATGCTCGAAGCCACGGACCTGGCGCAGTGCGCCGCCGAGTGCTTCCAGCATCTGGCCCTGACCGGCAAGCACGTGCTGATCACCGCCGGCCCGACCCAGGAAAACATCGACCCGGTGCGCTACATCACCAACCATAGCTCAGGAAAAATGGGCTTCGCGTTGGCAGAAGCTGCGGTCGAGGCAGGCGCACGGGTCACACTGATCACAGGTCCCGTGCATCTGCCGACCCCTGATCGCGTCACGCGGATCGACGTAGTCAGCGCCCGGGACATGTTGGCGGCCTGCGAAGCCGCCATTCCCTGCGACCTGTTTATCGCCTCGGCAGCGGTTGCGGATTACCGCCCGGAGGTCGTGGCCCCGCAGAAGCTCAAGAAAGACCCTACGAGCGGCGACGGCCTGCTCCTGCAAATGGTGCGTAACCCGGACATCCTGGCCACCATCGCAACCCGTCCAGACCGTCCGTTCAGCGTCGGTTTCGCTGCCGAGACCGAGCACCTGCTGGACTACGCCGCACGCAAACTGAAAGACAAAAACCTCGACCTGATCGTTGCCAATGATGTCGCCAACCCGAGCATCGGCTTCAACAGCGAGGAAAATGCGTGCAGCGTGATCGACCGCGAACTGCACGCCACCCTTTTCGCCCAGACCAGCAAGGGCAAGATTGCCCGCCAACTGATCTCTTTTATCGCCCAACGGCTGAACCAGGTTTAATGTCCATGCACGCTTTGCAAGCCAAGATTCTCGACCCACGCCTCGGCAACGAATTCCCTCTGCCGGCGTACGCCACGCCGGGTTCCGCCGGCCTGGACCTGCGCGCCATGCTCAAAGAGGACACCGTCCTTGAGCCGGGCCAAACCATCCTGATTCCCACTGGCCTGTCGATCTATGTCGGCGATCCTGGCTTGGCGGCGCTGATCCTGCCGCGCTCCGGCCTGGGTCACAAACATGGCATCGTGCTCGGCAACTTGGTCGGCCTGATCGACTCCGACTACCAGGGCGAGTTGATGGTGTCGTGCTGGAACCGTGGCCAGACTGCTTTCAACATCGCCGTCGGCGAGCGCATCGCCCAACTGGTATTGGTGCCGGTGGTGCAGGCGCATTTTGAATTGGTGCAGGAATTCGACGAAACCCAACGCGGCGCAGGCGGTTTTGGGCATTCCGGCAGTCACTGACTAAGCTGAACGTGGCCGGATGCAATCGTCCGGCCACGCGCCACCGCCCGGCTTTTCAGGATGAAGAATGCGCGGAAATAATCATCGAGATTTCTCTAATGAAATCAAAGGACTACGTAAAAATAATGCTAGCGCCGAAGCGCCGATGGCATTTTTACACCACGAACTCTCTGCCGAAAACGCCGTCATACCCTTCAGTTTGAGCCTGCCGGCCAGCCACATCAGGCCCGCCTTGCCCCCTTCAGATGGAGTTTCCCCCGCGATGAGTACCGCAGCCCGCGTAGCCCCGACCTTTCCCGACAGCATTTTTCGCGCCTATGACATCCGTGGTGTGGTCCCCAAGACCCTGACCGCCGAAACCGCCTACTGGATCGGCCGCGCCATCGGCTCCCAGAGTCTGGCCCAAGGCGAACCCAACGTTTCGGTAGGCCGTGACGGCCGCTTGTCTGGCCCGGAGCTGGTCGAGCAACTGATCCAGGGCCTGGCTGACAGCGGCTGCCACGTCAGCGACGTCGGTCTGGTGCCAACCCCCGCGCTGTACTACGCCGCCAACGTACTGGCGGGCAAATCCGGGGTCATGCTTACCGGCAGCCACAACCCGTCGGACTACAACGGCTTCAAGATCGTCATCGCTGGCGACACCCTGGCCAATGAGCAGATCCAGGCCCTGCACACCCGCCTGAAGACCAACGACCTGACCCGCGGCACAGGGACCATCACCAAGGTTGACATCCTGCAACGCTACTCCGATGAAATCACCCGTGACGTCAAGCTCGCCCGCCGCTTGAAAGTCGTGGTGGACTGCGGCAACGGCGCAGCGGGTGTGATTGCCCCGCAATTGCTCGAAGCCCTGAACTGCGAAGTGATCCCACTGTTCTGCGAAGTGGACGGCAACTTCCCCAACCATCACCCAGACCCAGGCAAGCCGGAAAACCTGGTGGACCTGATCGCCAAGGTCAAGGAAGTGGGCGCCGACGTCGGCCTGGCCTTCGATGGCGACGGGGACCGTGTGGGCGTGGTGACCGAAACCGGCGAGATCGTGTTCCCGGACCGCCTGTTGATGCTGTTTGCCCGCGACGTGGTTGCGCGCAATGCCAACGCCGAGATCATCTTCGACGTGAAATGCACGCGTCGCCTGACGCCATTGATCAAGGAGTACGGCGGTCGCCCGCTAATGTGGAAGACCGGTCACTCGTTGATCAAAAAGAAAATGAAGGAAACCGGCGCGCTGTTGGCCGGTGAAATGAGCGGCCACGTGTTCTTCAAGGAGCGCTGGTTCGGGTTTGATGATGGTATTTACAGCGCCGCTCGCCTGCTGGAGATCCTCAGCAAGGAGAAATCCACGGCCGAAGAGCTGTTTCAGACCTTCCCGAATGATATTTCTACGCCAGAGATCAATATCCATGTGACCGAGGAGAGCAAATTCAGCATCATTGACGCATTGCACGATGCGCAATGGGGTGAAGGCGCCAACCTGACCACCATTGATGGTGTGCGAGTCGATTACGCCAAAGGCTGGGGCCTGGTTCGCGCGTCTAACACCACGCCGGTGCTGGTCCTGCGTTTCGAGGCGGATACCGAGGCTGAGTTGCAGCGCATCAAGGACGTGTTCCACGCCCAGTTGAAACGTGTTGCCCCTGATCTCCAATTACCGTTCTGATTTTTTGCCCGGAGCCCTGAATGACCCTCGAACGCGAAGCCGCTGCCAACACCGCCAAGGTCCTGTCCGAAGCGTTGCCTTATATTCGACGCTACGTCGGCAAGACGCTGGTGATCAAGTACGGCGGCAATGCCATGGAAAGCGATGAGCTGAAAACCGGCTTTGCGCGCGACATCGTGCTGATGAAGGCCGTAGGGATCAACCCCGTGGTTGTCCACGGCGGCGGCCCGCAAATCGGCGACCTGCTCAAGCGGTTGTCCATCGAGAGTCACTTCATCGATGGCATGCGCGTCACTGACGCGCAAACCATGGACGTGGTGGAAATGGTCCTCGGCGGCCAGGTCAACAAAGACATCGTCAACCTGATCAACCGCCATGGCGGCAGCGCCATCGGCCTGACCGGCAAGGATGCGGAACTGATCCGCGCCAAGAAACTGACCGTGACCCGCAAGACGCCGGAGATGACCCAGCCGGAAATCATCGACATCGGCCAGGTGGGCGAAGTCATCGGCATCAACACCGATTTGCTCAACCTGCTGGTCAAGGGCGACTTCATCCCGGTAATTGCGCCGATCGGCGTGGGTGCTAATGGCGAGTCCTATAACATCAACGCCGATCTGGTAGCCGGTAAGGTGGCGGAAGCACTGAAGGCTGAAAAGCTGATGCTGCTGACCAACATCGCCGGCTTGATGGACAAGGAAGGCAAGGTACTGACCGGCTTGACTACCCAGCAGGTAGACGACCTGATCGCCGACGGCACCATCTACGGCGGCATGTTGCCGAAGATCCGTTGCGCACTGGAAGCGGTGCAGGGCGGCGTCGGCAGCTCGCTGATCCTGGATGGCCGCGTGCCAAATGCAATCCTGCTGGAAATCTTCACCGATACTGGTGTGGGCACGCTGATCAGTAACCGCAAGCGTCCTTAACCGCTGCAAAGCAAAAAGCCCCGCTCAATCGAATTGAGCGGGGCTTTTTGTTTGTACACAGTTCAAATGTGGGCGCTGGCTTGCCTGCGATGACGGCAGTACATTCTAAAATGCACCGCCTGACACACCGCTATCGCGGGCAAGCCCGCTCCCACAGGATTCAGTGTCAGACGCCGAACTGCTCGCGGTAGGCACGCACCGCCGGCAAATGCTGCTTGAGCTGCGGGTCATCTTCCAGGAACTGCAACACCTGGTTCAACGACACGATGCTCACCACCGGAATGCCGAAGTCACGCTCCACTTCCTGGATCGCCGACAACTCACCGTTGCCGCGTTCCTGGCGGTTCAAGGCGATCAGTACACCGGCAGCCTTGGCGCCGTCCTGGGAAGCGATGATCTGCATCACTTCACGGATAGCAGTACCCGCGGTGATCACGTCATCGATGATCAGCACCTCGCCGGTCAATGGCGCGCCGACCAGGCTGCCACCTTCACCATGGGCCTTGGCTTCCTTACGATTGAAACACCACGGCAAGTCCTGCCCGTGATGCTCCGCCAGCGCTACCGCCGTCGCCGCTGCCAGGGGAATACCCTTGTAGGCCGGGCCAAAGAGTACGTCGAAGGAAATACCGCTCTCAACGATGGCTGCCGCATAGAAACGGCCCAGCTGAGCCAGGGCCGAACCTGAGTTGAACAGGCCCGCATTGAAGAAGTACGGGCTGGTGCGCCCGGACTTGAGGGTGAACTCACCGAAGCGTAAAACGCCGCGATCGATGGCAAAACGAATGAAATCGCGCTGATACGCCTGCATGAAAAAAGCCTCAGATACCACGGATTTAGCTAATTGGGTGGACGGCGTGTATCATACACGCACGCGATTTTTGGGGCCATTTATGCGGATCATCAGTGTGAACGTTAATGGTATTCAGGCTGCAGTCGAGCGTGGTTTGCTCAGTTGGCTGCAAGCACAGAATGCCGACGTCATCTGCCTGCAGGACACCCGTGCCTCCGCCTTTGAACTGGACGACCCAGCCTTCCAACTGGATGGCTACTTCCTTTATGCCTGCGATGCCGAAGTGCCCACCCAAGGTGGCGTGGCTTTGTACTCGCGGTTGCAACCCAAGGCGGTCATCAGCGGCCTCGGCTTCGAGACAGCCGACCGCTACGGGCGTTACCTGCAAGCCGATTTCGACAAGGTCAGCATCGCGACCTTGCTGCTTCCTTCCGGGCAGAACGGCGATGAAGACTTGAACCAGAAATTCAAGCTAATGGACGATTTCGCCCGTTACTTGGATAAACAGCGACGTAAACGTCGCGAGTACATTTATTGTGGCTCGCTGTACGTGGCGCAACAGAAGCTGGATATCAAGAACTGGCGCGACAGCCAGCAATCCCCAGGCTTCCTGGCGCCGGAACGCGCCTGGATGGACGAGATTGTCGGCAACATGGGCTATGTCGATGCCCTGCGCGAAGTCAGCCGCGAAGGCGACCAGTACAGCTGGTGGCCAGATAACGAACAGGCTGAGATGCTCAACCTGGGCTGGCGTTTCGACTACCAGCTGCTGACCCCAGGCCTGCGCCGGTTCGTACGCAGTGCACGCCTGCCGCGCCAGCCGCGCTTCTCGCAGCACGCGCCGCTGATCGTGGACTACGACTGGACATTGACCATCTGAGGTCGTTTTCCAGGCACAAAAAAACCGACACTGATGTCGGTTTTTTTGTGGCCGTTCGGTTACTTGACCAGGCGCCAGGTCCACGGATAGCGATAGGCAATGCCTTTGTTGGCCTTGATACCGGCGATGATCGTCAGTATCAACGCCCCGATCACCAGCACGGTCATCAGCAAGAAGCCAACAACCACGAAGCCCAACAAGAGGCACACCAGCCAGGCGATCGCCACGGTGATCTGGAAATTCAGCGCCTCCTTGCCCTGGTCATCGATGAGCGGGTCCATGTCCTTCTTGAATTGCCACAGGATCAACGGCCCCAGCAAGCTGCCGAAGGGGAATACCAACCCCAGGAATGCCGCAAAATGACACAACATTGCCCACTGGCGTACTTCCTTGGACGGGGCCGGGACCGGCAACTGGCTGTCATTCATGGCGCTTCTCCTTGGGGCCGGCTCAGTCAGCCAGCGCGGCGTTCTGCAATTCAAAGATTTCGGTCATGCCTTTCTGGGCCAAGGCCAGCATGGCGTTCAGCTCAGCCGGCTGGAATGGCGCGCCTTCGGCAGTGCCCTGCACTTCGATGAAACCACCGGTGCTGGTCATGACCACGTTGAGGTCGGTCTCGGCGGCCGAGTCTTCCAGGTAGTCCAGGTCCAACACAGGCTCGCCCTGGTACATGCCAACCGACACAGCGGCGATCATCTGCTTGAGCGGGTCACCCGCTTTCAGGCCGCCACGCTTCTTGATCACTTTCAGTGCGTCGACCAGGGCCACCATGGCGCCGGTGATGGACGCCGTGCGGGTGCCGCCATCTGCCTGGATCACGTCGCAGTCGACGTAGAGGGTCACGTCACCCAGCTTGGACATATCCAGGGCGGCACGCAGGGAACGGCCGATCAAGCGCTGGATTTCCAGGGTACGCCCGCCTTGCTTGCCACGGCTGGCTTCACGCTGGTTACGCTCGCCAGTGGCGCGCGGCAGCATGCCGTATTCAGCGGTCAACCAACCCTGGCCCTGGCCCTTGAGGAAGCGCGGCACGCCGTTTTCGACGCTGACAGTGCAGATGACCTTGGTATCGCCAAACTCGACCAGTACGGATCCCTCGGCGTGTTTGGTGTAGTTGCGGGTGATGCGGATCGAGCGGAGCTGATCGGCAGCGCGACCACTTGGACGTTTCATAGGGGATACCTGTACTGAGGACGAAAAACTGCCGAGCATTATAGAGCCGCAAGCCGGTTCGGGGCACTTCTAAAAAATCCGGTTACCAATGCCCGGGTTTGGGCGCCTACCTCCCACTGCGCTACAATCCTGCGCCTCCAGACTGTAGGAGCGAGCTTGCTCGCGAAAAACGCCAACAATTACGGGGGCTTCCTGATTCAGCGCGGCGCCTTGCGTTCTTCGCGAGCAAGCTCGCTCCTACAGGTCGGCCTGGCCAATTTCTATTTATCCAACGCGAGGTACCTCCATGGTGCACAGCATGACCGCCTTCGCCCGTGTCGAAAAAGCCGGGACCCAAGGCACCCTCAGCTGGGAACTGCGCTCGGTCAACAGCCGTTACCTGGAGCCGCACCTGCGCCTGCCAGAGTCGTTCCGCGACCTCGAAGGCGCCGTGCGTGAAGCGCTGCGCCAGGGCATTTCCCGTGGCAAGCTGGAATGCACCCTGCGCTTTACCGAAGAAACCACCGGCAAGCCGCTGCAGGTCGACCGCGACCGCGCCGCCCAACTGGTGGCCGCTGCCGAAACCATCGCCGGCCTGATCAAGCAGCCGGCCGCATTGAACCCTCTGGAAGTATTGGCCTGGCCCGGCGTGCTGGTGGCCGACGCGGCTGACCCACAGGCCCTGAATGCCGAAGCCCTCGCCCTGTTCAACCAGGGCCTGAAGGAACTCAAGGCCGGCCGTGAGCGCGAAGGCGCCGAACTGGCGCGCCTGATCAGCGAGCGGCTGACGTCGATCGAAGCCGACGTAGTGACCCTGCGTGAACTGGTACCGCAGATGCTCGCCACCCAGCGCCAGAAGGTCCTCGACCGCTTCACCGACATGAAGGCCGACCTCGACCCGACGCGCCTGGAACAGGAAATGGTCCTGCTCGCACAGAAGAGCGACGTGGCCGAAGAACTCGACCGCCTGAGTACCCATATCCTTGAAGTGCGCCGCGTACTCAAGTCGGGCGGTGCCGCCGGTCGGCGCCTGGACTTCCTGATGCAGGAACTCAACCGCGAAGCCAATACACTGGGCTCCAAGGCGTTCGACCCGCGCAGCACCACGGCGGCGGTCAACCTCAAAGTGTTGATCGAGCAAATGCGCGAACAAGTACAGAATATTGAGTAAGGCACCCTCCATGACCCACAGCACCGGCACCCTTTACATCATTTCCGCCCCTTCGGGCGCGGGCAAGAGCAGCCTGGTCAAGGCCTTGACCGACGCTGACGAGCAGATCCGCATTTCGGTCTCGCACACCACCCGCGCCATGCGCCCGGGCGAAGTGGACGGCGTGCACTATCACTTCGTCGAGCGTACCGAGTTCGTCAAGATGATCGAACACGGTGACTTCCTGGAGCGCGCCGAAGTGTTCGGCAACCTCTACGGCACCTCGCAGAGCCACCTGCAACAGACCCTGGACGAAGGCCACGACCTGATTCTGGAGATCGACTGGCAGGGCGCCGAGCAAGTGCGCCAGCTGATGCCCAAGGCGCGCTCCATCTTCATCCTGCCGCCCTCGCTCCAAGCCCTGCACCAGCGTCTGACCAACCGTGGCCAGGACAGCGACGAGATCATCGAAGGTCGCATGCGTGAGGCCGTCAGCGAAATGAGCCACTACGTCGACTACGACTACCTGATCATCAATGACGACTTTACCCACGCATTGGACGATTTGAAGGCGATTTTCCGCGCCAACCAACTGCAGCAAAAGCGCCAACAGCAGCGTTTCGGCAAATTACTCGCCGAATTGCTCGGTTGATTGGCGCTTCCCAAAACAGCTGCAAGGGCCTTACATTGGCACTTGTAGCGGTTTTGCGAAGGCCTGCGAAAAATCAGCGCTTCCCTAAACGCTGGTGATTTTTTAAACTGCTCAGTCCGCTCGCCCAACCGGGCAGCGCGCATCTTGCATTCGCTCCGAGGAATACCATGGCCCGCGTAACCGTTGAAGACTGCCTAGAACACGTGGATAACCGCTTTGAGCTGGTCATGCTCTCTACCAAGCGTGCCCGTCAACTGGCCACTGGCGGCAAAGAGCCCCTGGTCCAGTGGGAAAACGACAAGCCTACCGTTGTAGCCCTGCGTGAAATCGCTGAAGGCCTGATGAGCTACGAGTTCATCGCCAACGCCGAAATCGTTGAAGACGAACCGCTGTTTGCAGCGTTCGAAGGCGAGTCCAACGAGGACGTCTAAGCCTATGCCTGGTCGACGTAGCACGGCGCGGGGTCACAGCCATCGGCAGGAGTTCACACTTTGCCGAGCATAGACGCCCTCGCCGATCGCTTATCGGCCTACCTCGGCGCCGACCAGGTCAACCTGGTTCGCCGAGCGTATTTCTACGCCGAACAAGCCCACGACGGCCAACGCCGCCGTAGCGGCGAGGCGTATGTCACCCATCCTCTTGCGGTGGCCAATATTCTTGCCGACATGCACATGGACCATCAGAGCCTGATGGCCGCGATGCTGCATGACGTGATCGAAGACACCGGCATTGCCAAGGAAGCGCTCAGTGCGCAATTTGGCGAAACCGTGGCCGAACTGGTCGATGGGGTCAGCAAGCTGACCCAGATGAACTTCGAGACCAAGGCCGAAGCCCAGGCGGAAAACTTCCAGAAGATGGCCATGGCCATGGCCCGAGACATTCGGGTGATCCTGGTCAAGCTGGCCGACCGGCTGCACAACATGCGCACGCTGGAAGTGCTGTCCGGCGAAAAGCGCCGACGCATCGCCAAGGAAACCCTGGAAATCTATGCGCCCATCGCCAACCGGCTGGGCATGCACGCCATTCGTATCGAATTCGAAGACCTCGGCTTTAAAGCCATGCACCCCATGCGTTCGGCGCGCATCTACCAGGCGGTCAAGCGCGCACGGGGCAATCGCAAGGAAATCGTCAACAAGATCGAAGAGTCCCTGAGCCATTGCCTGGCGATCGACGAAATCGAGGGCGAGGTCAGCGGCCGGCAGAAGCACATCTACGGCATCTACAAAAAGATGCGCGGCAAGCGCCGGGCCTTCAACGAGATCATGGACGTGTACGCGTTCCGGATTATCGTCGACAAGGTCGATACCTGCTACCGCGTGCTGGGCGCTGTACATAATTTGTACAAGCCGCTGCCGGGCCGCTTCAAGGACTACATCGCAATTCCCAAGGCCAACGGCTACCAGTCGCTGCATACCACCCTGTTTGGCATGCACGGCGTGCCGATCGAGATCCAGATCCGCACCCGCGAAATGGAAGAAATGGCCAACAACGGCATTGCCGCCCACTGGCTGTACAAGTCCAGCGGCGACGAGCAGCCCAAAGGCACCCATGCTCGCGCGCGCCAATGGGTCAAGGGCGTGCTGGAAATGCAGCAACGTGCCGGCAACTCCCTGGAATTTATCGAAAGCGTGAAGATCGACCTGTTCCCGGACGAGGTCTACGTGTTCACGCCCAAAGGCCGGATCATGGAGCTGCCCAAAGGCTCCACGGCGGTCGATTTTGCCTACGCAGTGCACACCGATGTCGGCAACAGCTGCATCGCCTGTCGCATCAACCGGCGCCTGGCCCCGCTGTCCGAACCACTGCAAAGCGGTTCCACGGTGGAGATCGTCAGCGCACCGGGCGCTCGCCCCAACCCGGCCTGGCTCAACTTTGTGGTCACCGGCAAGGCGCGTACGCATATTCGCCACGCGCTGAAATTGCAGCGCCGCTCCGAATCCATCAGCCTGGGCGAACGCCTGCTGAACAAGGTGCTCAACGGCTTCGACAGCGCCCTGGACAAGATCCCGCAAGAGCGCGTGCAAGCGATGCTCCACGAGTACCGCCAGGAAACCATCGAAGACCTGCTGGAAGATATCGGCCTGGGCAACCGCATGGCTTACGTGGTTGCGCGCCGCCTGCTGGGCGAAGGCGAACAGTTGCCGAGCCCTGAAGGCCCGCTGGCAATTCGCGGCACCGAGGGCCTGGTGCTCAGCTACGCCAAATGTTGCACGCCGATCCCGGGCGACCCGATTGTCGGCCACTTGTCCGCCGGCAAAGGCATGGTGGTGCACCTGGACAACTGCCGCAACATCACTGAAATCCGCCACAACCCGGAAAAATGCATCCAGCTCTCGTGGGCCAAGGATGTCACCGGCGAATTCAACGTCGAACTGCGAGTTGAGCTGGAGCACCAGCGCGGCCTCATCGCCCTGCTGGCCAGCAGCGTCAACGCCGCCGACGGCAATATCGAGAAAATCAGCATGGACGAACGCGATGGTCGCATCAGCGTGGTCCAACTGGTGGTCAGCGTGCACGACCGCGTGCACCTGGCCCGCGTGATCAAAAAGTTGCGCGCCTTGACCGGTGTGATCCGCATCACCCGCATGCGTGCATAACCGATCCATTACAAGGAGTCATTCATGACCAAGACAGTTATCACCAGCGATAAAGCTCCAGCCGCCATCGGCACTTATTCCCAGGCGATCAAGGCGGGCAACACCGTCTACATGTCCGGCCAGATCCCGCTGGACCCAAAGACCATGGAACTGGTTGAAGGCTTCGAAGCCCAGACCGTACAGGTCTTTGAAAACCTCAAGTCCGTGGCTGAAGCTGCCGGTGGTTCGTTCAAGGACATCGTCAAGCTGAACATCTTCCTCACCGACCTCAGCCACTTCGCCAAGGTCAACGAGATCATGGGCAAGTACTTCGAACAACCTTACCCAGCCCGCGCCGCCATCGGCGTTGCCGCCTTGCCAAAGGGCGCACAGGTTGAGATGGACGCCATTCTGGTCATCGAGTAAAACACCCGGCGCAGCCCCAAAAGGCTGCGCCGACTTCGTTTCAGAAGGATTTCGTAATGCGCAAAGCGCTTGTAGCCTCTTCGTTGCTCGCCCTGTTGCTCGGTGGCTGTGCCAGTAACCCCGCCGACCTGGATGTAAGCGGTACCTGGATCAACCAGGCCGCCATCGACGCGGCAGCCAAGGGCGGCCCTTTGCGTGAAGCCCTGCAGTCTTATGGCCCCAACCTTGAGTGGGAGGTCAACACCAAGGCCTTGCAGGCCCGCTACTACAACGGTTTTGAAGTGGCGGAAGGCAAGTTGTCGGGTGAAGAGCCCGGCGCATGGAACGTGGATTTCTATGGCAGCTCTGCCACCGAACTCAAGCGCAAAGGCAAGCAACTGCTGCAAGTGGCCAACGACAACGAGCCCGAGCAGCTGTTTGCCCGCGCCAAAGACCCGGCCCCAGAAGGCGCGCCACTGGGCGCCAACTTCGAACGCGCGCTGTACGCGGCCTATATGGGCGGCGACTGGAAGATCAGCGACGGCACCGGCAGCGGCGCCACGGTGCAGTTCCAGGCAGACGGCAAGGTCGCCGGCCTACCGGGGGTTGATCGTTATTCACTCTGTCTGGCAGGCGATTGCGCCTCCATGAGCGGCGGCTATGACAGCATCTGGCTGCAACTGAACGGCCAGGGCAACCCTTGGATCTTCGCGCGCAAGGGTGAGCAACTGGAGATCTTCCAGGCGATCAATACCGCACAGGCCGATGAAGTGCCTTCGTTTACGCCAGGCCCTCGCCAATGGTTGCTTGAAAAGTAATAAAAGCCTCACCCAAATCCAAATGTGGGAGCTGGCTTGCCTGCGATGACGGTATTACATCCAACAAAGATGTGATTGATATACCGCTATCGCAGGCAAGCCAGCTCCCACATTTTTTGCGCGCTTCAGCCTTTCAGAATCGCCGCATAGCCTTCCCGGTAAGTCGGGTATGTCGGCATCCAGCCAAGCGCCTTGATACGCGCATTACTGCATTGTTTGCTGCCAGCACGGCGCACACTTGCATCTTCAGCCCACTCGGTCACACCCAGGTACTCGCGCAACCAGGCCACCACCTCGGCCAGTGGTGCCGGCGCATCGTCAACGCCGATGTAGACCTTGTCCAGCGAACCGCCCTTTTCCACATGCCGCAGCAAAAAGGCGAGCAGGCCCGCGGCGTCATCGGCGTGGATACGGTTGCCATACAACGGCGGGTCAATCGCTACGCGATAGCCTTGGCGAACCTGAGTGAGCAGCCATTCACGACCCGGGCCGTAAATCCCGGTCAGTCGCACGATGGTCGCTGGAATACCGCTGTTGAGCGCCACCTGTTCAGCCTCCAGCATCACCTGCCCGGAATAGCCCTTCGCTTGCGTCTCGGACGTTTCGTCGACCCACTCGCCGTTTTGCTGCCCATACACACTGCTGCTGGAGACAAACAGCAAATGCTTGGGCGTCTGGCCGTAGTCTTCCAGCCACTCCAGCACATGCAGCAACCCTTGCACGTAGGCGGCGCGATAGCCGGCTTCGTCGTGGTCAGTGGCAGCGGCGCAATACACTAGGTAATCCACCCCGCCGATGGGCCAGGTGTCAGGGCAGTCCTTTTTGAACAGGTCGCCGGCGATGCCGATCACCCCGTCGGGCAGGCGCGAAATATCGCGGCGCAGGCCGTGAACCTCCCATTCCGAGGCCAGCAATTGGCTAGCCAGCCGACTACCCACATCACCGCAACCGGCAATCACAACAGAAGGCACAGACATCACAAAACTCCATTCTCAAAGGCGCAGATTAGCCGCGCGAGTGGATCAACGGCCAGTAAAAAGCGAAATAAAGTAACAGTGCCACTTTAGTTAACAAGAATTACTTGCAATAATAACCGCCCATTTGTCCTCGACCCGAAATGGTCTGGAAGGACGATCACCCATTTTTTCTCTCAGGTCCGGCCAGCATGACACGTCATACAAACCCCGCTTCGCCAACCAAGCTTCACAGCCCCTCCCGCGCCTGGCGTGCGATTGCTGCGATGCTGTTCAGCGTATTGCTGGCACCGACCGCCGCATTCGCTGACGCCACTGCCCCCGCCGCTCCGGCCGCTGCCGAGCAAAATGCCGCTACTGCGGCAACGCCTGCCGTCGCGCCAGTGGCCACCGACCCGGCCCAGGCCGCCGGCGCCGCCGCACCTGCCGACGAAACCGGCGTGGTGCTTGAGGAAGACAACACCCTGGGCATGGCCCACGACTTGTCACCATGGGGCATGTACCAGAATGCTGACGTGGTGGTGAAAGCCGTCATGATCGGCCTGGCCATTGCCTCGATCATCACCTGGACCATCTGGATTGCCAAAGGCTTCGAGCTGTTGGGCGCCAAGCGTCGTCTGCGCGCTGAAATCGTCCACCTGAAAAAAGCCACCACCCTCAAGGAAGCGAGCGAAACCGCGACCAAGAAGGGCACCCTGGCTAACCTGCTGGTGCACGACGCACTCGAAGAAATGCGCCTGTCGGCCAACACTCGCGAAAAAGAAGGCATCAAGGAGCGCGTCAGCTTCCGCCTGGAGCGCCTGGTTGCCGCCTGCGGCCGTAACATGAGCAGCGGCACCGGCGTACTCGCTACCATCGGTTCCACCGCACCCTTCGTCGGCCTGTTCGGTACCGTGTGGGGCATCATGAACAGCTTCATCGGCATCGCCAAAACCCAGACCACCAACCTCGCCGTCGTTGCCCCCGGCATCGCCGAAGCCCTGCTGGCTACCGCCCTGGGCCTGGTTGCCGCGATTCCTGCGGTGGTGATCTACAACGTCTTCGCCCGTTCGATTGCCGGCTACAAGGCTCAGGTATCGGATGCATCGGCTGAAGTCCTGTTGCTGGTCAGCCGTGACCTCGATCACCTGCCTACCGAGCGCAGCTCGCAACCGCACATGGTGAAAGTGGGGTAATCGGCCATGGGCCTGCATTTGAATCAAGGCGACGACGAACTCGTCGAGAACCACGAAATCAACGTCACGCCGTTTATCGACGTGATGCTGGTGCTGCTGATCATCTTCATGGTGGCGGCACCGCTGGCGACCGTGGACATCAAAGTGGACCTGCCCGCGTCCAGCGCCAAGCCGGCGCCGCGGCCAGAGAAACCGATATTCCTCAGCGTCAAGGCGGACCAACGCCTGTTCCTGGGCGAAGAAGAGGTCAAGGCTGAAACCCTGGGGCCGGTGCTGGATGCCAAGACCCAAGGCAAGAAAGACACGACGATCTTCTTCCAGGCCGACAAAGGCGTGGACTATGGCGACCTGATGAGCGTGATGGATGCCCTGCGGGCAGCCGGCTACCTCAAGGTAGGCCTGGTCGGACTTGAGACGGCAGCCAAGAAATGATCACGACGCGCCACAAACTGACGCGTTATGGCACCAGCCTCGCCGTCGTGCTGGGCGTGCATGCCGTCGCGATTATCATCGCGCTCCAATGGTCCGCGCCGCAGGCGATCCAGCTGCCACCCGCCGCCATGGTCATCGACCTGGCGCCGCTGCCAGCGCCACCGCCGCCTCCAGCACCGCCCAAGGTCGTTGCGCCGCCGCCACCACCGGTCGAAGAGCTGCCCCTGCCGAAGCTGGCCGAGGCGCCCAAGCCAACGATCCAGGTGCCCAAGCCGGTCAAGCCCAAGCCTAAGCCACAACCGCCAAAGCCGGTGGAGAAGAAGCCCGAGCCGCCCAAGGAGAAACCTTCCGAGGAGCCACCGAGCGAAACGCCGCCGAGCAACGCACCTGCGCAGAAGTCCGCCCAGCCTACACCGGGCCCGTCGGCACAGCAGCTGGCCGCCCAGGCATCCTGGCAAAGCACGTTGCTGGCGCACCTGCAGAAGTACAAGAAGTACCCGCCCGGCGCCCAACGCAGTGGCAAGGAAGGTATGAACCGCTTGCGCTTCGTGGTCGATGGCGAAGGCAATGTGCTGTCCTACGAACTGGAAGGCCGCTCCGGCAACGCCGACCTGGACCGTGCAACGCTTGAGATGATCCGCAAGGCTCAGCCGCTACCCAAGCCACCGGCAGACCTGTTGAAAAACGGCAGCGTCGAACTGGTCGCGCCGTTCGTCTACAACATCGACAAGCGTCGCCGCTGACAGAGCACTGTGGGAGGGACTGGTGCCCTCCCACATTCGCTTTATTACCTCAGCAAAATTCCGACACTCCCCACTCAATCCCCAGCAAAGTTCTGATAACGTGCGTCTATCGATTGCAGCCGGTATGCTTGGCCCGCAACCTCATGGACGCCCGCTATGACTCTCACAGAATTACGCTACATCGTGACCCTCGCCCAAGAACAGCACTTCGGCCATGCAGCCGAGCGTTGCCACGTCAGCCAGCCGACGCTGTCGGTGGGTGTGAAAAAGCTTGAAGACGAACTCGGTGTGCTGATTTTCGAGCGCAGCAAGAGCGCCGTTCGCCTCACCCCGGTGGGCGAAGGCATCGTTGCCCAGGCGCAGAAGGTCCTGGAACAGGCGCAAAGCATTCGCGAATTGGCCCAGGCCGGCAAGAACCAGCTGACCGCGCCGCTCAAGGTCGGCGCGATCTATACGGTCGGCCCCTACCTGTTCCCGCACCTGATCCCGCAACTGCATCGCGTCGCGCCGCAGATGCCGCTGTATATCGAAGAAAACTTCACCCACGTGCTGCGCGACAAACTGCGCAACGGCGAGCTGGACGCGATCATCATCGCCCTGCCCTTCAACGAAGCGGACGTGCTGACCCTGCCGCTCTACGACGAGCCGTTCTATGTACTGATGCCAGCCTCTCACCCGTGGACCAAGAAGGACACCATCGACGCCGGCCTGCTCAACGACAAGAGCCTGCTGCTGCTCGGTGAAGGCCACTGCTTCCGCGACCAGGTGCTGGAAGCCTGCCCGACCCTGACCAAGGGCAACGACGGCGCCAAGCACACCACGGTGGAATCCAGCTCCCTGGAAACCATTCGCCATATGGTCGCTTCCGGCCTGGGCATTTCGATCCTGCCGCTGTCTGCGGTAGACAGCCATCACTACGCCCAGGGCGTGATCGAAGTTCGCCCACTCACGCCGCCGGTGCCGTTCCGTACCGTAGCTATTGCCTGGCGCGCCAGCTTCCCGCGCCCCAAAGCGATTGAGATCCTCGCGGACTCGATCCGTCTGTGTTCGGTGGCCAAGCCGCCCGTTGCGAGCTAAGCCACGGTATGACTGAGCTGTCGCAGGTGTCGGTGACGGCACTCAAGGGTGTCGGTGAGGCCATGGCCGAGAAGCTGGCCAAGGTCGGCCTGGAGAACCTTCAGGACGTGCTGTTCCACCTGCCCCTGCGCTACCAGGACCGCACCCGCGTGGTGCCCATCGGCCATTTGCGCCCTGGGCAAGACGCGGTGATCGAAGGCACCGTCAGTGGCGCCGACGTGGTGATGGGCAAGCGCCGCAGCCTGGTGGTGCGCCTGCAGGACGGCACTGGCGGCTTGAGCTTGCGCTTCTACCACTTCAGCAACGCGCAGAAGGAAGGCCTCAAGCGTGGCACCCGCGTGCGCTGCTATGGCGAGGCACGCCCAGGCGCATCGGGCCTGGAAATCTACCACCCGGAATACCGCGCCATTACCGGCGATGAGCCGCCGCCGGTGGACACCACGCTCACGCCGATCTACCCGCTGACCGAGGGCCTGACCCAGCAACGCCTGCGCCAGTTGTGCATGCAGACCCTGACCATGCTCGGCCCGCAAAGCCTGCCCGATTGGCTGCCCCTGGAGCTGGCCCGCGACTATCAGCTGGCGCCCCTGGCCGATGCGATCCGGTATTTGCATCACCCGCCCGCCGATGCCGATGTGGACGAACTCGCCCTCGGTCATCACTGGGCCCAGCATCGCCTGGCCTTTGAAGAACTGCTCACGCACCAGCTGTCCCAGCAACGCCTGCGCGAAAGCATGCGTTCCCTGCGCGCCCCGGCGATGCCCAAGGCCACGCGGCTGCCTGCGCAATACCTGGCCAACCTCGGCTTTGCGCCGACCGGCGCGCAACAGCGTGTGGGCAATGAAATCGCCTACGACCTCAGCCAGCAAGAACCGATGCTGCGGTTGATCCAGGGTGACGTAGGCGCCGGCAAGACCGTGGTCGCTGCCCTCGCCGCCCTGCAAGCCCTGGAAGCTGGCTATCAAGTGGCGCTGATGGCACCGACGGAAATCCTCGCCGAACAACACTTCATCACCTTCAAGCGCTGGCTCGAACCGCTGGGCCTGGAGGTGGCGTGGCTGGCTGGCAAGCTCAAAGGCAAAAACCGCGTGGCCGCCCTGGAGCAGATCGCCGCCGGAGCACCGATGGTGGTGGGCACCCATGCGCTGTTCCAGGACGAAGTGCAGTTCAAGAACCTTGCGCTAGTGATCATCGACGAACAGCACCGATTTGGCGTGCAACAGCGCCTGGCCCTGCGCCAGAAAGGCGTGGGCGGGCGCATGAACCCGCACCAGTTGATCATGACCGCCACGCCGATCCCACGCACCCTGGCCATGAGCGCCTACGCCGACCTCGACACCTCGATCCTCGACGAACTGCCGCCGGGGCGTACGCCGGTCAACACCGTGCTGGTCACCGACACCCGACGTGTCGAAGTGATCGAGCGCGTGCGCGGTGCCTGCGCCGAAGGCCGCCAGGCGTACTGGGTGTGTACCCTGATCGAAGAGTCCGAAGAACTGACCTGTCAGGCCGCCGAAACCACTTATGAAGACCTCACCAGTGCCTTGGGTGAGCTCAAAGTGGGGTTGATCCATGGCCGTATGAAACCGGCGGAAAAAGCCGCGGTAATGGCCGAGTTCAAGGCCGGCAACCTGCAATTGCTGGTGGCTACCACCGTGATTGAAGTGGGCGTGGACGTCCCCAACGCCAGCCTGATGATCATCGAAAACCCCGAACGCCTGGGCCTGGCGCAGCTGCACCAGCTGCGCGGGCGGGTTGGCCGGGGCAGTGCCGCCAGCCACTGCGTGCTGCTCTATCACCCGCCACTGTCGCAGATCGGTCGCCAGCGACTGGGCATCATGCGCGAAACCAACGACGGTTTTGTTATCGCCGAAAAAGACCTCGAACTGCGCGGCCCCGGTGAAATGCTCGGCACGCGCCAGACCGGCCTGCTGCAATTCAAGGTCGCCGACCTGATGCGCGATGCCGACCTGCTGCCCGCCGTGCGCGATGCTGCGCACGCATTGCTCGAACGTTGGCCCGATCACGTCAGCCCCTTGCTCAACCGCTGGCTGCGGCACGGCCAGCAATACGGCCAAGTGTGACGCCTGACGCACTTATCCGACCAACACCCGTATCAAGCTGGTTATACTCCAATGAATGTAAGAAATTGGATCAGGCCATGTCAGAAGTTGCCCTCGCCACAGCCCCACTGACCGCCCCGCCGGTCATTCGGGCGCTGCTCGCAAAGCTCGCCATCCCCTACACGGAAGTCATCGAACAGCCTGGCCTGAACCCTGCACAAAAGGTCCAGGCGGTGTTGCTTGAAGATGCGGTTGGCGCGCTCATGGTGCTGTTCCCCCAAAGCCAGTTGCTGGACCTCAACCGCCTCGCCGAACTCACCGGTCGCCGCCTCACGGCCGTCGCCCCCGAGCGTGTCGAGCGCATGCTGGGCAAGCATGACCTGAGCCTGCTGCCGGGTTTGCCGCCCCTGACCAGTTCGCCGTGCCTGTACGAAGGCCGCTTGCTCAATGAGCCGAGCCTGCTGGTGCATTCGGGCGAAGCCGGGCTGTTGCTGGAAATCCCCAGCGACGCCTTCAAGAGCCTGCTCACCAAGGCCAGCGCCGCGCAGTTCGGGGAACCCTTGAGCAACATCCGCCCGAATCTCGACCGCCCCAATGATGACCGCGAGGAAATCACCCAGGCGATGCAAGCCTTCACCGCGCGTCGTATTCAGCAGCGCCTGGAAGCGACCATCGAGATTCCACCGCTGGCCGACACCGCGCAGAAGATCATCAAGCTGCGCGTCGATCCCAATGCCACCATCGACGACATCACCGGCGTGGTGGAAACCGACCCGGCCCTCGCCGCCCAGGTCGTAAGCTGGGCCGCGTCGCCCTACTACGCTTCGCCGGGCAAGATCCGCTCAGTCGAAGACGCCATCGTGCGCGTGCTGGGCTTTGATCTTGTGATCAACCTGGCGCTGGGCCTGGCCCTGGGCAAAACCCTGAGCCTGCCCAAGGACCGCCCGCACCTGTCCACGCCGTACTGGCACCAGTCGATCTACACCGCCGCCGTGATTGAAGGCCTGACCCGTGCCATGCCCCGCGCCCAGCGCCCGGAAGCCGGCCTGACCTACCTGGCAGGTTTGCTGCACAACTTCGGCTATCTGCTGCTGGCCCACGTGTTTCCGCCCCACTTCTCGCTGATCTGCCGGCACCTGGAGGTCAACCCGCACCTGTGCCACAGCTACGTCGAGCAACACTTGCTGGGCATCAGCCGCGAACAGATCGGCGCCTGGCTGATGCGCTATTGGGACATGCCGGACGAATTGTGCACCGCCCTGCGCTTCCAGCACGACCCGACGTACGACGGGCAATACGCCGAGTATCCGAACCTGGTGTGCCTGGCGGTGCGCCTGTTGCGCAGCCGGGGGATTGGCTCCGGGCCGGATGAATCCATTCCGGACGCATTGCTTGAGCGCCTGGGCTTGAGCCGCGAGAAGGCGGAGGATGTGGTCGGTAAAGTGCTGGATGCCGAAGTGCTGTTGCGCGAATTGGCTTCGCAGTTCAGCCAGGGGTAAATCTGGCGCTTGTTACACCGCTATCGCAGGCAAGCCAGCTCCCACAGTGACCGCGTTCCAACGTTGAAATAGGGTCAACTGTGGGAGCTGGCTTGCCTGCGATGAATTCAACTCGGTCTACCTGACCGCCTACTTCTTTTTCTTCGGCTTCAAATACTTGGTCAGCCCCTGGAACCAGATCACCAGCGCCGGGTTGCCCTTGATCTGGATCGACTTGTCCTGATTACGATGAACACGCGCTACAGAGCCACAGGTAGAGGCAGCGGGAATTAAGTCCATAGCCCACAGACTCAGAACATTCAGACACATACAAAATGGAACTGTAACACTTAGTCGGCTCACACAGTATAAGCACGTAATTTGTCCTACTTGACTAACGCGGAGTTTCTTACTATGTCCATGCCCATTAACCAGTTTCTTAACGCGTCACAACGCCCTGACCTTGGCGATCTTTCCTACCCCCTGCCTTCATCAACCGAGAACGTGGGAGGCCCCAACAATAAAATTATAATAAGTCATTATGGACAAACAGCTGTTGTTTCGCACAGAGATCCCGGGGCGGTCTTCAATGAGCGCGGCTTCCACCCGGCCTCGACAGTAAAAATAAATACAGGCAACTCGGATGACCTTGTCTATATAAAGAAGTTTGATAATCGGTTAACTGCAATTGTGAACGGTGCAGCCATTAAGCTAGATATTGATGAGTCCAATCCCAGTGGCAACCAAGCCAAGCTCTTTATTACGACCTACGGGGGTAAAGATACAGTAATCGTCGACCCTGACGTCAAAACAGACATACACATTGACACCGGGGCTGATGACGACCAGGTGGAGACCGGCGGTGGGCATGCTCAAGTCTATCTTGGGAATGGCGCAGATATAGGCAAACTCGGCGCGGGGGGAGGAGAGCTATATGGCCAAGACGGCGATGACGAGTTACATGGTGGCACCGCTGGTTCCGCCCACCTTGTCGGTGGTTCAGGAAGTAATACCATGATGAGCAACCTCCAGCGTTCTGACGATCAGGCAACTTGGATAGTTGCCCAAGGAGAGAACGACAAAATAAGGTCACGCTCCTTTACAACCATTAAAATTGAATCACAATCTGCATACGTCTTGGTAAACCCCGAAGTCCCAACACACATCGACATTGCAGAAAACGCGGGCAACACTGAAACCGTAGCCTTATGGGCAGGCAATGAAGAGGAAAATGTAGACGTCACCTATACCGGCCGTCAGGACGATGAAAAAGATATTAAGCGCACTCAACAGGGGCCACGAAGTGAGAGCGAAGAAAATGCCCTGTGGCCCAATTAAGCCGTAAAGTCGATATCGTTCCCGGCGCCTTCAACACACCGGCAGTCAACAGTAACTAACGTACCGTCTTTTTGCGCGGCTTCAAATACTTGGTCAGGCCCTGAAACCAGATCACCAGCGCCGGGTTGCCCTTGATCTGGATCGACTTGTCCTGAATCCCCGTCATGAACGCCAGTTGCTTGTTCTTCGCCTGCATCGTGGCGAAGCCGTAGGCGGCATCCTTGAAGGCAATGGCGAAGGCCGGCGCCGGGTGGACACCTGAGCGGCTGGTGATGCGCTGGTCTTTGACGATGAAGTGACGGGCAACCTTGCCGTCGAGGGTCTGCAGCTGGAAGGCCAGGTCTTTGTCACCCAGTTGCTGCTGGAAGGCGGGGTTGGTGCGGCTGGCTTTGCCCATCATCAGGCCCAGCACCCACAGGAGAAGACGAAATTTCATGCACACGGCCTCGGTGTATTTATTGGAGTGGCCGCAGCAGTGTAACGATTTGCAAAAAGAACGCCACCGATCTCGCGCTTTAGGCGCAGATCGGTTGGCGTTTAACGCTTATAGCAACAAGTACTTAAACGTTAGGGCATGGCACTGGCGCCCAATCGGCCAGGTTTGGATTGCGGCAGGTTGCTTCGATCTGGGTCTTGCCTGCACTGGCGACCTGCTTGCTTTCAGCTTGCTTGGCCTGCACGGTCTGGATGCTACGTTCGGTGGTTACCGCTTCTTTCGGCACTGTCGGCAGCACCGGCTTCTTGGCTGGCTTGACGGCTTTCTTGCCCTTGGCCGGAGCGACCACTGGCGTGGTATCGGCGGTGGCCACGGTCACCACATCGCTGCGCTGTACGCCGACCTGTTGCAGGTCTTTCTCGTACGCCTGGGTGTAGTTGTTCAGGTCTTCGCTGGCCTTGCCGTTGACCGTCACGATCAGGTCATTGGATTCCTTCAGACCCGCGACGATTTCCGCCAGGCGCTTGCGGCCTTCGGTGTCGTTGACGGTCTTGGCCTTGCGATCAGCCACCAGCTTGGTGAATGCGCTCTGGTAGCACTGCTGCGAGGCCTTGGCATAGGCGGTGCTGCGGTCGATGTCCGAGGCGCTTTTGTTGAAGTCGGTGGAGTAGGACGCGATGCGCTGGTTGTCATCGGTGATCTGTTTCTGGCGCTCGGTGTAGTAACCCGCCGCACCGCCAGCCAGGGCGCCGCCTGCGGCACCGATCGCGGCATTGCGGCCACGGCTGTCCTTGTCGCCGGTCAGCGCGCCCAGCAGGGCACCGCCGGCCGCGCCGATAGCGGCACCGGTGACGACCGACTTGGTCATGTCCGAATCGGTGGCGCGCAGGTGCTGCACCGGCTCGTAGCAGTTGGGGTAGTACTCGACCTTGGTGCTCGACGCCACCTTGGACGCAGGCGACGTAGCGCAACCAGTCAACACGGTACTGAAACCAGCTGCGATCAGCAGCAGGTGACGCTTGGAAACCGCCTTACGGGAAAAAAGCATAGATGTGATCTCTGTTAAGTTTGACTTGCCCAGCACGGCCCACCGCCGCCTGAGTCCCTTCCAAGCTCGCTAGACAGCCAACGATCAAGACCGCTGACCGCTCGCTGCGAGCAATTCCTTCAAGATCGTTGCCGGGTCGGCCCGCTGTTGCTTGCGGTAGTTGCCGACATGGCGAACGAACAGTGTCGCGCGCGTCACCAGGCTCTTGCCGAGCACTGGCTTGCGATCCAACTCTTCCTTGATCCGTTGAAACTGCGCCTGGATCACCGCATCGGTGTAGCGCGTGCCGGTGGCCAGGTTGTCGATGTAAATCGCCACCGCGCCGTCCAACGCGCTGCGTCCATTGGTAATGGCCATGTCAAACAGCTGCGCGCTGGCCTCGTCCTTGCTGTCCACCGCCTGCTGGCGACTCTTCTGCAGGTTGGCCAGGCGGATGTTGTAGTTGCTGATGGTCTCGGCCACCAACGCCGCCGACTGGATCAAATTGCCCGCGGCTTCTTCGCGTTGCTGGGCGATCAGCGACACGTTGCGCTTGAGCTCTTCGTTGACCAGGCCCAGCTCGGCTTGAAGCTTGGGATCGACACTGGCGGCGATGATGCTGTCCAGGCGCTTGGTCGGGTCCTGGGCGTCGTCGATGGCATCGGTCAGCGCGGCCAGGCGGCCTTCCTTCTGCCATTGGGCAAACAATTCCTTGTAGCGCGAGCGCGGCGCCGACAACGCGCCAATCGCCACGCGAAAGCCGGTGGTCTCGTTGCTTTGCTCGGTGCCATCAGCGGCAAACAACGGGTATTCGCGGCGCATGCCGGTGAACAATGTGCCCTCGCCTTCCAGGTAGTTGCCGCCCTTGACCACAAAGCCGCCGTAGGTGCCCTGGCGGCGGCCAGCGTGTACCAGCTGGAAGGATTCCTGGACCATTTCCGCGGCGTTGCCGATCACGTCGAACATGCCGATGGGGTTGGGCAACTTGGTACCGATGGGCATCAACCGCGCCGCCTGGCCGGTGCCGCCGGCCACTTGGTTGAACACCGCGTAATCGGCCAGCGGGCCATCGCTTTCACTGCCCTCGGCGCGCCGGGGATACAGACGGCCTTCGAGGTCCTGGCGGCTCACCGCCTGGCCGCCGCGTGCGGCGTACTCCCACTCCACTTCGGTGGGCAGGCGCACAAAACCCAGGCCACCGTCTTCGGCCGACGCACCGCGCCCGCTTACCGGCAGCAGTTCGCGGTGGTATTTCATTAGCCAGGCGCTGTACACCGCCGAAAAACGCTCGGCTTCAAAGCGCGACAGTTTCACCTTGGGCAAACGCCCGGCCATGCCGCTGGGCGCCTCACATGCGGGAGCCGGTTCACCGCTGGCCAGGGACTGCGCCTGGGCCATCACCTGGGCGTATTGGCGAGCAGTCACTTCGTATTTGCCAATGAAGTACAGCATGGGTTTGAGCGGGGTCTTGGCGTCGGTCTTCGGCATCTGCGGCGCGATGACCTTGCTCCAGTCCTTGGGCAAGTCCTTGAGGGTGAACTGGCCGTTGATGAAGTCGCGGCGGTAGCCGGAAATAAACGACTGCTGATAACCCGCCTCGCCTTCGGCAAAGGGGTAGCCCAGGCTGATTTCACGGTCATCCAGGGTGCCCTGGGCCAGTATGTAGGCGTAGCGGAACACCATGTTGCCTTCGCAGGGCAGCGGCAGGCTCACGTCGTCCGGCAACGGCTTGGGGTTGTCGAGCTTGTCACTTGCCTCATCGGCCCAGGCCAGCGAGGCCAGGCTCAGCGCCACGCAGGCGCCCAGTAATTTATACATCTCTGATTCCTTCAGAAGCCTGGATACGTGCCACCCGCCAACCACCACAGGCGGCCGCCACGGCACTGACACCGAGCACCGCCACCAGGGCCAGGCCATAATGGCGCGCCAACAGGTGGCTGGCGTACTCGCCCGGCACCTGCACAAAAAGCTTGTTCAACGCCGCCTCAGCCAGGCCATACAGCCCAACGCTGAGCACAGCGGCAAAACCCGCGCTGTATAGCGCTTGCAGCAGCACAAACAGCAACAAGGCGGCGGTGGAAAACCCCAGCAGGCGCAACACCGAGAGTTCACGGTGCTTACGCGCTACCGCCGCCAGGGTGCCCGCGAAAATCGCCGCAAACGCCCCGGCCAGCGCCAACCCGGCGATGATCCAGAACACAATCGACAGGTTGCGGCTCAACGATTGCACTTGAGCGATGGTGTGCGCCTGGGTTGAAACCAACAGGTTCTGCCCGGCGAAATACACCCGCAACGGTTCCACATCACTGAGGCTGCGCGCGTACAGGCGAAACGCCGGGTAGATACGCTGTTCGCTCACGCTCGCCGCTTCACCGGCCCAACCCAACGCCGGCACCGCACGGCCATCGCGGTAATCTTCCGCTGCCTCCAGCAACGCCAGATCGGCAAACAGGCCCTCGCGAGCGAAAGCCTCCAGCGGCAACACCGCCAGCACCTGCAACCGCGTGCGCTGGGCCTCGACGCGCCCCGCCACTTGCCGCGCAAAGCTGGTTTCCAGCCAGTCACCGGGCCTTGCCGCGAGCTTTTCGGCGGCGGTATGGCTGAGCACGATCTGGTCCAGGCCGTGGGGCATCGGCAAGCCTGCCAACAACGGGTCGCCTGCGGCAGTCGGCAGCATTTCCAGGGTCAGGGTGCCCACCTGCGCCGTGGCGGCAATTTGCCGTGTGCGCGGCACAGCAAACGCCACCTCGCTGCGCTCACCCAGTTGCGCGATAAACGCCGCGCTGAATCGACCACCGCCCAATGGGATGATTTCACGGCTGGCGGGGTCGGTCTCCAAGCGTTCGGTCAAACTGCTAACCAGTCCAAATTTCAGCCCGAATAACACCAGCAATGGCGCGATAACCGCCACCAATGCCAACACCGCACAGGCCGACAACCACCCATCGTTGCGGTAGTCCTGCCACGCAAGCGAAGCAACCAGGCCGATGCGCATCAGCACGCCTCCCCGAGGGTTGCGGTGATACCGCCGTCTGGATCGCGCTGGCAACTGATACGCCGCACCTGCAAGCCACTGGCGCGGGCCAGCGGTTCATCATGGGTGGCGATCACACAGGCCGTACGGTGTTCGCGGGCCTGGGCCAGCAGCGCCTGCATCACGCGTTCGGCGTTGAGCGGGTCCAGGGACGCCGTCGGCTCATCAGCCAGCACCAGTTGCGGCCCATGGGCCAGGGCCCGTGCACAGCTGACCCGCTGGCGTTGGCCCACCGACAACGCCGCCGGGCGCTTGGCCAACTGATCGCTGATCTGCAACTGCTCAGCCAGGCGCGCCACGCGGCCGTCATCCTGCAAGCCCAGCAGTTGGCGCGACAGCGCGATATTGCCGCGCACGTCCAGAAACCCCAGCAACCCCCCGGTCTGCGGCACATAGCCCAAGTGCTGGCTGCGTAACGCGGCCAGCGCCGATTGCCGGTCGGCACGCCACAGCGCGCCGACGTCGTGTTGGTTGAATGCAAACTGCCCCACCTGATCCGGCGCCAACACCAGCGCCAGCAGGTCGAGCAAGGTGCTCTTGCCGCAACCACTGGGGCCGACAATTGCCAGTTGTTCACCCGCGCCCAGCTGCAACGCAGGGATCACCAGGCTGTAGCGCTGGATACCGACGCCCCGGCTCTTGTGCACCGCGCTCAGGTTCAACATTACGGCAGCGTCGACAGCGGCACGCGATACAACGCATCGCCCGGTTCGGCATCGCCGAAACGGACCCAGTTGGCCACGTCGTTATGGAAGGTTTCATACAGACGGATTTTCGAATCCAGCTCGTCGATAAAGTCTTCCTGCTCGGCCACGCTCAATGACAACCACAGGTCCTGGGTCATGTTCAGCGACTTGCTGCGGTACGGCAGGCCCTCCAGGTATTCACCGAGCAGGCCACCGTCAGCCAGGTTGCCGCCCTTGCGCAGGGCCTGCGGGTCGCGGCTCATATAGGCCGAGGCGCTGGCGATTTCCTGGAAGAAATCCTTGGGCGAGCTTTGGGTCTTGCGCGCCGCATCCACGATCAACTTCAACGATTGTTGCAGGTCGTTGAGTTGCAGCTTGGTCAACATCACGCACACCTGGAACGCTGGCAGCGCCGGGTTGGTCAGGTCACGATCAGCGGTCCAGGCGCTGACCAATTGCGGTGCCTGGCTCGCGGTCTTGCGCCCGAGAAAGTCCATGTGCATGGCATAGCCGACGGCGGCGGACTTGTCCGCCAGGCTCGGCGCGGCACTGAGCAACGGCACGGGCTGCGGCGTGTTGCTGCGCACCTGATGCACCAGGTTGGCGAACACCGTGCCGATCTCATCGACGCGCTCACCCAGCTTGCGCACATCGCCCCCTGGCACCGGCGTGTACAGGTCGCCGATCTGCGGGTTGGCGTCGGCGGTGAGGACGCGATACTGGCTCTCGGCGCCGGCATGGGTTTTCTTGCCGGCATCGGTGCGCAGGTGCAGCGCGTAGATCTTGATCTGCTTGCCCAGCGCCGCCTGGCGCACTTCCGCTTCGTTCATCTGGGTGGCGGCGAACGGGTCGTTCTTGCGCAGCGCGCCGGCATCGGAGACCAGCAGGATGATGCGCCCGCCGTAGCCGGACCAATCCATGCCGTCCACTGCCTGCATCACCCCGGCAAACGCATCTTCGTTGAACGAGTGGCTGGACACCGTCGACGCTTTGACCTGGCGCGCCATATCCAGAAAGCGCTGCGGGTCGCGGCCTTGGTCGAGGCTGATCAGGGTCTTGGCGACATACTCAAGGCCCGGCGTTTTCTGGATGCTGCTGCGAAAGCCGACCATGCCGAAGCTGACGCTGTCCAACTCGCCACGCTCGGCAATGCGGGTTTGCAGCTCGTGCACCACGTCGCGAATCTGGTCGATGTAGGGCTGCATCGACACGGTGGTGTCCACCACCAGCACCACCGCCGTGCGGAACGCGTCGGCATTGGCGCTGAGCGTCGGGCTGGCGGGTCTGGCAGCGGCGCGGCTGCCTGGGTCGATGGAGGCCACGTTGAGCAACTGCACCGGCTGGCCGTTGTCGTCGAAGCTCTCCTTGGAATCGAAGATCGGCAACAGGTAGAACTGGTTCTGCGGCACCGCGCTGGCGGTGGGTTCCAGGGCCAGGACTTGCTGGTTGTCCTCACGGTTGTTCTGCGCCTTGGCCAAGGCGCTTTTCGCTGCGGCAGGGTCGGCCAGCAGTTTTTCCACCTCACCGGGCTGGCGCAGGAACATCACGGGAGCCCGGCCGGAGCGCTCGGTGAACTTGAGCACCAGGCTTTGTTTCCAGTCGCTGACCTGGGAGGCCGGCAGCCAACCGTCACTGCGACCATCAGTGGCCGCGCCGACGCGTACCCACGGGCTGCCATCGACTTCTTTGCGCTGATACACGTAGAGCACGGAAAACGCCGGCAGCGCTTTACCCGGCGTACTCCCGGCGTCCGCTGAAAGCTGGGCGCCGGGTTTGCTGAGTACACGCTGGAACAAGGTTTTCTTGCCTGCCATCAGCAACGGGCGCTGACCGCCATCCACTTCAGCGACAGCCACGGGCGGCGTCACCTTGGGCACCACGGCGGCTGGCGGCTTGGCCGGTTCATCGCCGCCGCTCAACCACCAGTAGCTGGCGCCACCAATGGCCAACGCGACGGCGACTGCCACGGCGGCCAAAGCCAATACCGGCCCACGGCGCTGCTCGGACGGGGCATTGTGCTGCGTCGGCGTCACCACCGGTTGACGCACTATTGGCTGCGGCTGCGGTTTATCCGTCGGAATGTCGATGGTGACAGGGGTCATACCCGCCAGATCAAAGCTCAATGGAATCGGCAGCGGCCGCACCAGCGTGGCATCCGATTCATCAGCCGGCAGTTGATCCAGCGCCAACAACAACGCTGCCGCATCCGGATAACGTTCCGCCGGGTCCTTGGCCAACAACTTGCGCAGCACGCCCTGATAGCGCCCATGGTGCACAGGCAATTCCGGCAAGGGTTCGGTCAGGTGCGCCAGCGCCGTGGAAAGCGCATCGGTGCCGTTATAAGGCAGCTTGCCGACGAGGATTTCATACAGCACCACGCCCAGCGCGTAGAGGTCGGCGCGGCCATCGATCTCCTGGCCCCGCGCCTGCTCCGGGCTCATGTAGCTCGGCGTGCCCACGGCAAACCCGGCCTGGGTGAACTGGGTGCGATCGTCCAGCGACTTGGCAATCCCGAAGTCCGACAACACTGCCGTGCCATCGGCGCGAAACAGAATGTTCGCCGGCTTGACGTCGCGGTGCACCAGCCCTTGGGCATGGGCATAGCCCAAGGCCGAGGCAATCTGGCGGATCAGCGTCACGCCCTGCTCCGGGGTCAGCCCAGCAGCGATGCGCTCCTTGAGCGTGCCGTTGGGCAGGTATTCCATGGCCATGTAATACAGCTCACCGACGTTGCCGATGTCATGGATGGTCACCGTGTGCGGGTGCGACAAGCGCGCCAGGGTCTTGCCCTCGCGCAGGAAGCGTTCGCAGAAACTCGGGTCGGCCGCCAGCGCCGCCGCCATCACCTTCAACGCCACCTTGCGCTCCAACGAGCGCTGGGTCGCCAGGTACACGCTGGCCATGGCGCCTTCGCCAATCTCGCCTTCGATGTCATAACCTGGGATGACGATGTTCATGACGAGACCTTCACGACGAGGGTGGTGATGTTGTCCGGTGCGCCGCGATTTAGGCCCAAGTGCACCAGGCTGCGCACGATTTCATCCGGTGCGTCATGGCTGAGCACCTCGCGGATTTCGTGGTCTTCGACGGTTTTGTTGAGGCCATCGCTGCACAGCAAATAGCTGTCGCCGGGAGCGATCAACAGGTCCACCGAGGCGACGTCCAACTGGGCCTCAACGCCAATGGCGCGGGTGACGATATTGGAGCGCGGATGGGTGCGGGCGTCGGCTTCGCTGAGCAGGCCGCTGTCTTGCAGGTCTTGCACGTAGCTGTGGTCGCGGGAAATGCTTTCCAGCACGCCGTCGCGCAAGCGGTACAGGCGGCTGTCGCCGGCCCACAGGCACACCCCGCGCAAGCCGCGCGCGGCAAACACCACCACGGTGCTGCCCATCATGGTCACGCCACGGTTGGCGGTTTCTTCGCGCACGGCCGCGTTGATGCGCAGCAGGTCATTGCGCAGCGCCGCCGAGTATTCATCCAGAGAGCGGCCCAGCGGCACATGGCGCAGGCTGTCGACGATCAAGCTGCTGACATAGTCGCCCGCCGCGTGCCCGCCCATGCCATCGGCCACCACCCACAGGCGGTTTTCCGGCAGATCCAGAAAGGCATCTTCGTTGACTTGGCGAACCATGCCCACATGGCTTTTGCTCGCGGATTCGTACGTCACGCCCATCTACACCACACCTTCTTGTCCGAGCAAAAACTGCGCAAAATCGCTGGCGGCAGGCAGGCCCTGGCACCGTAATAAACCGGGGGAGATACGCTGCGAGCCTCGCCCCCACCACAGGCTTGCGCCCTCGCACGCCTGTTCGGCCAGTGCGGTCATACGCTGGTGCGGCACGGTGGCTGCCACCCTTTGCAGGCCGGCGAAACGGCTGTCCACCGCCCGCGGCTCGCTGGCCGGCACACCCAACTCGTCGAGCCCGGCGTTGAAGCTTTCGAAGGTCGCGCCGCTGTCGAGGGTGCTGAGCAACAAGGTTTCAGCCTGCTCGAACCAGGCGTCCGAACCGCCCACCAGCGACGCCGGGTTGGTGTCGTGATCCAGCAAGGTCACCACCGCCAGCGGAAAGTAACGCCCGACCCGGTCAATGCTCGGCATCACCACGCCCGCCGCCGCGTCCGGCCCGCACACGCCCGGCGCCAGCACAAAGCGCCACAACGGGCTGACCAGGTACGCATTCAGCCAGTCAGCGCCGAGGCTGTTCTGGCTGGCGAGCAAACCCGCCGCCAGCCAGCTGTCCCACGGGCCGATAAAGCTCTGCGGCAAGGCGCGGCTGACGAAGTCCCCGCGGCTGGCCAACTTGCCGTAGAAACCCAGGGCCGTCATAGCCGCTCCGGCAGGCTGAAGCCACTGAGCACGCGGCTCTTGAACGGGTTGAAGGCACTGTTGGCGCGCAACTCGTAGGCGATGCTCGCGCCATCGACTCGCAGGCGCAGGTTGAAACGATCCGGCGAGTTGCCTGCGGTGAGGTCTGATTGCTCCAGCAGACGGAACCAGGCCCACGGGCCGTCCAGAGTGATGCCGGAGCGACCACTGGCCGACGGGGGCATGATGGAAATACGCACCACGCCAATGCTGCCCGGGTTCGGCCATTGCATCGCCACCGGCCGGCTCGGGCCGTGGTCGTAGCTCAATTGCTGGCCGTCCAGGTCAAGCAGAAACTGAGTGATGGTAGGGTCCATCGACACCGGCTTGAGTTCGAAACGCACGATGGGTTGGGTGCCACCGGAGCGGAAGAACGCGTCCCGAATCGACGCCGCACGCTGGAAGGTTTGCAGCACGCCAGGAGCAATCCCCAGCTTCTGCGCCGCCCCAGGTTGCCAGCGCCAGGTCTGTGCCGATGTGTCCACATAGGGCTGCAGGTATTTGCGGAAGTAGTTGTCCATCACCCCGCCCACGCCGAAGAACTGGCCGAAGTCATCCAGGGTGGCGTCCCGCGCACTGCCCGGCGACATCGGGTAACGCCCGGCCAACGACTGGCGATACACGTTGACCACCTCACTGACCCAGGCCGCGTTCAGCTGGTTACGCACCCCGCCCATCATGCTGTTGGTGGTGGAATTGACCACCGACTTGACCATGCCCTGCACCAGCGGCGGCTGACGCTCGGCGTTCAGGCTGACCCGCGTGGCCGCAGCCGCCGCCTGGTTCTTGGCCTCACCGAGCAAGGCATCGCCGCTGGCACCGACCATGGCACTGACCTGCACATACAGTGCATTCATGTCCGACAGCAGGCCGTCGATGGCCGCCGGTTCACCTTCGTTTTTGCTGACGATGCTGTTGAGTTCGGCAAAGTGCGCGGTCACGGGATCATCCGCCGGTGCCGGTGCATTCGCCGTCGGTTGCGCCTCGCCCAGCAAACTGCCGAGGCGCTCCTTGAGCTTGTCCACGCCGCCTTCCACCGGCACGCCTTTGGCGGCCAGTTGGCGTTCTTCGGCTTGCAGGTCGGTTTCCCTGGCAACCGCCACCAGCAGCTTTTTCAGCGGCGAGGTGGGACCGGAAATCACCCGCAGCACATCGGCGGCCTGTGCCACGCTGGTGATCGGCACAAAGTCGATGTCGGCGAGCAACGCGTCCCACTGGCGCTGGTAATCCTGGAAGTACAAACGGCGCACGTCGGCGGCCAGGCTCACCACGTTCTGCTGGTCGGCCTGTTCATGGCCCAGCACCCATTGCTCTTCGGCCAGGGTGCCGGTCTGGTTCAAGCTGCTGAGCAAGAACGCCTGGCGATAGCCTTTGGCGGTAAAGAAACCACTCAACGGCTCACCCAACGGCTTGCCGCTCTTGCGGCTGAACACTAGCGCGGCATCGCGACCGGCGGCTTCGTTGAGGCGAAAGTCCGGGATACCTTCGGGCAGTTTCTGGCGCTTGACGCGGTCGTACACGCGCTGGGCTACCGGCAATTGCTGCAACTGCCGACGCAAATCGTCGATCAGCCGTGGGTCCAGGCGTGCGCTCGGCGGGTGGCGTTCGAACAGCGCCTGCAAGTGCCCGGCCAGGGCCTGACGCTGGTCGGCCGGCAGGTCGCGGGGCAGGTTGCGGTCCCAGTCCAGGGCGATCCAGGCCTTGATGAAGTCCGGGTCGTAATGCTCGGTGTCGGCGAGCATCAGGTAAGCCTTGAGGCCCTCGTAGAGAAAGTCCGAGTTACCGCCGCCGTGCAGTTGCTCTTCGATACGCGTCACCAGGCGTGGCGCGAACACGGCGATCAACAGTTTGCGGTACACGCTGGCGGACTCGGCTTCGAGCATATCGCCCTGGTACAGCCCCAGCCCTTCGGACCAGCTCGGCGAATCCCCCGCCAGGTTCTTCACCGCATTGAGCAACGGCAGCACGGCGAGCACTTCCCGCTGTGCCGGGCTCAGGTTCTGTACGGTCTGGCCCAGGGGCGCGACCTTCTGATCGACCTGTGCGATATATGCCTGGTTGGCGCGATAGCTCACCCACCACAGGCCGCTGACCACCACCACCAGCGCGACGGTGGCCGCCAGTACGCCACGGGCGATCCACTTGCGGCGCCGCTCGACTTTCGGGTTCACCCCCACCAGGCCGCGCTCGGCAAAGGCCACGGCGGTGAACAGTTTTTCGATGAAGTAACTGCGCCCGGTGCCGCTCTGGCGCGCCAGATGCTGGCGGTCCAGGTTCATGCTCTGGGCCATGGCACCGATCAGGCGGTCAATCGGGCTGCCTTCCTGGGTGCCGCTGGTGAAGTACACGCCACGCAGCAACACGCGCTCTTCAAAGGCGTTGGGTTTGAACACGCCTTCGAGGAAGTTTTGCAGGCAATCTTTCAACGCGCCGAACTGCTGCGGGAAGCCGTAGATCAGGTCGCGTCGTGCCGGGTCGCGTTCCTGTTGCAAGCGCTCGACCAGGCGTTCGTTGAGGCGCTGCTCCAGGCCGGCGAATTCGCTTTGCAGGTGCGCCAGCGGGCTGTCGCTGTTTTTGCCGTCGTCCAGGGCAAAGGTCATGCCCCACACCTGGGCGCGCTCATCCTTGCTCAGGTTGTCGAAGAACTCCATGAAGCCCGGCACCAGGTCGAGCTTGGTGAGCATCAGGTAGATGGGGAAACGCACGCCCAGTTGCGTATACAGCTCCTGGATGCGCAGGCGAATCGCGGCAGCATGGGCTGCGCGCTCGGCGTCGGTGCCCAGCAGCAGATCCGAGAGGCTGATGGCGATAAAGGCACCGTCGATAGGCCGGCGCGCACGCTGCTTTTTCAGCAAGTCGAGAAAGCCCAGCCAGGCGGCTTTGTCCACCGTGGAGTTGCTGTCCTGGGTGGTATAGCGGCCAGCGGTGTCGAGCAATACGGCCTGGTCGGTAAACCACCAGTCGCAGTTGCGCGTCCCCCCCACGCCCCGCACCGCACCGGCGCCCAATTGCGCCGCCAGTGGGAAATGCAGCCCGGAATTGACCAGCGCGGTCGTCTTGCCCGAGCCCGGCGGGCCGATGATCACATACCACGGCAACTCGTAGAGGTTGCGGCGCTCATCGCCGCCCAGCTTGGCCTTTTTCAGCAGTGCCAGGGCTTCGTCCATGCGCTGGCGCAGCGTGGACAGCTCTTCGGCGGTCGCAACGCTGTTGGGGTCGACCGGGGTTTCTGCGGCCAGGCTGCGCATCACTTCGGCGGCCTGGCGACGGGCCTGGATGATGCGGAACACGCGGTAGGCCACCCACAGCGCAAACACCAGCACGATCAGCGCCCAACGGCGCCCTTCGGGCACCAGCACGTCCAGCAGCGGGCCAACAAACCAGATGATCAGGCTCAGGGCAATCAGGCCCAGCACGGGGATCACCCAGCGAATCATGAAACTGAAAAACGCCTTCACTCGACGCCCTCCGCCAATACGGTGATTTCAACCCGACGATTGCGGGCACGGCCTTCGGCAGTACTGTTGGTGGCCAACGGCTCGGTGTCGCTGCGGCCTTCGGCGCTGAAGCGTTCGGCCTGGCCGGTCTTGGCCGCGAGAATCGCCAGCACCGACTTGGCCCGGGCTTCGGACAACGCCCAGTTGGACGGGAAACGCAACGTGGCAATCGGGCGGTTGTCGCTGTGCCCGGTGACACGCACCTGGCCCTTGACCTTGCGAATGGCGTCAGCGATGCGCAGCATCAGCGGCTGGTAGTCATCGACGATGCTGGAGCTGGCCGAGGCGAACAGCTCATCGCCACGAATGGTCACGACAGAGCGGTCGACCTTGTCTTCCACCGCCACGCGGCCGGCCTTGATGTCGTCGGCCAGGAACCCGGCCAGGCGCGGGCGCTCAATCACTTTGGGCTGCGCCACCGGACGGTCGATGGCCTGCACCGGGATCTCGCCCAGGGCATGAATATTCTTGAACACCGGCTCGGCGTCCGAGGCCAGCTTCAGGCGCAGGCCGAACAGCAACGCCAACAGCAGCGCCAAGCCAATCGCCACGGCAATCCATGGCGGCATGAATTGCGCCAGGCGATCACGGGCCACGGTTACACCGCGCCAGTGCGGCGACAGCTCACGCTCGTGCTCGCCACGGGCGCTGCGTATCGCTGCGGCGGTGCGTTCACGCAAGGCTTCCAACTGGCTGCGCCCGTCGGTCATCACGCGGTAACGCCCTTCAAAACCCAGGCACATGCACAGGTACAACAGCTCCAGCAGGTACAGGCGTTCCCGTGGGCTTTGCAGACAGTGGTCAAGCAACTGGAAAACCTTTTCGCCACCCCAGGCTTCGTTGTGCACGGTGATCAGCAGGCTCTGCTTACCCCAGTCACTGGTGCTGCCCCACGGCGTGCTCAGCACCGCTTCATCCAAGGCAGTGCACAGCGCGTAACGGGCCAACAGCACTTCATTGCGTGCCACACCGGCGGCTTCGGCGCGTTCTTCGAACTGGCGCAGGTACGCCAGCAACTGCGCACGCAGGCTGGCCGGCGCGGGATGGGCGATGGTGTTGCGCAACCGCGTCAACAACGCCAGCAACGGGCCGGCGGCACTTTCCAGCGGGTTGAGGCCCTGGCTCTTGCCGGTGAGGATCGGCGCAGCCGGCATCGACAGCGGCGCAGGTTCGGCACGCGCGGGTGCAGGTTCTCGGCCACCCGGGCGCGGCATGAACTGGGTGCGGTCATCATCATTGGGATGCATCGCCAATTATCCTCGGATCGCCCAGAAGGCCAGGTTCAAGCCCGGGAACTGCCCGGCGATATGGAAGGCGAAACCGCCGGAATTATTCAGCTGCTGCCAGTGCTCGCTGCCACGGTCCAGCTCGTAGTAGGTGCTGCCAGCGTGGTAAGGCAACTGGCGTGGCGCCACCGGCAACGGCAGCAGGCCGATGCCCGGAAGTTGCAGGTTGACCATGTCGCGGATGTGCTCCACCGAGCCGACCTTGCTCTGCTGGCCGAAACGCGCACGCAGGGTTTCGCCGGGCACATCGGCGCGTACCACGAGGATGAAACTGGCGTTGTCGAGCAGGGTCTTGTCGGCCAACATCGCCACATGGATGCCGTAGGCTTTCTCCACAATGGGGATCGGCGTGGCCTTGCTGTCGATGAGCATCGACAGCGCTTCACGCAGGGCCGCCATCACCGGCATGAAGCTCAGGGCCAGGTCGTCGTGCTGGTACTGCGGGTATTCGTGTGGACGGCGGCTGGAGGTTGAGAAGGTGGAAAACTCACCGGCCAGGCTGACCAGTTCGCTGAAGAAGCGCTCCGGGTGCAACGGGCTCAACTGGCTGAAGTGCTGGATCAGCGGCTGGGCGCGGTTGACCAGTTGCAACAGCATGAAGTCGGCGATCTCAGAGGCACCCCCGGCACCCGAGGCCACCACGCGGCCGGCCAGGGCTTCGCCACGCTGGTGCAACAGGCCCAGCAGTTCGCTGCGAAAGGCCGTCAGCGGCTTGCTTGCGGCCACGTCCAGCACGGGCGGGATGTAAGTGTCATCGAGCACCAACGCACGGTCGGCACGCTTTTCCTTGATGCGTACCAGGCCGATGGCGGCGTAGTCGCTGATGCCGTCCTGCGCCGTCAGCAGGCGCAATGCCCGCGACCCCACCGCCACCGGTGCACGGTTTTCGAACGGGGCGTTGTCGTCGCGCACTTCACGCACCTGGCTCACGTAGCGCGCCGCTTCCAGGGCTTCACCCTCGTCCACCGTGTCACGGGCGCCGGCGCGCTTGAGCGGCAGGGCCAGGTACACCAGGCCGTCGCGCAGGTTGTCGTCGATGTTCAACGGGCTCGGCGCCAGGTCGTCCTGGGGAATATTGAACGGCGTGCCATCGGGCAGCAGGCCGCGGGCCGACACAATCGCCAGCTTGCCCTGGGCCAGCAGGCCCTGGTCGATCAGCAGTTCGGAGAACCCCCAGGCACCCGCTGACAACGGACGGCTGCGGGCATCGATCAGGTTTTCCAGGTAACGGTCATGCTGCTGGAAGTGCTGCGTTCCGATGAACATGCCTTCCGACCAGACCACGCGATTGTTCCAGGACATGGGGGCTCCGATTGCTTGTTATTGGGCTGGGCTGGATGGGGAAGCCACGACGTCGGCGCGCACGGCATGCACGTCGAGGCTGATCTGGTATTCGCTGTATTGGCGCGGCGGCACGTTGATGACCGTGCGCCATTGCGCACGGTCCAACTCGCGGTAGCCCACCAGCAAGCCGATCTGGCGCGTGGACGGGTCGAGATCGCGCTGCAGGCTCAGTTGTTGGCCGGGCTGCACCATCACTTCGTCCTGGTCCAGCAGGTCGAGGCCGAGGGTCGATTGCGCACGGTCCGCCAGGGCGAAGTAATCGGAGCGTGAAAAGGTCGCGGCGTTTTTCAATTCGAAAATGCGCACCCGCACCGGCGCGGCCTGGCCGTTGGCACCGGGGTTAAGCCCGGCAATCGCATGAAAATGCAGCTCAACGGCGGCCGTGTCAGCTTCGGCCTCGGCAGCCGCCTGGGGTTTGGCAGTGTCGTTGGCACACGCCGTCAGCAGCAGCGCGGTGGCGGCTGCGAGTAAAAACCTGGGAATCATCCTGCGTCCTCAATGACGTATTTAGCTATCCGTTTTATCCATTGGTGCGAGGCGTTTTCAGCGTCGCTGTCGTGCACTGTGTTCTTCGTAGGCCCGGCTGAATTCGCGACCGAACAGGTCCTGGAAATCGTCCTGGGCCTCGCGGGAAATGTTGCTGTAGAGCTCGGTGAACTGCTGCCAGTACTGGGCCTGGCGCGAACCGTTGAACAGACTCGAGAGGCCGCCGGGTTTGCCCATGCGCTCCTCCAATTGCGCCGGTTCAAAGCGCGTGAGCAGGTGTTTGATCGCCGCTTCCACGCCAGCCATCACGGCCAACTGGTGGGCGCGCAGGTCGTCGAAACTGTCACGTACGGCGAGGTCCGGCGCCATAAACGCCTGGTTGCCATGACGCAGCAACAGCAGTAACGCTTCATCGGCATTCGGGGCGAATTTCAACGGGTTGTTTTCGGCGGGGCGGATCATCGTCTGCTGCATGCGAAACTCGCCCTTGAGGCTGGCACGGGCGCGCAGTACGTCGATCAGGCCCTCGACCATCAGCCGGTAGCTGCGGCCGATGCTTTCCATCTGCGCGCAAGCGTCGGCTTTGTCCAGGCGCAACTGGTCCAGGCCCGCACCGCGCAGAAAGGCTTGCAGGAGGTCCGGTTGTGGCTCGGCATTGGCCACGGGGAGCGCAACAGGCTCGACCACAGGTGGCGGCGGGATGATCGGGTCTGGGGCGGGCGCAGCATTGACCACGGGCGCGGGCGCGTCGCCGAACAGGTCCCAGTCTTCGGGAATCACCGAGCCTTGCACCAATGGCTTTTCGGGCGCCGGTACGGCCACTGGGGCCGGGGGGCGAAAATCGTGTTGCTCGGACGGCACATGGTCCGCCACGGTGGGCGGCGGCACGGCGGTGGGGCTGAGGAAGTCGAACAGGTCTGGCAAAGTTTCCATGGCCGAGGCGCCCTGGAACTGCGGCGCGATCATCGGCGTGGGCGCAGGTTGGCTCGCCACGGCGCCCATCAGCGCTTCAAAGCTATTGGGTGAGTCGCCGGCAAATGGCTGGCTGTCGATGGCCTGCACGTTGAAGTCGATACGCGCCTGGATTTCGTAATCGCCGATGCGGATCAATTCACCGTCTTGCAACGGCTCGCTGTTACCCCGACGCATACGAATACCCGCCTTGACCAACTCCACACCATTGGTGCTGTTATCGGTCAAATAATAACGGCCATCTTTGTATTGAATAACGCAATGTTGCGAAGAGACGAGACGCTCAGGGTCGGGCAATACCCAGTCATTGTCAGAACTGCGGCCAATAGCCATCACGCCCTGATCCATGGACTTTTCGGGGCATTGCCCAGGTGTGATCTTGTGATAACTAGTGATAGTCAAACACAGCGACATCTTGCCTCCTTGCTGATACATCGCGCGCAGTCTACCCAGGAGGCAGCACCGCCCTGGAGAGTCCCGTCCTGTCGTACAAACGACCGCCAAAATCTGCTTTTACCAGCATGATCGCTGATCTTAACTGGCTTCCATGACAAAAAACCGCTCTGGGCGCGCCTTTCGACTCGCCAGTCGCGCAGGTTGTTAAACACCGCACATCTGTCACAGAGGGCGAATAGCTTACCTTGACAAGCCATAAGTACTACACCAAAAATGCACAACTTCTTGAACATCAGTGGTGGCGCAGTAGTGGCACACTGAGTATATGACCAAGAAAACATGCAAAGTTCATTACGCAACTAATGCATGCGTTGCCCGCCATCCAGCGGGCCGATAAGGAGATCGAATTCAGTGGATGTGCCGTTGCTGCTCACCGCCGTTTCCGCGACGTCGCCCTGTGGCGAGGACATGGAATATGACGCGCAATTTCTGCAATTGGAACGTGATGCCAAGGGCCAACCCGAACGCAGCATGGGCGACTCGATCCTGCCCGCTGAGCCGCCCGAGTGGCGCAGCATCCAGCAGCAAAGCCTCGACCTGTTGCAGCGCAGCAAAGACCTGCGCATCACCCACTTTCTGCTGCAAAGCACCCTCGCCCTCCAGGGTGTGGCCGGGCTGGCCGAAGTCCTCACGCTGATCGACGCCTTGCTGCGCCAATACTGGGCCGAGCTGCACCCGCGCCTGGATGCCGACGATGACAACGACCCCACCGTGCGCATCAACGCCCTTACCGGCCTGACCTGCGAGACCAATATTCGTCTGCTGCGCGAAAGCATCCTGACGCGCTCGCGCACCTTCGGGCCCGTGACCCTGCGCGCAGCGCTCAACGCCAGCGGCCTGCAGAGTTTTGCCGATGAGCAGTTGGGCAACCAGCAACTCAACGCCGCGTTCCTGGACAGCGACCCCGAACAACTGCAAGCCACCCGTGACGCCTTGAGCGCGGCGCGTGCGGCGTGCGAGGCCATTGAGCAACAGGTCAATGACCAAGTCGGTTCCGCCCAGGGCGTGGACCTCAGCGCCTTGAAGCAGCCGCTCAAACAGGCCCTGCAACTACTCAACCAAGCGGTGCCAGGCACCGACAGCAGCAGCGATCCCGAGGCCGTCAGTGAAGACAATGCCCCCTCGGTCGATAACGCCGCCGCGCCCGCAGCTCCTCGCCCTTCTGGCGACATCGCCACCCGCGACGATGTGCTGCGCAGCCTCGACAAAATCCTCGCGTACTACACCCGCCACGAGCCTTCGAGCCCGCTGCCGGTGCTGTTGAACCGAGCCAAGAATCTGGTACATGCCGACTTTGCGGCCATCGTGCGCAATCTGATTCCCGATGGCATGTCCCAATTTGAAAACCTGCGCGGCCCCGAAAGCGAGTAAGCCGCCGGACCGTGCAGTAACAACACCGTCGCTCAAGCGACCAGGAGCAGCAACGTGGCGAAGCAAAGTTCTCAGAAATTCATCGCGCGCAACCGTGCGCCTCGAGTGCAGATCGAGTACGACGTCGAGCTTTACGGCGCCGAGAAAAAGGTCCAGCTGCCCTTCGTGATGGGCGTGATGGCCGACCTCGCCGGCAAGCCTGCCGAGCCGCTGGCCCCCGTGGCCGACCGCAAGTTCCTTGAGGTGGACGTCGACAACTTCGACTCACGCCTCAAGGCCATGCAGCCACGCGTCGCGTTCCACGTACCCAATGAGCTGACAGGCGAAGGCAACCTGAGCCTGGACATCACCTTCGAAAGCATGGACGACTTCAGCCCGGCCGCCGTGGCCCGCAAGGTCGACTCCTTGAATCAGCTGCTCGAAGCCCGCACCCAATTGGCCAACCTGCTGACCTACATGGACGGCAAGACTGGCGCTGAAGAAATCATCATGAAGGCGATCAAGGACCCGGCATTGCTTCAGGCACTTGCCAGCGCGCCCAAGCCTGCAGGGGAGCAGTAATCATGACGGACAATACCGCCCGCGAAGGCAGCCAGATCCTGGGTACCACCGAAGAAGCCAGCGAGTTCGCGAACCTGCTGCTGCAAGAATTCAAACCCAAGACCGAGCGTGCCCGCGAAGCCGTTGAAACCGCGGTGCGCACCCTGGCTGAACAGGCCCTGGCGCAAACCGAGCTGGTGTCCAACGACGCGATCAAGTCGATCGAATCGATCATCGCCGCCATCGACGCCAAGCTCACCGCCCAGGTCAACCAGATCATCCACCACCAGGATTTCCAACAACTGGAAAGCGCCTGGCGTGGCCTGCATTACCTGGTCAATAACACCGAGAGCGATGAGCAACTGAAGATTCGCGTGCTCAACATCTCCAAGACAGACCTGCACAAGACCCTGAAGAAATTCAAGGGCACCGCGTGGGACCAGAGCCCGATCTTCAAGAAGATGTACGAAGAAGAATACGGCCAGTTCGGTGGCGAACCTTACGGCTGCCTGGTGGGTGACTACTACTTCGACCAGTCGCCGCCCGACGTGGAACTGCTGGGCGAGCTGTCAAAAGTCTGCGCCGCCATGCACTCGCCTTTCATCGCTGCGGCCTCGCCGACCGTGATGGGCATGGGTTCGTGGCAGGAACTGTCGAACCCACGCGACCTGACCAAGATCTTCACCACCCCGGAATACGCCGGCTGGCGCTCGCTGCGTGAATCGGAAGATTCGCGCTACATCGGCCTGACCATGCCGCGCTTCCTGGCACGCCTGCCGTACGGCGCCAAGACCGACCCGGTAGAAGCCTTCGCCTTCGAAGAAAACACCGACGGCGCCGACAGCTCCAAGTACACCTGGGCCAACGCCGCCTACGCCATGGCAGTGAACATCAACCGTTCGTTCAAGCACTACGGCTGGTGCTCGCGCATCCGCGGTATCGAGTCTGGTGGTGAAGTGGAAAACCTGCCGGCCCACACGTTCCCTACCGATGACGGTGGCGTGGACATGAAGTGCCCGACCGAAATCGCCATCAGTGACCGCCGTGAAGCGGAACTGGCGAAGAACGGTTTCATGCCGCTGCTGCACAAGAAAAACACCGACTTCGCCGCGTTCATTGGCGCCCAGTCGCTGCAAAAGCCTGCCGAATACGACGACCCGGACGCCACCGCCAACGCCAACCTGGCCGCACGCCTGCCGTACCTGTTCGCCACCTGCCGTTTCGCCCACTACTTGAAGTGCATCGTGCGCGACAAGGTCGGCTCCTTCAAAGAGAAGGACGAAATGCAGCGCTGGTTGCAGGACTGGATCCTCAACTACGTCGACGGCGACCCGGCGCACTCCACCGAAACCACCAAGGCCCAGCACCCGTTGGCGGCGGCCGAAGTGATCGTGGAAGAAGTCGAAGGCAACCCGGGGTATTACAACTCCAAGTTCTACCTGCGCCCGCACTATCAGCTTGAAGGGCTGACGGTGTCGTTGCGCCTGGTATCGAAACTGCCTTCGGCAAAAAGCGCATAAGTAACGATTGAGCTAGCTCGTTCCCACGCTCCGCGTGGGAATGCCGCCCGGGACGCTCTGCGTCCCGGTGACGCGTAGCGTCACAGGATGCGTTACCACGCAGAGCGTGGGAACGATCACCCAATCAAGTGGCATGGGCCACACAGGGAGAAAACATGGCTGTTGATATTTTCATCAAGATCGGCGACATCAAGGGCGAGTCCATGGACAAGGCCCACAAGGACGAAATCGATGTGTTGAACTGGAGCTGGGGCATGTCCCAGTCCGGCAACATGCACGTCGGCGGTGGCGGTGGCGCGGGCAAGGTGAATATCCAGGACCTGTCGCTGACCAAGTACGTCGACAAGGCTTCGCCCAACCTGATGATGCACTGCGCCAGCGGCAAGCACATCGACAAGGTCAAGCTGACCGTGCGCAAGGCCGGTGGCGAGAGCCAGGTCGAGTACATGGTGATCAACCTGGAAGAAGTGCTGGTCACCTCCTTGAGCACCGGCGGTTCGGGCAGCGATGATCGCCTGACCGAAAACGTCACCCTGAACTTCGCCCAAGTGATGGTCGACTACCAGCCGCAGAAAGCCGACGGCACCAAAGACGGCGGCGCCATCAAGTTTGGCTGGAACATCCGCTCCAACACCAAACGCTGATAGCCCTTGTGGCCGTGGCCCGGTGCCACGGCCATTGTGTCCCTCTCGCAACCCGTCCGTGGAGCTGCTTTGGTGGTAACTGAAATCGCTTCCCGCGACCGTCTGCAACCGTCCCTGCTGGACCGGTTGACCGACGACGACCCGACCAACCCCAAGGAAAGCGCCGACAAACGCGTGCTGTCCCTGACCCAATTGAAGGCCTCGGTGCTGCGTGACCTGGCGTGGTTGCTTAACACCACCTCGTTACTCGATACCGATGCCACGCTGCACACCCCGGCCGGCACTTCGGTGGTCAATTACGGCCTGCCAGCACTGGCGGGCAACAGCGCGTCGAGCGTCGATATCAAAGCCCTAGAAGCCTTGATTTACCAGGCCATCGCCACTTTCGAGCCGCGTATTTTGCGCCACACATTGCGGGTCAAGGCGCGCATGGGCCATGGCGAGATGAATCACAACGCCCTGAGTTTCGAGATTGAAGGCGACCTGTGGGCACAGCCGGTGCCGTTGCGTTTGCTGTTGCAGACCGACGTGGACCTGGAGTCCGGCCATGTGCGCGTGCTCAATGCCGACCAGCGGAGACGCCCATGAATCCGCGCCTGCTGGAGCTGTACAACCAGGAACTGCACCACGTGCGCGAAAGCGCCGCCGAGTTCGCCAAGGAATACCCGAAGATCGCCAGTCGGCTGACCCTGTCCGGCATGGACTGCGCCGACCCGTACGTCGAACGTTTGCTTGAAGGCTTCGCCTATCTCACGGCCCGCGTGCAGCTCAAGCTCGACGCCGAGTACCCGACCTTCACCCACAACTTGCTGGAAATCGCCTACCCGCACTACCTGGCACCGACGCCGTCGATGACCGTGGTGCAATTGCAGACCGACCCCGATGAAGGCTCCCTGGCTGGCGGTTTCCCGTTGCCCCGTGACACGGTGCTGCGTGCCGCCTTGGGCCGTGAAACCCAGACCTGCTGCGAGTACCGCACCGCGCACCCGGTGACGCTGTGGCCGTTGCAGGTCAGCAACGCCGAATATTTCGGCAACCCCGCCGCCGTGCTCGGACGCCTGGCCGCCAGCGAACCGAAAGCCAAGGCCGGCCTGCGCCTGACCCTGCGCACCGGTGCCGAGCTGCCGTTCAACAGCCTCGACCTGGATACCTTGCCGCTGTACCTGAGCGGCGCTGATGAACAACCGTTTCGCCTCTACGAACAACTGCTGGGCAATGCCTGCACGGTGTTTGCGCGCCAGCCCGGTGGCGATTGGGTCGAGCGCCTGCCCCAGGGCGCGTTGCGTTCGCGGGGGCTCGATGATGCCGATGCGGCCATGCCGGTGGTGGCGCGGGCGTTCCAGGGCTATCGCCTGTTGCAGGAGTACTTCGCCCTGCCCCATCGCTTCCTGTTCGTTGAGTTCGCCGAGTTGAGACGCGCGGTCAAGCGGTGTGACGGCCAGGAGCTGGAACTGATCGTGTTGTTCGACCGCCACGAACCGAGCCTGGAAGGCAGTGTCGGCGCGGCGCAGTTCTTGCCGTTCTGCACGCCCGCCATCAACCTGTTCCCCAAGCGCGTGGACCGCATCCACTTGTCCGACCGGGTCAATGAACACCATGTGATCGCCGACCGTACGCGGCCGATGGATTTCGAGATTCACTCCTTGAGCGGCATTACCGGCCATGGCACCGGACCGGAGCAGCCGTTCTTGCCGTTCTACGCAGTGCGCGATCCGTCGCGCTATGGCCGCGACCAGGCGTATTACAGCGTGCGCCGCGAGCCACGGGTGCTGTCCAGCGACCAACGCCGCAATGGCCCACGCTCCACTTATGTGGGCAGTGAAACCTTCGTCAGCCTGGTGGACAGCCGCCAGGCGCCGTATCGCCATGACCTGCGCCAACTGGGCGTGACGGCGCTGTGCACCAACCGGGACCTGCCGCTGTTCATGAGCGTGGGCAACGGCAAGACCGACTTCACCCTGGCCGACAGCGCGCCGGTACTGGCCGTGCGATGCGTCGCCGGGCCAAGCCGCCCGCGTGCCAGCCACGCACATGACGCCAAGGCCTGGCGCCTGATCAGCCAGTTGTCGCTCAACTACCTCTCCTTGAGCGAACAGGGCCAGGGCGCCGGCGCCTTGCGCGAATTGCTGCGCCTGTACGGCGACAGCAATGACGCCGCCCTGCAATTGCAGATCGAAGGCCTGCGCGAAGTCAGCAGCAAGGCGGTGACCCGACGCCTGCCGATGCCTGGCCCGATTGTGTTTGGCCGCGGCCTGGAAATCACCCTGGAGTTCGATGAAAACGCGTTTCGCGGCACCGGCGTGTTCCTGCTCGGTGCAGTGCTGGAGCGCTTCCTGGCACGCTACGTGTCGATCAACAGCTTTACCGAGACGGTGATCCGTACCACCGAACGCGGCGAGATCATGCGATGGAAAGCCAAGCCCGGACGGCGTCCGACCCTGTGAGAACCCTGGACGCGATGCACCAGGAGCCCTGGGAATATGACTTCTTCCAGGCATTGCGGCGCATCGAGTGCGAAACGCCCGAGCTGCCACGCCTGGGCCATTCCCTGCGCCTGGCCGATGATCCGCTGCGCCTGGGGCAGCAGGCCGATTGCACCTTCGCACCCGCCACCCTCGCCTCGGTCGCCCCCGGTGGCGACGGCAAGCCGGCGCGGTTGGAGCAGTTCTTCTTCGGCCTCGGCGGCCCCAACGGGCCGCTGCCGCTGCACATCACCGAGTACGTGCGCGAGCGCCAACGCAACAACGCCGACAGCACCAGCAAGCAGTTCCTGGATGTATTCCACCATCGCCTGCTGACCCTGTTCTATCGGGCCTGGGCCGAGGCGCGGCCAACGGTCAGCCATGACCGCCCGGACGATGACTACTGGTCCGCCCGCCTCGCCGCCCTGAGTGGCCGCGGGATGCCGAGCCTGCTCAATCAAGGGCTGATCCCCGATACCGCGAAGCTGCATTACAGCGGCCATCTGTCGGCGCAAACCCGCTACCCGGATGGCTTGAAAGCGATCCTGGGCGAGTACTTCGGCCTGCCGGTAGAGATCGAGGAATACGTCGGCCAATGGCTTGAACTGCCCGAACGCAGCCGCGTGGGGGTCAGCGCCAACCAGTTGGGCGTGGACTTCTGCCTGGGCAGCCACGTGTGGGACCGCCAGCACAAATTCCGCATCCGCCTGGGCCCGCTCACGCTGGATGACTACATGGGCATGCTGCCCGGCCAACAGCCGTTCAACGAGCTGGTGGCCTGGGTGGCCGAGTACCTGGGCCATGAATTGGACTGGGACTTGAACCTGGTTTTGCAACAACCCGAAGTACCGGCGCTGCAACTCAACGGCCAGTTCCGCCTGGGCTTCAACACCTGGCTCGGCCAACCTGCGCATGACGCCAACGACCTAATCCTGGCCCGGCATTACGCCGACCACGCCACCACCTCAAGGAATCCAGAGCATGGGTGAAATCAGTCGCGCCGCACTGTTCGGCAAACTCAACAGCGTGGCCTACAAAGCCATCGAAGCCGCCACCGTGTTCTGCAAATTACGGGGCAATCCGTATGTGGAACTGGCCCACTGGTTTCACCAGTTGTTGCAACTGCAGGACTCCGACCTGCACCGCATCATCCGCCAGTTCAACGTGGAGCCGGCGCGCCTGGCCCGCGACCTCACCGAAGCCCTGGACCGCCTGCCGCGCGGCTCCACGTCGATCACCGACCTGTCCTCCCATGTGGAAGAGGCCGTAGAACGCGGCTGGGTGTATGGCAGCCTGATGTTTGGCGAAAGCCAGGTGCGCACCGGTTATCTGGTGCTGGGCATCTTGAAGACACCGAGCCTGCGCCATGCGCTGCTGGGCCTGTCCGGCGAGTTCGACAAGATCAAGGCCGAGGCCTTGAGCGAGCGCTTTGACGAATACGTCGGTGACTCGCCGGAAAATGCCTTGAGCGCCAGCGACGGTTTCAATGCCGGTGTGCCAGGCGAGGCCAGCGGTGCCATGGCGCCCAGCGCGATGGGCAAGCAGGAAGCGCTCAAGCGTTTCACTGTGGACCTGACCGAACAGGCCCGCAGCGGCAAGCTCGACCCAATCGTGGGCCGTGACGAGGAGATCCGACAACTGGTGGACATCCTCATGCGTCGGCGCCAGAACAACCCGATCCTTACCGGTGAAGCCGGGGTGGGCAAGACCGCCGTGGTCGAAGGTTTCGCCCTGCGCATCGTCGCCGGTGACGTGCCGCCCGCCTTGAAAGACGTGGAGCTGCGCAGCCTCGACGTGGGCTTGCTGCAAGCCGGCACCAGCATGAAAGGCGAGTTCGAACAGCGCCTGCGCCAGGTCATCGAAGACGTGCAGGCCTCGCCCAAGCCGATCATCCTGTTTATCGACGAAGCCCATACCCTGGTGGGTGCCGGTGGCGCTGCCGGCACCGGTGACGCAGCCAACCTGCTCAAGCCTGCCCTGGCCCGTGGCACCTTGCGTACCGTGGCTGCCACCACCTGGGCCGAGTACAAAAAGCACATCGAGAAAGACCCGGCCCTGACCCGCCGCTTCCAAGTGGTGCAGGTTGCCGAACCGTCGGAAGACAAGGCCCTGCTGATGATGCGCGGCGTGGCTTCCACCATGGAAAAACACCATCAGGTGCAGATCCTCGACGAAGCTCTTGAAGCCTCGGTGAAGCTCTCCCACCGCTATATTCCGGCGCGCCAGTTGCCGGACAAGTCCGTAAGCCTGCTGGACACCGCCTGCGCCCGCGTCGCTATCAGCTTGCACGCGGTACCAGCAGAAGTGGACGACAGCCGTCGGCGTATCGAGGCCCTGGAAACCGAGTTGCAAATCATCGCCCGTGAGCATGCGATCGGCATTGCCATTGGTGCGCGTCAAACCAATAGCGAAGCGCTGCTGACCGCCGAGCGTGAGCGTCTGGCCACGCTGGAAAGCCGCTGGGCTGAAGAGAAAGCCTTGGTGGATGAACTGCTCGCCACCCGCGCAACCTTGCGCGAGAAAGCCGGTGTGGTGGACAGCGGCAACGATGAGTTGCGTGCGCAATTGGTCGACCTGCAACAGCGCCTCACCGCCCTGCAAGGCGAAACCCCGTTGATCCTGCCGACCGTGGATTACCAGGCCGTGGCCTCGGTGGTCGCCGACTGGACCGGCATCCCGGTGGGCCGCATGGCGCGCAATGAGCTGGAAACTGTGCTCAACCTCGACCAGCACCTGAAGAAACGCATCATCGGCCAGGACCATGCCCTGCAGATGATCGCCAAGCGCATCCAGACCTCCCGCGCCGGCCTCGACAACCCGAGCAAGCCGATTGGCGTGTTCATGCTGGCCGGCACCTCGGGTGTGGGCAAGACCGAAACCGCCCTGGCCCTGGCCGAAGCCATGTATGGCGGTGAGCAGAACGTCATCACCATCAACATGAGCGAGTTCCAGGAAGCCCACACCGTGTCCACGCTCAAGGGCGCACCTCCGGGCTATATCGGCTACGGCGAAGGCGGTGTGCTGACCGAAGCGGTACGGCGCAAACCCTACAGCGTGGTGCTGCTCGATGAGGTGGAGAAAGCTCACCCGGACGTGCACGAGATTTTCTTCCAGGTGTTCGACAAGGGCGTGATGGAGGACGGCGAGGGCCGGGTGATCGACTTCAAGAACACCTTGATCCTGCTGACCACCAATGCCGGGACAGAGCTGATATCCCAGGTATGCAAAGACCCGGCGAACATCCCCGAGCCCGAGGAAATCGCCAAGGCCCTGCGCCAGCCACTGCTGGAGATTTTCCCGCCGGCCTTGCTCGGTCGCCTGGTGACCATCCCGTACTACCCGCTGAGCGATGAGATGCTCAAAGCGATCACGCGCCTGCAACTGAACCGCATCAAGAAGCGTGTGGAGAACACCCACAAAGTCGCGTTCGAGTATGACGACGCAGTGGTCGACCTGATCGTCTCGCGCTGCACCGAGACCGAAAGCGGCGGGCGCATGATCGACACCATCCTGACCAACAGCCTGCTGCCGGACATGAGCCGCGAGTTCCTCACGCGCATGTTGGAAGGCAAGGCACTGGCGGGGGTGCGGATCAGTAGTCGGGATAATGAACTGCACTACGACTTCAGCGACACCGAATAATTATTGTTGGAATACGGTCAGTGTGGGAGCTGGCTTGCCTGCGATAGCGGTCTGACATTCAGCATTGATGTTGACTGATCCACCGCTATCGCAGGCAAGCCAGCTCCCACAGTTGATCCGGTTCCGTCAGTGATGACGGTATTTACGGGACTACCGATGCTATTCAACCAAGCCTCACGCCTGGCCAAGATCAACAGCCCCCTCGGGCCGGATGTGCTGCTGCTCAACGAAATGGGCGGCGGTGAAGAGTTGGGCCGGCTGTTCAACTATGAGCTGCAACTGACGTCCCTGGACGCCAACATCGACCTGAACCAATTGCTGGGTAAACCGATGAGCGTCGGCCTGCAACTGGCGGACGGCGGCGAGCGGCATTTCCACGGGATCGTTGCGCGGTGCAGCCAGAACATCGACAAAGGCCAGTTCGCCAGTTACCAAGTCACCCTGCGCCCTTGGCTGTGGTTGCTCAGCCGCACCTCCGACTGCCGGATTTTCCAGAACCTGAGCATCCCGCAGATCATCAAGCAGGTGTTCCGTGACCTGGGTTTTTCCGACTTTGAAGACGCCCTCAGCCGGCCGTATCGCGAGTGGGAGTACTGCGTGCAGTACCGCGAGACCAGCTTCGATTTCGTCAGCCGACTGATGGAACAGGAAGGCATCTACTACTTCTTCCGCCATGAACAGGACCGCCATGTGCTGGTGCTGGCCGACGCCTATGGCGCCCACACCAGCGTGCCCGGCTACGCGTCGATCCCCTACTACCCCAAGGACGAGCAGCAGCGCGAACGCGACCATATGCACAATTGGCACCTGGCGCAGGAGGTGCAGCCGGGCTCGCTGGAGCTCAACGACTACGACTTCCAGCGCCCCAGCGCGAGCATCGACGTGCGCTCGGCCATGCCGCGCCCGCACACCGCCGGCGACTACCCGCTGTACGACTACCCCGGTACCTACGTGCAAAGCGCCGACGGCGAACACTATGCGCGCACCCGCATCGAGGCCCTGCAAACCCTGCATGAACAGATTGAGTTCAGCGGCAATGCGCGCGGGCTGGGCTCGGGCCATCTGTTCAGCCTCACCGGTTTCAGTCGCCAGGACCAGAACCGCGAGTACCTGATCGTCGGTTGCCGCTACTTCATCGTGCAAGAAAGCCTGGAAAGCGGTGGCGGTTCAGGCTCGGCGCAGTTTGAAAGCAGCCTGACCTGCATCGACGCCCAACAGAGTTTCCGCCCGCTGGCCAATACTCACCGCCCCATCGTCAAAGGCCCGCAGACCGCCTTGGTGGTAGGCCCCAAGGGCGAGGAAATCTGGACCGACCAGTACGGCCGCGTGAAGGTGCATTTCTACTGGGACCGCCACGACCAATCCAACGAGAACAGCTCGTGCTGGATTCGTGTGTCGCAATCCTGGGCCGGCAAGAACTGGGGCTCGATGCAGATTCCGCGCATCGGCCAAGAGGTGATCGTCAGCTTCCTCGAAGGCGACCCCGACCGACCGATCATCACCGGGCGGGTCTACAACGCTGAGCAGACGGTGCCCTACGACTTGCCGGAGAACGCCACCCAGAGCGGCATGAAAAGTCGCTCCAGCAAAGGCGGCACGCCGGCCAACTTCAATGAAATCCGCATGGAGGACAAGAAGGGCTTGGAGCAGTTGTATATCCATGCCGAGCGTAACCAGGACATCGTGGTGGAGGTGGATGAAAGCCACTCGGTGGGGCATGACCGCAACAAGAATATTGGGCATAACGAGACGGTGACCATTGGCAGTAACCGCCTGCGGGTTGTGCGCAATAACGACACGGTGATCGTGGGCGGTGCCAAGTCCGACAGCGCCGCCACGAGTTACACCATCGAGGCCGGCGAGAGTCTTCGCCTGGTGTGCGGCGACAGCGTGATTGAGCTCAAGGCTGGCGGCGACATCAACCTGACCTGTGGCTCGTTCAACCTGTTTTCCACCGGCAGCAGCAAGATCCAGACGAAGGGCAAGCTGGACATCAACCTGGGCAGCGACAAAGGCACTTCGCCGGGTGCCCAGGGCGTGCAAAGCACGATCAAGTCCGCCGTCGAGTCAAAATTCCCCGGTAAGCCCGGTGCTGGTCAATAACGAGATTTCTTCACCATGAACTACCTGATCAACGAAGCCCAGTTCACCCTGCCTGATGCCGAAGTGCAGGACACCTCGATCAATATCCTCAAGTTCGCCAAGCTGGGCACCACCCTGGTGGTGAGCCGCAGCCCGTTGGCGGACGGCGAAAGCCTGCAAAGCAATTTTGAAGGCCAGCTGAAAAAACTCGAGCAGCAGGTCAAAGATCTGCGCTATAGCCCTGCACAAGCGGTCAAGGTCGGCCCAGCGCAGGACATCGATGCGTTTGAAGTGCAGAACCACTTCAACAAAGGCAGCGACAACATTTACCAGTATCAGCTGGCGATGCAGATACCTGGCACCCGCAATCTGATTGCCCTGAGCTACGTAAAGACCCAGCCCCTGGGCCCTGCCGAAGCGGCACACTGGGCAACGCTGAAAAACACACTCCACTTCCTCGCCACGCCCTGAGTCGAGTCTGAGCAATGAGTGAGGATCTTTGGGCGGCCCGCGAAGGCGACGCACTGCTGCACACCTCGGTGATGGCCGATATTCTCGGCGGCGTGCTGGAAGTGGCCGCCTATGCGGCGCTCACCACCGTGGGCTGCCTGGCCGTTGCCGGGGCGGTGTTCCTCGCGACGGGTGCAACCATCGCCACCGGCGGTGTAGCCCTGGTGTTGGTGGTGGGCGCGGTCGTCGGTATTACCGCTGGCCTCACGGGGGCGGACTTGAAGATATCCAGTTGGTGCGAGTCCGCCGCCAACTGGGTGTTCCCGCCGGTGATCGATGCCTTCATCACCAGCGGTTCGCACAACGTGTTCATCAATGGCAAAAAGGCCGCCCGCGCCGCAGGCAAGATGACGGCTGTACCGGTCGCGCCCAGCGAGCCGGCAGCGCCGAGCTTCCTGGATATGGCCGGGGAGTTTTTCTCGCAGATGTGGCGCCCGACCGTCGCCTCGCCCGCCCCCGGCACCGAGCCGTGCCCGCTGGACACCGTGGCGTGCAACAAGCATCCGCCCATGCCCCTGCAGTTTATTGCCGAAGGTTCCAGCTCGGTGTTCATCAACGGGCAGCCTGCGGCACGCAGCGGTGATCGCAGTACCTGTGACGCCAAGATTGGGACGGCTGAGGGCCTGATTTCGCCGGATGTGCGCATTGGTGGTGAGACCATTGTGGTGCAGGAGATTCGTAGCGGGAAAACGCCGGGGGTGGGGCTGGCGATTACTGCCTTGTTGATGCTACGCGGCAATGTGAAGTGCTTTTGGAGCAAACTGCCCTGCCTGTTCGGCAGTGTGGTGGTAGGGGCTGGAGTCTCCTATGGCACCAGCAAAATAACCTCTGCGCTCAAGAGCGCCATGAACGGCTCCCCCAACCCCGTGCACAGTGCGACCGGCGCTAAGATTCTAGGTGATGAGGATGAACTGGATTTCGTGCTTCCTGGGCTGTTTCCCATCGATTGGCAGCGTTTCTACAGCAGCCTCGACGCACGGACCGACGGTCTCTTTGGGGCGGGCTGGAGCGTTGCCTATGAGGTATCGGTCGAGATCGATAAAGACGAAAACTTGTTTTATATCGATGAACAGGGAAGGCGCTTGGAGATCGGTTACATCCCTGCGTCCGGCGGAGCATTCGACCCAGTCGAAGGTCTTGCGGTCAGGCGCAGTGGTGACGCAGCGGTCTTGATCGAGAGTACCGACGGCCTGTATCGGCTGTTCGAACTCGACCCGCAGAACCACTCTCGAATGCGTCTGCAACTGCTAGGTGATCGCAATGAAGGGCGGATCTTCCTTGATTACGATGCCCAAGGACGGCTGTGCCGCCTGCGCGACACCCATGACTTGATGCACGTCGACCTAAGCTACACCGCAGAGCATCCTGGGCGTGTAAGCCATATCGAACGCCGTTACCTGCGCCAAGACCATTTCGATGGGCGCTGCGACGTGCTCGTCAGCTATCGCTATGACAGCAACGGCGATCTTGCCGAAGTCTTGGACGCCCAGGGCACGACCCTTCGCAGCTTTGCCTACGACAGCGGCAGGCGCATGACCGTGCACCGATTGCCGAGTGGCATGCGCTGCTTCTACCAATGGGCTCAAGTACCTGGACCAGACGGCTCGGAATGGCGCGTCAGTCGGCACTGGACAGATGCGGGTGATGAATACACCTTCGACTACGACTTGGATGCGGGCATTACGCGCGTCACCGACGGGTTGAGGCGCGTCAGCACTCGGCATTGGAATCCGCAGTTCCAGATCACTCGTTACATCGATAACCTCGGCCATACGTGGCAGTTTGAATGGAGCGAAGATCGCCAACTGCTCGGTGCGATTGACCCGCAAAACGGCCAGTGGCGTTTCAACTATGACGCGTGCGGCAACCTGAGCGCCGTCATCGATCCACTGTCCAGAACCAGCAGCACGCAGTGGCTGGCGCATTGGGCATTGCCCGAGGTGGAAACCGATACTGCGGGCCACAGCTGGCATTATCGCTACGACCAGCGTGGTAACTGCATCGAGGAAATCAACCCCCTGGGCAACCGTACGCGCTATGTCTATGACGGTTTCGGCCAGCCGGTACGCATCATCGATGCGACCGAAAAAACCAGAACATTGCATTGGAACGAATGGAGCCAACTGGTCGAAGAAGTGGACTGCTCGGGTTATCCCACTCGCTATCAGTACGACGCCTTCGGCTATTTGGTGGTGCAGACCAATGCCGAGGGTGAATCGGTGCGCTATCGGTACGGTCCTCAGGGGCTACTACTGGAATGCCAGCTTCCAGATGGCCGCGTCGAACTGTTCCAGCGCAGCGCAAATGGTTATCTGACTGCCCACGTTGACCCTGCCGGCAGCACCACACGCTATGACTATGACGTTCGTGGCTTGGTCAAACAACGCCGGGATGCGCATAACCGTTCGGTGATGTTCGATCATGATGCCTACGGACGACTCCGCAAGCTGACCAACGAGAATGGCGAGAGCTATCGCTTTGAGTGGGACGCAGCCGACCGCATGGTGCAGCAGCAGGATCTGGATCAAAGCCGACGCTGCTACACCTACGATTCACTGGACGATATTGTTGCCGTGGACTATCTACCGGGAACAGAGGGCGAGCCGGTAGCGCCGTTGTCGCACCAGTTTCAGCGCGATCCTGTTGGCCGCCTGGTCAGTAAAACCACCGCGGACGGCACCACGGTCTATGAACACGACCTGAACGACCAGTTGGTCGGTGTCACCTTCACCGCCCTTGATGGCCGCCAGCAGCTACTCGGTTTCAGCTATGACGCGCTGGGGCAACTGCTTGAGGAGCAAAGCTCGGCAGGGTCTGTGCAGCATCGTTACGACGAGCTGGGAAACCTGGTTCAAACCGGCTTGCCCGACGGTCGATGGTTGAACAGGCTGTACTACGGTAGCGGCCACCTGCATCAGTTGAACATCGATGGAAAAGTCATCAGCGACTTTGAGCGTGATCGCTTGCATCGCGAAGTACAGCGTACCCAGGGCCAACTCAAAACGAGTACCGCATACGACCGAAGTGGCAGGGTTCGCTCACGACAGCGTCGCAGCATTGACCAGCCTTGGCAGTTGCCTCCCCTGGTCGAGACGGACTATAGCTTCGACCCCAGTGACAACCTGATCGGGCGACGTCGTATAAACCACCAACATGATCATCAAGAACATCTGGGTTACGACAGCACCGACCGAATCCTTTTAAGCCACCAAGTTGGCCGGACCGAAACATACGCCTATGACGCTGCGGCCAATCTGCTGGACCGCCCAAATCAAGGTGGTCTCATACGACATAATCGCCTGCTCGTCTATCAAGACATACGGTATGCCTATGATGCTTTAGGAAGAATGATCGAAAAACGCAGCTCTGCTCGTGGCTTGCAGCGCTTTGCCTACGATGCGGAAAGCCGGCTGGTTGAAGTGCGAAATGAGAGCGGCCACGTGGTCAGGATGACCTATGACCCCCTAGGGCGGCGGATCGAAAAAACCGAGCATGATTACAATGGCCGCCCGTTGGGCCAGACGAGTTTCACCTGGGATGGTTTACGTCTGTTGCAGGAGTTCAAACACAGCCAGACCAGTCTGTATCTATACGAAGGTGAAAGCTACGTGCCCCTGGCCAGGATTGACGGCATCGGCCCACTGCAAAAAACCCGCTACTACCACAATGATCTTAACGGACTGCCGGAGCGACTGACCGAGGCCGATGGACAAATTACCTGGCGTGCGACTTATCAGGTGTGGGGCAATACCTTGGAAGAGGTGCGGGAGCCACATTACATTGAAGAACAAAATCTACGCTTCCAAGGGCAGTATCTGGATCGGGAGACGGGGCTGCATTTTAATACATTCCGGTTTTATGATCCCGACGTGGGGCGTTTTACAACGCCGGACCCTGTCGGGCTAGCAGGAGGTTTTAACCTTTATCAGTATTCTCCTAACCCCTCGGGATGGATCGATCCGTTGGGATGGGCACCTTGCGGCTCAACCACTGCTAAGCTTCAAGCGCATGCCAATGCAGCGAAGAAGGCTGTCTACAGTAACCCCCAAAGGTCATTGACCCCGAGGCAAAGAGCAGCGGTGAAACGAGCCTATGATAGAGGCGACCTCGGACAAGCACGTTCTCGCTATCGCAGGTATGTAGGGCAGAGAATTGATGCAAACTTCAAAACCAGAGTAAAAAATGATCCATCATTGGGACACCTGGAGGTATCGAAATCAGGGCAGCGTCTTCCCGATGTGTATGAAACTAAAACTAAAACCTGGTGGGACCTCACGACTAAGGCTGATTGGAAAAGAGGCACGCATCAGCGGCGTTATGGGGACTGGGGCAATGGTTATGAAGGAATATTATGGTGAATGACAAAATGCCATCAACTGTTCTGTCCGGCATACAGCAGGACGGGCTCGTGCTACCTAAAAAAACGCGTTTTGAAAAAGAGCGGATTATCGATTGTAAATTAAAAGATGCGAATCTCTCCGATCCGATTTTCGATCAATGTATATTGGAGAGCTGCAGCTTTGAGAAAAGTGATTTTTCCGGTTCAAGATTTTTCAATAAGACCTTATTAGCCCATTGTCACTTCAAGACGGTTGACTTTCAGGCTTCAGGCTTCAGCGACAGCAAATTCGAGAACTGCACTTTCATAAGGTGCAACTTTCGAGAAGCGTCTTTGAAAGATTGCGAATTCAGCAACTGCCTATTTACCCAGTGCAAGATCATTGACAACTCGTTCAATGCCAGCAAAATAAACAACCTCAAGTTTTCGGGAAAATTACAAGAGGTAAGTTTCATATCCGAACCGCCCAACACCCCCCTTCTTGTTGATTTTGAATTGTGCAAATTGGATTGGGTAACATTTCAAAACTGTGACCTTGCGCAGATTATTCCTCCCGCAGATATCCAGCACGTTTTTTTCAAAGACGTGTCAGGTCGCGCCCGTAAAGCGCTTGCATCAATTACCTCTGAGCCAGACAACCAGATCAATAAGCTATTGAAACGCCGCCTGCAAAAACTCACAACGCAACGAGGCGCGCTCTTCAATATCAAGAATCTTGAAGAGTACGAAGGGCCTGAGTTCACCAAACAGTTTATTGCGCTTCTTCAGGCAACTTAAGAAACGTTAGGGCAGCCCTGAATTAAAAATTCCTGATGAAGCAACTGACCGAAGCTGATGGGAAAACGGTATTTCACGGGTACTCTTGCCCATAAAAAGAGACGACGTTATTTAAGCCAATAACGTTCGTCCCATTACCTGCCTACTTATTTAAATAAACGCTCTATCTCGCTACACGCCTGGTTTTTTCTGCGATTTCCGATTCTGAACATCCTTCAATAAATCGATCATTTCATTTATGTGTTCCTGACGTTTTTCAATATTGTCCATACGAGACTCATCAGTCGGCGCCCCTGATGATTCGGCAGCTTCATACGGTTCGTAAAGGAGTTTAAAACGCTTAGCGAGCTCCGGCATTTGCTTTTCGATTGCATTCATCGACGCCTCAAGGTTCTTCAGGCGCCCTTCTGTATCCGTAGGCGCTTGATCGCTTGGCTGCACCGCATTTGCTTCTGCTCCTAAGTTGAGAAAAATAAACAGGTTGGCCGTTGCCTCATTTTTTATTTCAGCACCGGTGAGGCGAGCCTCCATTTGTTGCTCTTTCGTCGCGGCAGGGTCTACGGTTCCAATCGTGCCATCTGCATTCTGTACTGGCGCTCCTGGCATCTGACTTTGCGCTGTAAATTTATTCTGGAAGTAGTTAGACGTGAATTGCTGGCCGACAGTGAAGGGGCTGCTGGTTATGTTGTTTGCACCGGCCGTTATAAAAGCATTACGCACAGTGGCCGCTACTGATGGAGGCGCCGGCGGTAAGTTCTGTGGCTGACTCACAATGCTTTGCGCGGTGCTCACTACACCACTCGGAGTGTTCGGCACAGCCGTTGGTTTTGTTGGAGTAGGTGTGATTGGCTTAGGCTTCACAGTTGGCTTAGGCGTTACCGTTGGCTTAGGCTTCACAGTTGGCTTAGGTGTGGACACGGCAGGGGAAGATCCACCATTAGTTCCGCCAGTTCTAGGTTTGCCTGGAGTGTGAGGTTTGCCTGGAGCGCCAGGTTTGAATTTAAGATCTTCGGGGGCAGGAAGGTCTAATTGATCGGGTCCCAAATTATTAGCAATCGCAGCACCCATTTGCCTTTTTTTAGCAGCGATCTCCTCCGGGGTCGCTGCTATGCATTTAAATACCTGCTCGTCCGCGCCACTCGAAACGCCCTCAACGTTAGCGGTGGCTGCTCCGGCAGCACCCGACGCCGACGGAGCCTTCGCTTCTACTTTTTTCTCGTGGGGTAATTGGACAGGTGGAACAAAAGGCAGATCAAGAACTTTCATATATACACCTCTAAATGAGTTTAGAGAGCGCTCCCTGCAGTCTCGCGCTATATGTGTCCTGTCGTTTGGATGTAGTTCCACACTGAGTCAATATAGAAACTCTATAACATCGATTCGATCAATGGCTACTGTACTCACTTATATCTACGCAAGAGGCAACGTCTGTTGTGGTGGCAAAAATGCTTCTCTCGCACAATAAAAATGGGCACCCGACCCAGTCGGCGTGCCCATTTTCTTTACCGCCCCGCCTCCCTTCGAGACGGTACCGCTTAACTTACGGGTTGACGCTGTCTTTGAGCGACTTGCCCGGCTTGAACGCTACCGTGTTGCTCGCCTTGATTTTCACTGGCTCACCGGTTTGCGGGTTTTTGCCGGTGCGGGCGCCGCGGTGGCGTTGCAGGAAAGTGCCGAAGCCGACCAGGGTGACGCTGTCCTTGCGGTGCAGGGCGCCGGTGATTTCTTCGAGGACGGCATTGAGGACGCGGTTGGCCTGTTCTTTGGTGAGATCGGCTTTTTCAGCGATGGCGGCTGCGAGATCTGGTTTACGCATATGTGAAGCCTCTTTGACGGTTTTTTGTTGTTATGTCCGTGCTGCTCTCTGGTGGAGCAGCGCCAAGGCGCCGCAGGCTCTACTCTGCGGCAGACGGGAGTGAGGATGGCACGCCCTCGGGCGCCGCGCCAGTCTCGCGGCGGCCTTTCTCGGGGTATGAACGTGATGTTTGCGACAGAACGGGTGGTATTTACGCCAGTAACGGCGGAAGTTCTTTGTTCAGCGCCAGTTTTTCCATGACAGCGCTGCCGGTCAGTGCATAACCCAGCAGACGGCCGCTGGCATCGCGGCACAGGGCCTTGATGTCGGCACCCTGCCCTTCGACACTCCACACGCCTTCAGTGCCCCGTGGAGCAGGTGACACCACGAGCGGGCACACCGGGGTTTTCACGGTGATCGGCATTGGCCCGTAGCTCACCGCCGTGGCATTGCCAGCCAAGGTTTGTGCCAGGGCGCGAGCGCAGCTCATCAGCGGCATCACGTACAACAGGTTCAGGCCATCGACCTCGGCGCAGTCGCCCAAGGCGTAGATATTAGCGTGGGAGGTCTTGAGGTGACGGTCCACCATGATTCCGCGGTTGATTTGCAGGCCAGCGGCTGCGGCCAGGTCTACGCGTGGGCGCAGGCCGATGGCGGACACCACCAGGTCACAGTGGATCACTTCGCCGTCCGAGAGGTGCGCTTCAAGGCCATCAGCGGCGCGTTGCAGGCGATTGAGCACCGGGCCCAGGTGAAAGCGCGCGCCGATGCCTTCGAGCCCGGCTTGCACCGCGGCGGCCGCCGCCGGGTGCAGCAGGGTCGGCATGACTTGCTCACAGGGCGCGACCAGGTCGATTTCATAGCCGCCCAGGATCAGGTCGTTGGCAAATTCGCAGCCGATCAGGCCGGCGCCGAGCAGCAGCACGCGCCGTTTGCCAGCAGCAGCGGCACGAAAGCGTGCGTAGTCTTCCAGGTCGTTGATCGGGAAAATCAAATCAGCCGCATCGCCTTCGACCGGTACGCGCACGGTTTCTGCGCCCCAGGCCAGGACCAGGTCGCGATAGGTCACCGCTTCCTCGCCGATCCACAGACGCTTGTGGCCTGGGTCGATGCCGCTGATACGCGTATGGGTGCGCACCTGGGCCTTGAGCTGCTCGGCCATGGCGCCGGGTTCGGCCATGCTCAGGCCATCGGCTTCCTTGTTCTTGCCAAAGCCGGTAGAGAGCATGGGCTTGGAGTAGGAGCGTCCGTCATCGGCAGTGATCAGCAGCAATGGGGTCTCGCTGTCGAGCTTGCGAAACTCCCGGGCGACGTTGTAACCGGCCAATCCTGTGCCGATGATCACGACAGGTGCGTTCATTCCTTTCTCCTTGTAGTACGTTTCTTAAATTCGGGATTACGCGATTTCGATCATTTCGAAGTCCGACTTACCCACGCCGCAGTCCGGGCACAGCCAGTCTTCCGGGACGTCCTGCCACAGAGTGCCTGGTGCAATACCGTCATCCGGCCAGCCGTCCGCTTCGTTGTAAATAAGGCCACAGACGATACATTGCCACTTCTTCATTACGTGCTTCCTCAGGTTCAGGCGTGTTGGCCGACGGTCGATGGATCCAGCGTTGCCGCGCGGCTCAGGGCGTTTTGTACTGATCGGGGCCGGCAGATGCAAGCACGTTCGACGCAAACGGCCGGTTTGGCGCGGCAAAAGTTCAGGGTGCCATGGTAAGCTCGCCGCCTCTTTTGCTGCCAATACTGACTCACCGTGCCGCACTCAATCGCCCTTCCCGATGCTTGCCAATGGCTGACCCAGAGCCTTCTGAGCCCCTTGCCCACGCCCTTGACCCTCAACTGGCTATTTGACGAAGGCTCGCTGACGCGACGGCTGACGTGGCTGTCCAACGAGGCTTTCAGCGTGACGCCGCTGTTCGAAGGCTGGCAACCGTTGCGCGATGATGAATGCGCCGCCCTGGACCTGCCGCCGGCCAGTATCGGCTGGGTACGCGAGGTGTATTTGCGCGGGCACGGCCTGCCTTGGGTGTTCGCCCGCAGCGTGGCGGCCCGCAGTGCTTTGCAGGGCGATGGCCTGCACATGGACGAGCTGGGCAGCCGTTCGCTGGGCGAGTTGCTGTTCTGCGACCGCGCCTTTACCCGCCAGGCCATCGAAGTGTGTCACTACCCTCGTGCCTGGCTGCCGACAGCGGACCAGGCCGATAATCTGTGGGCGCGCCGCTCGCGCTTCGACCGCGGGGCGCTGAGCGTGCTGGTGGCGGAAGTCTTCCTGCCGAGTTTCTGGCACGCGCTGCATGATCATCCGGAGAACTGCTGATGTACCAACGTCTGCTCAAGTCCTTGAACCGCCTGAACCCCAGGGCCTGGGATTTCATTCAGTTGACGCGCATGGACAAGCCCATCGGCATCTACCTGCTGCTGTGGCCGACACTGTGGGCCCTGTGGATCGCCGGCAAGGGTTCGCCGTCGCTGATCAATATCGTGATTTTCGTGCTGGGCGTGGTACTCACCCGGGCCGGCGGCTGCGTGATCAACGACTGGGCCGACCGCAAGGTCGATGGCCATGTGAAACGCACCGAGCAACGCCCGCTGGTGAGCGGCAAGATCAGTTCGAAAGAAGCGCTGGTGTTTTTTGCCGTGCTGATGGGCATCAGTTTCCTGCTGGTGCTGCTGACCAACGCCAGCACCATCCTGCTCTCCCTGGGCGGCCTGGCTCTGGCGGCGAGCTACCCGTTCATGAAGCGCTACACCTATTACCCCCAAGTGGTGCTGGGCGCAGCGTTTTCCTGGGGCATGCCGATGGCGTTTACCGCCGAGACCGGCCATTTGCCTGCCACCGCGTGGCTGCTGTACATCGCCAACCTGTTGTGGACGGTGGGCTACGACACCTATTACGCCATGACCGACCGCGATGACGATTTGAAGATCGGGGTGAAATCCACCGCCATTCTGTTCGGTGACGCTGACCGCGTGATCATCCTCACCCTGCAAGGCCTGGCGCTGGCGTGCCTGTTGCTGGCCGGCGCACGGTTCGAGCTGGGCGGGTGGTTCCACCTCGGGTTGCTGGCGGCAGCGGGCTGTTTTGTCTGGGAGTTCTGGTACACACGGGACAGGGACCGCATGAAGTGCTTCAAGGCGTTCTTGCATAATCACTGGGCGGGGTTGGCGATTTTTGTCGGGATCGTGGTGGATTACGCGGTTCGCTGAGGATTCTGTGGTGGCTGTTGGGACGCCATCGCAGGCAAGCCAGCTCCCACATTTTGACTGTATTCGCAGATCAAAAAATGGGGAGGGGCTTGCCTCCGATGGATTCAGCAGCGCCGCAGACTTAAGGCTTGATGATGTGCCAAACGCTACCCTTGCCATCACCGGTCTTGTCACCGGCTTTCTTGTCGTCCTTGTAGGTGTAGACAGGCTTGCCTTTGTAGGCCCACTGGCTGGTCTGGTCGTCGCGGGTGATCACCGTCCAATCGCCGGTCTTGGTGTCAGTGGACTCTGCCTTCAGCGGTGGCCAGTTGGTCGCGCACTGGTCCTTGCACACTGATTTGCCATCAGCGTCCTTGTCGAAGGTATAGAGCGTCATCCCCTTGTGATCCACTAACATCCCGTCTTGGGTCATCGCCGGCTCTGCCGCAAACGCCAGGCCTGGCAGCGTCAACACCGCAGATACCAGCAGGGCTTTCCAGGAAACAGTGCTGTAAGTCATCGGAACCTTCCTTTGTGGTTGTCAGGATTCGGACCCAAAGGGTAGTCCAGAGTGCCGTTAATTGCCCAAGCGACTAAATTACTGTCACACGACTGCAATAATTCCGTTATCTAATGCGGCGCAAGACAGTTAAATGACAAGAGGATTGAGCATGGTTGGCAGGAGCATTCTGATCGTTGACGACGAAGCGCCCATTCGCGAAATGATCGCCGTCGCGTTGGAAATGGCCGGCTATGACTGCCTGGAGGCGGAGAACTCCCAGCAGGCCCACGCCATTATCGTCGACCGCAAGCCGGACCTGATCCTGCTCGACTGGATGCTGCCCGGCACCTCAGGCATCGAGTTGGCCCGCCGTCTCAAGCGTGACGAGCTGACCGGGGACATCCCGATCATCATGCTCACCGCCAAGGGCGAAGAGGACAACAAGATCCAGGGCCTGGAAGTCGGCGCCGATGACTACATCACCAAGCCGTTTTCCCCCAGGGAGCTGGTGGCGCGCCTCAAAGCCGTGCTGCGCCGCGCCGGCCCGACCGATGGCGAAGCGCCTATCGAAGTCGACGGCTTGATCCTGGACCCGATCAGCCACCGCGTGACCATCGACGGCAAGCCTGCGGAAATGGGGCCGACCGAATACCGCCTGCTGCAATTCTTCATGACCCACCAGGAGCGCGCCTACACCCGTGGCCAACTGCTCGACCAGGTATGGGGCGGCAACGTCTATGTGGAAGAGCGCACTGTGGACGTGCATATCCGCCGCCTGCGCAAAGCCTTGGGCGATGCGTACGAGAATCTGGTACAAACCGTGCGCGGTACCGGCTATCGGTTTTCTACCAAAGGCTGAGCCAGTCCCTTTCCTCCCTTAACAGCTGACAAGGACGCATGTTTAAGTGAACCAGAACTGGCACGGCACCCTGATCCGCCACATGCTTCTGTTGATCACTGCCTGCCTGCTGGTCGGGCTGATCAGTGGCTATTACGGCTGGAGCCTGGCCGCCGGCATCGCGTTGTACCTGGGCTGGACCCTCAAACAATTGCTGCGCCTGCATGAATGGCTGCGCCAGCACAAACCCGACGAAGCACCGCCCGATGGCTATGGCCTGTGGGGCGAGGTGTTCGACAGCATCTACCACCTGCAACGCCGCGACCAACGGGTACGCGGGCGCCTGCAAGCGGTGATCGACCGGGTGCAGGAGTCCACCGCCGCACTCAAGGACGCGGTGATCATGCTCGACAGCGACGGCAACCTCGAATGGTGGAACCGCGCCGCCGAGACTCTGCTGGGCCTCAAGACGCCCCAGGACAGCGGCCAGCCGGTGACCAACCTGGTACGCCACCCGCGCTTCAAGGAGTACTTCGAGCAGGACAACTACGAAGAAGCTCTGGAAATCCCCTCGCCCACCAACGACCGCGTGCGCATCCAGCTGTACCTGACCCGCTACGGCAACAACGAACACTTGATGCTGGTACGTGACGTGACCCGTATCCACCAGCTGGAACAGATGCGCAAGGACTTCGTCGCCAACGTCTCCCACGAGTTGCGCACGCCCTTGACGGTGATCTGCGGCTACCTGGAGACGTTGCTGGACAATGTCGATGAGATCAACCCGCGCTGGAGCCGCGCCCTGCAGCAGATGCAGCAGCAAGGCTCACGCATGCAAACCCTGCTCAACGACCTGCTGTTGCTGGCCAAGCTTGAAGCCACGGACTACCCCTCGGACAACCACCCCGTGGCGGTGCAGAGCCTGTTGCAGACGATCAAGAACGATGCCCAGGCGCTCTCAGGCGAACGCGGGCAGCAGATCACGCTGGAGGCCGACCCAACCGTATTGCTCAAGGGCAGTGAAGGCGAACTACGCAGCGCCTTCTCCAACCTCGTGTTCAACGCGGTGAAGTACACCCAGGACAAGGGCAATATCCGCATTCGCTGGTGGGCCGATGAGCATGGCGCACACCTGAGTGTGCAGGACTCGGGTATCGGTATCGACGCCAAGCACCTGCCGCGCCTGACCGAGCGCTTCTACCGTGTCGATTCCAGCCGTAACTCCAATACCGGCGGCACCGGGCTGGGCCTGGCCATCGTCAAACATGTGCTGTTGCGCCATCGGGCCCGCTTGGAAATCAGCAGCGTGCTGGGGCATGGCAGTACCTTTACCTGTCACTTTCCGCCGGCGCAGGTAAACCGTTCGCGAGCGGTCGAGGCCGATGATTAAGTGGAAGTGAGCACGGCCCACTGTGGGAGCTGGCTTGCCTGCGATGGCGGCGGGTCAGCCAAATTATCGGTAGCAGGCAGACCGCCATCGCAGGCAAGCCAGCTCCCACACGGGTTCTGCGACACGACTTTGCAGCCCCGCCCGGCAGCGGGCACTAGGCAAGCGCCCCGTCAGCCGCTACATTGGCCGACTTGTGCCTGCCTTTCAGGCCTACCTGTCACCCTTATTGAACACACGGAACCTGCAAAACCCCATCATGGACCCTTCCCCTGGCATTACCCTCGCTACACTCTTCGCCGATTTCGGCATGATTCTTTTTGCACTGATCCTGGTACTGCTCAACGGTTTCTTCGTTGCGGCGGAATTTGCCATGGTCAAACTGCGCGCCACCCGCGTCGAGGCCATCGCCCATAAGAACGGCTGGCGCGGGCAGATCCTGCGTACCGTGCACAGCCAGCTCGACGCCTACCTGTCGGCTTGCCAGTTGGGTATCACCCTGGCGTCCCTGGGCCTGGGCTGGGTCGGTGAACCGGCCTTTGCGCACATCCTCGAGCCGATGCTGGGCGCGGTCGGCGTGCAGTCGCCTGAAGTGATCAAGGGCGTGTCGTTCTTTGCCGCCTTCTTCGTGATTTCCTACCTGCACATCGTGGTCGGTGAGTTGGCCCCAAAATCCTGGGCGATTCGCAAACCCGAGTTGCTGTCGCTGTGGACGGCCGTGCCGCTGTACCTGTTCTACTGGGCGATGTACCCGGCTATCTACCTGCTCAACGCCAGTGCCAACGCCATTCTGCGTATCGCGGGCCAAGGCGAGCCTGGCCCCCACCATGAGCACCATTACAGTCGCGAAGAACTCAAGCTGATCCTGCACTCCAGCCGTGGCCAGGACCCCAGCGACCAAGGCATGCGCGTACTGGCCTCCGCCGTGGAAATGGGCGAGCTGGAAGTGGTGGACTGGGCCAACTCCCGGGAAGACCTGGTGACCCTGGACTTCAACGCGCCGCTCAAGGAAATCCTCGCGCTGTTCCGTCGTCACAAATTCAGCCGTTACCCGGTGTATGACGCGGTGCGCAACGAGTTTGTCGGCTTGCTGCACATCAAGGATTTGCTGCTGGAGCTGGCGGCCCTGGACCATATCCCCGAATCGTTCAACCTGGCCGAATTGACCCGCCCATTGGAACGCGTATCGCGACATATGCCGTTGTCGCAACTGCTGGAGCAGTTCCGCAAAGGCGGCGCGCACTTCGCCCTGGTGGAAGAGGCCGACGGCAAGATTATCGGTTACCTGACCATGGAAGACGTGCTGGAAGTGCTGGTGGGCGATATCCAGGACGAACACCGCAAGGCCGAGCGCGGCATCCTCGCCTACCAGCCCGGCAAACTGCTGGTGCGTGGGGACACGCCGTTGTTCAAGGTGGAACGCCTGCTGGGCGTCGACCTGGACCACATCGAAGCCGAAACCCTGGCCGGCCTGATCTACGACACGCTCAAGCGCGTGCCGGAAGAAGAAGAAGTGCTGGAAGTTGAAGGCTTGCGGATCATCATCAAGAAGATGAAAGGGCCGAAGATCGTGTTGGCCAAGGTCTTGCTGCTGGACTGACTGCAAGCGCAGTGCTGTGTGTGGGAGCGGGCTTGCCCGCGATAGCGGTGGGTCAGCCAGCGCATTGTTGACTGATAGATTGCTATCGCGGGCAAGCCCGCTCCCACATTGCTTAGGCGTTGCTCTGTAGATCACGCACCCGGCACGAAATGCTTCTGCGCCGTGCCACGGGCGATCAGGCGGGAAATGTAGTCCAGCTTCTGCGCATCCTGGTCGATAAAGCGGAAGGTCAGTTGCAACCAGTCGCTGTCGGGCTTGGGCTCGTAGGCGACGATGGCGTGTAGGTAGCCGTTGAGCCGTGCGACTTCGGCGTTGTCGCCCTGTTCAAGGTCGAGCACGGCGCTTTCCAGCACCTGAGGCAGGACCTCGCCACGCTTTACCACCAGCAACGCTTCCTTGATGCTCAGGGCCTTGATCACGCATTGCTGGGTGCCGCTTGCGAGGCGCAACTGGCCCTGACCGCGACTGCCAGCCGGCGCCGCTGCGGCGGGGGCCTTGATTGGCGGTGTATTGAGCAAACCTTTGCTGGGCGCCGCCACCGGGGCCGGCTTGACCGCTTCGGGTTTGCCGCCGGTCAGGGCGCTCAGGGAGTCGTTGCCAAAGGCTGAGTTCATCTTGGTCGGCGCGCTGGCAATCAGCGCATCGAGGCGACCGATCTTGTGCAGGGCTTGCTTGACCTTGTTCAGCAACTGCTCGTTGGTGAACGGCTTGCTCACGTAGCCGGAAACGCCGGCCTGGATGGCCTGCACCACGTTTTCCTTGTCGCCACGGCTGGTCACCATCACGAACGGCATGGCCTTCAGGTGCGCTTGCTCGCGGCACCAGGTCAACAGCTCAATACCGGACATTTCCGGCATTTCCCAGTCACACAGCACCAGGTCGAAGGTTTCGCGCATCAGGATGGATTGCGCCTTTTTGCCGTTCACCGCATCTTCGATCTTGATTCCGGGGAAGTAATTGCGCAGGCACTTCTTCACCAGGTCGCGAATAAACGAGGCGTCATCCACCACCAACACACTGACTTTACTCATCGACCCTTCATCCTATAAAAACGTCTGCAAAACGCCTGACTGATGGCATTTTGCCAAAACTCGCGGGTCACAGAAGGACTTTATGGCGCCTGCTGTGCAAAAAATTCAGATGCCACAAACGAAAACGCCCGGCCAGAGGCCGGGCGTTAATTTCTCGGGCAACCTTACTTATCGTCAGATTCGCCCGAAACATTAGGGATTAGATCAGCAGTCCCTTCAACTTCGGCTTTCATGCGCTTGAGGCCCATGTGCCGCACATCGGTGCCGCGCACCAGATAAATCACCAATTCCGAGATATTGCGCGCGTGGTCGCCGATACGCTCCAGGGAACGCAGCACCCAGATAATGTTCAAGACCCGCGAGATCGAGCGCGGGTCTTCCATCATGTAAGTGGCCAACTCGCGCAGCGCGGTCTTGTATTCGCGGTCGATGATCTTGTCGTACTGGGCCACCGACAACGCCAGTTCGGCGTCAAAGCGGGCGAAGGCGTCGAGGGCATCGCGCACCATGTTGCGCACCTGATCGCCGATATGGCGCACCTCCACGTAGCCACGGGGGGCTTCACCCTCTTCGCACAGCTGGATGGCGCGGCGGGCAATCTTGGTGGCTTCATCACCGATGCGTTCCAGGTCGATCACCGACTTGGAAATGCTGATGATCAAACGCAGGTCCGAGGCCGCTGGCTGGCGGCGGGCAAGAATGCGCAGGCACTCCTCGTCGATATTGCGTTCCATCTGGTTGATCTGCTCGTCAATCTCACGCACCTGCTGAGCCAGGCCCGAGTCGGCCTCGATCAGCGCGGTGACCGCATCATTGACTTGCTTCTCCACCAGCCCGCCCATCGCCAGGAGGTGGCTGCGCACTTCCTCAAGCTCGGCATTGAACTGCGCGGAGATGTGGTGGGTAAGGCCTTCTTTGCTAATCATGTTGGCGTCCTTGGAGCGTCCGGTAAGGTGCGGAAAACCGCAGCGTCAGTGCAATCAGAACCACAGCTTCCTAGCCGTAGCGACCGGTGATGTAGTCTTCGGTCTGCTTCTTCGCCGGATTGGTGAACAGGGTGTCGGTGTCGCCGAACTCCACCAGCTTGCCCATGTACATAAACGCGGTGTAGTCGGAAACCCGCGCCGCCTGTTGCATGTTGTGGGTCACGATGACGATGGTGAACTTGGACTTGAGCTCGTAGATCAGCTCTTCGACTTTCAGGGTGGAGATCGGGTCGAGGGCCGAGCACGGTTCGTCGAGCAGCAGCACTTCCGGCTCTACGGCGATGGTACGGGCGATCACCAGACGCTGCTGCTGGCCGCCGGACAAGCCGAGTGCCGATTCGTGCAGGCGGTCCTTGACCTCGTCCCACAATGCCGCGCCCTTGAGCGCCCACTCAACGGCTTCATCGAGGATGCGTTTCTTGTTGATACCCTGGATACGCAGGCCGTAGACCACGTTTTCGTAGATGGTCTTGGGGAACGGGTTGGGCTTCTGGAACACCATGCCCACGCGGCGACGCAGCTCGGCCACGTCCTCGCCCTTGCGGTAGATATTGGTGCCGTAGAGGTTGATCGCGCCTTCCACACGGCAACCGTCCACCAGGTCATTCATGCGGTTGAAGGTACGCAACAACGTCGACTTGCCGCAGCCCGACGGGCCGATAAAGGCGGTCACACGCTGTTTTGGGATGTTCATGCTGACGTCGAACAGCGCCTGCTTGTCACCGTAGTACAGACTCAGGCCCGGTACTTCGATGGCCACGGTTTCCTGGGCCAGGCTCAGGCTCTGCTTGTCGCGACCCAGGGCAGACATGTTGATGCCGTGGGATTGGGTTTCGTGTTGCATGGGATGCTCCCTGTGCTACCAATTCATTCGTTGAACCGCCGGGGCGGCTTACTCAAATTCTGTGTCTGTGGGAGCTGGCTTGCCTGCGATGGCATCACTGCGGTCTTACTGATACAGCGCGTCGTCTGCATCGCAGGCAAGCCAGCTCCCACATTGGACCGTGTCAGCTGTCCAGCGCTTTGTATTTTTCGCGCAGGTGGTTACGAATCCACACCGCCGACAGGTTGAGCGTGGCGATCACCAGTACCAGCAGCAAGGCGGTGGCGTACACCAACGGCCGTGCGGCTTCGACGTTGGGGCTCTGGAAGCCGACGTCATAAATATGGAAGCCCAGGTGCATGATCTTCTGGTCCAGATGCAGGTACGGATAGTTGCCATCCAGCGGCAGCGACGGTGCCAGTTTCACCACACCCACCAGCATCAGCGGCGCCACTTCACCGGCGGCGCGGGCCACGGCGAGGATCATGCCGGTCATCATGGCCGGGCTGGCCATTGGCAGCACGATCTTCCACAACGTTTCCGCCTTGGTCGCGCCGAGCGCCAGGGAGCCTTCACGCACGGTGCGAGGAATCCGCGCCAAGCCTTCTTCGGTGGCCACGATCACCACAGGCACCGCCAGCAGCGCCAGGGTCAGCGAAGCCCAGAGCAGCCCCGGCGTACCGAAGGTCGGCGCAGGCAGCGCTTCAGCGAAGAACAGACGATCGACCGAGCCCCCCAATACATACACGAAGAAGCCAAGGCCGAACACGCCGTAGACGATGGCCGGTACACCGGCCAGGTTGTTCACGGCGATGCGGATGATGCGCGTCAGGGTGTTCTGCTTGGCGTATTCACGCAGGTACACCGCGGCCAGTACGCCAAACGGGGTCACGATCATTGCCATGATCAGGGTCATCATCACGGTGCCGAAGATGGCCGGGAAGATCCCGCCTTCGGTGTTGGCTTCCCGTGGGTCATCGCTGAGGAATTCCCAGACCTTGCTGAAGTAGAAACCGATCTTGGTCATCGTGCCCATGGCGTTCGGCTGGTAGGCGTGCACCACTTTGCCGATGCCGATTTCCACTTCCTTGCCGTTGCCGTCACGCGCCGTCAGGGCATCGCGGTTGAATTGGGCATGCAGGTCGGCCAGGCGCGCTTCGATGTCCTGGTAGCGCGCATTCAGCTCGGCGCGGTCGGCGTCCATGTCGGCCTGGGCGGCAGCGTCGAGCTTGCCTTCCAGTTCCAGTTTGCGACCGTGCAGGCGGATGCGCTCCAGCCCTGCGTTGATCGCGCCAATATCGGTTTTTTCCAGGCTCTTGAGCTGAGCGGCCAGCTTGTTCACGCGGTCCACGCGAGCTTGCAGCTCCGGCCACGCGGCCTCGCCTTCGGCAATCACCTTGCCGTCCTGCTTGACGTTGACCAGGGTGCCGTAGAAATTGCCCCATTCACGGCGCTCAATGGCCATCAGGTTGGTCGGTTTGGTCTGGTCCTTCAACCATTCGCCGACGATCCAGGTGAAGTCGTTGCCGTTCAAATCGCGGTTGCCGACCTTGATCAGCTCACGGGTCATGAATTCCGGGCCTTGGTCCGGCACTGGCAGGCCCGCGCTTTTCAGACGCTCACGCGGCACTTCTTCTTTCTGGACCACTTCGCCGATGACGATGTGGTTGGCCTGGCCTGGCACGTTATAGTTGGCCTGGATCAGGTCGGCCGGCCAGAAATGGCCCAGGCCCCGCACCGCAATCACAGCCAGCAAACCAATGGTCATGATGACCGCGATGGACACCGCGCCACCGCTGATCCAGACGCCGGGGGCGCCGCTCTTGAACCATCCATTCAGGGAGTTCTGTTTCACAGACTTCTACCTTTCTTAAAGCGACGAGTATTTCTTGCGCAGACGCTGACGAATCAGCTCGGCGAGGGTGTTCATGATGAAGGTGAACAACAGCAGCACCAGCGCCGAGAGGAACAGCACGCGGTAATGACTGCCGCCCACTTCCGACTCGGGCATCTCCACCGCAACGTTGGCCGCCAGGGTGCGCAGGCCCTCGAACAGGTTCATCTCCATCACCGGGGTGTTACCGGTGGCCATCAGCACGATCATAGTCTCGCCCACGGCGCGGCCCATGCCGATCATCAGCGCCGAGAAGATGCCCGGGCTGGCGGTGAGGATGACCACGCGGGTCATGGTCTGCCACGGCGTGGCGCCCAGTGCCAGGGACCCCAGGGTCAGGCCGCGTGGCACGCTGAACACGGCGTCTTCGGCGATGGAGTAGATGTTCGGGATCACGGCAAAACCCATGGCCAGGCCGACCACCAACGCGTTGCGCTGGTCGTAGGTAATGCCCAGATCGTGGGAGATCCACATGCGCATGTCACCGCCGAAAAACCAGGTTTCCAGGTACGGGCTCATGTACAGCGAGAGCCAACCCACGAACAGGATCACCGGAATCAGGATCGCGCTTTCCCAGCCATCGGGAACGCGCAGGCGGATCGACTCAGGCAAGCGGCTGAAGACAAAGCCGGCGACCAGGATGCCAATCGGCAACAGCATCAACAGGCTGAAAATGCCCGGCAGATGCCCTTCCACATACGGCGCCAGGAACAGGCCGGCGAAGAATCCGAGGATCACCGTCGGCATGGCTTCCATCAGTTCGATCACCGGCTTGACCTTGCGGCGCAGGCTCGGCGCCATGAAGTAAGCGGTGTAGATCGCTGCAGCAACCGCCAGTGGCGCCGCCAGCAACATGGCGTAGAACGCGGCCTTCAAGGTGCCGAAGGTCAGCGGGGCCAGGCTCATCTTGGGTTCAAAATCGGTGTTGGCGGCCGTGGATTGCCAGACGTATTTAGGCTCGTCGTAGTTCTCGTACCAGACCTTGCTCCACAACGCGCTCCACGACACTTCCGGGTGCGGGTTGTCGAGCAACAACGGTTGCAGCTTGCCACCCGCCTCGACGATCACACGGTTGGCCCGTGGCGACATGCCGAACAGACCCTGACCGTCGACCACCGGGTCCACCAGCAAGGTGCGATGAGCGGTGCTGTGGAACACGCCGAACTGGCCAGCAGCATCCAGGGCGGTGAAGCCTTTGCGGCGCTCTTCAGCGCTGATTTCGACGATGGGTGCAGTGCCCATCTGGAAGGTGCGGATCTGCTTCAGGCGTTGCTCGCCATCCGGGTCACGGGCCATGAACCACTGGGCCAGGCCGCCTTTGGAGTTACCCAGGATCAGCGAGATGCCGCCGACCAACTGGGTGCTGGCGGTGATTTCCGTGTCGGCGTCTTCCAGCAGCTTGTAGCGCCCGTTGAGGCTCTTGTCGCGCAGGCTGAACACGTCGGCCAGGGCACGGCCGTTGATCACGTACAGCCACTGCTGGCGTGGGTCGATGAAGATCGCCTTCACCGGCTCGGTCATCTGCGGCAGCTCGACACGCTTCTGCTCGCTGGTGACCTCACCGGTCATCATGTTTTCTTCGCGGCTCAGGGTCAGCACGTTCAAGTGCGAACCGGCGGAACCTGCCACCACCAGGGAGGTGTCGGTGGCGTTGAGCGCGACGTGCTCCAGCGGGCGACCGGCGTCATCCAGCACGATCGGCGTTTCGCCGTAGGGGTACTCGATCGCTGGGGTGATGGTTTTCTTGCCGTCGGGGTACGACACCTTATAGGTGTGGCGGAACACTAAAGACTGGCCATTGGACAAGCCGAGAATCACCAGCGGGCTGCCCGGCTGATCTTCACCAATGGAAGCAACACTGGTACCGGCCGGAATCGGCAGGTCGACACGCTTGAGCTCGGCACCGGTGTCCACGGCAAAGAACAGCGCCTGGCCCTTGTCGGAAACCCGCATGGCGACCTGGTTCTGTTCTTCGAGGGAGATCATCAACGGCTTGCCGGCGTCCTGCATCCAAGCGGGCGTCAACGCGTCTTCCTTGGTCAACGAGGCGCCTTGGAACAACGGCGCAACCACATAGGCGAGGAAGAAGAAGATCAGGGTAATGGCGGCCAGCACGGCGAGGCCGCCGACCAGCACATACCAACGGGTGAAGCGATCCTTGAGCGCGCGGATTCGGCGCTTGCGTTGCAGCTCAGGCGTATTGAAATCAATGCGCTTGGGAGGGGAAGTCGTCGTCATGGTGGAATTGGCCAGATCATTCATGCGCACACCCTAGCGATCCTGTATGACAGAAAGATGACAGTGCAGTGACGCAACAAATCCGCCGCGAAGCAGGGCTGGCAGCGGATAAAAATTAGGGATGTAACCGGGCTTGTGTGGGAGCGGGCTTGCTCGCGAAAGCGGTGTGTCATTCAACACATCGGGCGACTGACACGACGCCTTCGCGAGCAAGCCCGCTCCCACAGGGGCCCGGTATTACACCGGGTATCGCAGGCTTAGTTGCCTTCTTTCAGACCCAGGTCAGCCAGGGCCTTGGCGGCGACTTTGGCTGGCAGCGGGATGTAGCCGTCTTTGACCACCACTTCCTGGCCCTGCTTGGACAGCACCAGTTTCACGAACTCAGCTTCCAGCGGCGCCAGTGGCTTGTTCGGGGCTTTGTTGACATACACGTAGAGGAAACGCGACAGCGGATACTTGCCGTTCAGGGCGTTTTCTTCAGAGTCTTCGATGTAGTCAGTGCTGCCTTTCTTGGCCAGTGGCACGGTCTTCACGCTGGCGGTCTTGTAGCCGATACCCGAGTAACCGATGCCGTTCAGCGAGGAGCTGATCGACTGCACGACCGAAGCCGAGCCCGGTTGTTCGTTCACGTTTGGCTTGTAGTCACCTTTGCACAGGGCTTCTTCCTTGAAGTAGCCGTAGGTGCCGGATACCGAGTTACGCCCGAACAGTTGCACTGGCTTGTTGGCCAGGTCGCCGGTCACGCCCAGGTCACCCCAGGTTTTCACATCGGCTTTGGCGCCGCACAGACGCGTCGACGAGAAGATCGCATCGACCTGTTCCATGGTCAGGTGCTGGATCGGGTTGTCCTTGTGCACAAATACCGCCAGGGCATCCACGGCAACCGGGATTGCCGTTGGCTTGTAGCCGTACTTCTGCTCGAAGGCCGCCAGTTCCGTGTCCTTCATCTTGCGGCTCATCGGGCCCAGGTTGGAGGTGCCTTCAGTCAGCGCAGGTGGCGCAGTAGCGGAGCCGGCAGCTTGAATCTGGATGTTGACGTTCGGGTATTCCTTTTTGTAACCCTCGGCCCACAGGGTCATCAGGTTAGCCAGGGTATCGGAACCGACGCTGGACAGGTTGCCCGACACACCAGTGGTCTTGACGTAAGCCGGGATTGCCGGATCAACACCAGCGGCCACCGCGTTGGCGGTCGCAACGCCAGCAGCGACAAACGTCATTGCCGCCATCAAACGTTTCAGTTTCATGCCTTGCTCCTAGCAGATAGGGATAATTGGATCGGGGCCAAGTATCGGCAGGCCGTGTGAACACTCTATGTCTGAAATATGACAATTAGATGAAAGGCCACTATCTGAGTGTGCCCGCTTCAGCGACCGCGTTTCCACAGATACCCGCCCACCAGCATCCCCATCACGCACAGCACGGCTACATAATAAGCCGGGCCCATCGGGCTCTCCTTCATCAGCAGCGACACCGCCAAGGGCGTCAACCCGCCGAACACGGCATAAGCAACGTTGTAGGAGAACGACAGGCCGCTGAAGCGCACCACCGGCGGGAAGGCTTTGACCATCACGTAGGGCACTACGCCGATGGTGCCGACAAACAGGCCGGTCAGGGCATACAAGGGGAACAGCCAGTCGGGATGCGCCATCAGGCTGTGATACAGCGTCCAGGAGGTCGCCAGCAGCAGTGCGCAACCGGTGACCAGCACGCGACCGGCACCAAAACGGTCGGCCAGCGCACCTGCGGCGATGCAACCCAGGCTCAGGGTCACGATCGCCAGACTATTGGCTTGCAGCGCAACCGTAGGGCTGAAGTGGTAGATGGTTTGCAGCACGGTCGGGGTCATCAGGATGACTACCACCACGCCGGCCGACAGCAGCCAGGTCAACAGCATCGACAGCACAATGGCGCCACGGTGATCGCGCAATACGGCGCGCAAGGGCAGTTCAGCGGCCAGGCTCTTGCGTTGCTGCATCTCGGCGAAGATCGGGGTTTCATGCAGCCAACGACGCAGGTACACCGACAGCAGGCCGAATACGCCGCCGAGCAGGAAAGGAATCCGCCAGGCGTAATCAGAGACCTGTTCCGGTGTATAGGCGCTATTGATGGCGGTAGCCACCAACGAGCCCAGCAGAATACCGGCGGTGAGGCCGCTGGTCAGGGTGCCGCAGGCATAGCCGATGTGGCGCGGCGGCACGTGCTCGGAGACGAACACCCAGGCGCCCGGTACTTCGCCGCCAATCGCAGCGCCCTGGATGATGCGCATCAGCAGCAACAGGACCGGCGCCCACAGGCCGATCTGCGCGTAGGTCGGAAGCAAGCCCATGATCAGGGTGGGCACGGCCATCATGAAGATGCTCAGGGTGAACATTTTCTTGCGGCCCAGCAGGTCACCAAAGTGCGCCATGATGATGCCGCCCAAGGGGCGGGCCAGGTAGCCGGCGGCGAAGATGCCGAAGGTCTGCATCATGCGCAGCCATTCGGGCATGTCGACGGGGAAGAACAGTTTCCCGACCACGGTGGCGAAAAACACAAAGATGATGAAGTCGTAGAACTCCAGCGCCCCGCCCAAGGCAGACAGCGACAGGGTTTTGTAGTCGTTGCGGGTCAGCGGGCGCGAGGGTTGCGCACTGCTTGCAGGCACGGAGGACATGGCGAGGCTTCTCTTATAGTAATCATCGTAAAGGACTGCACGCCCGTGACTTGCGGCGGGTTTGGCAAGATAGCAAATCGCCTGAAAAAGCACAGCGCCAGGAGCACAGTTGCGCGCAAAAGCCCCAATACAGCGTCTATTTACCGACCAAATGAGCGTCGGAAGGTCGTCGTGGCGCCAGGGTCTCGATATACTCGCCGGTGCAAGCGCCAGACCCGCTGTCTTGAGGGGCTGCTGTGCCAAAACGCTGTTGGGTACCATCCAGCCGATTTGGCAGAGTTTCCCTTTAGTTCGCCTTACGAGAAACGCATCGAGCGGTGTATGTTGGTGCTGAAACGTTTTTCTGAGAAGACGGCTATCCACTTGAAATACCCATGAAGCGTCACGGGTCAGAGGCACCCTCGGCATGATCGAACTCGAACAAGAAGATCCTATCCCGCAAGGCGATCTCGCCCTGCAAATCACCGCGCTTCCGCGTGAAACCAACGGTTTTGGCGATATCTTCGGCGGCTGGCTGGTCGCGCAGATGGACCTGGCCGGCACGGCAATGGCCAGCAAGGTCGCCGGTGGGCGCGTGGCCACCGTGGCCATTGATCGCATGGCGTTCCTGGTGCCGGTAGCCGTGGGCGCGCAGCTTTCCTTCTATACCCAGGCCCTGGAAATCGGCCGCAGCTCGATCCAGATGATGGTCGAAGTGTGGAGCGACGATCCGTTGTCCAGCGAATGGCGCAAGGTGACCGAAGCCGTATTTGTGTTCGTCGCCATCGATGGCAGCGGCCGCACGCGCTCGGTACCGTCACGGGCGCGTTAAACCTCGCCGGGTTTTAACGGTCAATTGCCCCATTGCCTGCCACTAAGAGAGCTTTGTCATGCCTACGCCCCACGTTGAGACGGTAAAAATCGACGAGCTGGACTGCTGGCGCATCCGCCACAACGGCGCCGAGTTGATGGTGGCCCACCAGGGTGCGCATATCTTCAGTTACCAGCGCGAGGGCGAACAGCCGCTGATCTGGCCGAACCCTGAGGCCGTGTTCAAGCAGGGCAAAGGCATTCGTACTGGCGTACCGGTGTGCTGGCCGTGGTTCGGGGTGTTCGACCGCAACCCGCAAAGTGTCAAAGCCATGCGCCAGAGTAATCAGCCTGCCGGCGCCCACGGTTTTGTGCGCACCGCCCGCTGGGAATTGGCCACCACCGAACTCGACGGCCAGACGCTGCGAGTGGACCTGGTATTGCCGGTGCCGGCTGGCGGCTTTCCAGGCTGGCCCCATCAGGTAGACCTGACGCTGAGCCTGCTGTTGGATGACCAACTGCACATCCGCCTGACCAGCCACAACCGCGGCGCCGACATCGTGACCCTCAGCCAGGCATTGCACACCTACTTCGCCGTGAGCGATGTGCGCAAGGTTCAGGTCGAGGGCCTGGATGGCGTGGCTTACATCGATACCGCCGACGGGTGGGCCGAGAAACAACAAGCCGGGCTGCTGCACTTCAGCGCCGAAACAGACCGCATTTACCTGAATACGCCGGCACAGCTGAATATCGTCGATAGCGATTGGCAGCGCCGTATCCAGCTCACCAGCGAAGGCTCGAAATCCACCGTGGTCTGGAACCCCTGGACCGAACGCGCCAAGGCTTTCGACGATATGGCCGATGACGGCTGGCAGGGTATGTTGTGCATCGAGACGGCCAACGTGCTGGACGATGTGGTGAACCTGGCGCCCGGGGAAAGCCACACCTTGGGCGTGAGCATCACGGCCCTGGCCTTGTAAACCCAACCCAATGTGGGAGCTGGCTTGCCTGCGATGCAGACAACTCGATGTGTCAGGAACACCGAGGCGCTGCTATCGCAGGCAAGCCAGCTCCCACAGGGGTTATGCTTTGGGCTTTAGAGATCAGACTCCTGCACCACCCGAACCTTCCCGGCCTCCAGCGCATACGCGGCATCCGCCAAGTCGTTATTGACCTTCTCCACCTTCAACGTGCCCGTGACCCACAGCGGCGTGTAGATATCATCCAGCTTCAGCCCCTTGGGATAGCGCACCAGCACCAGTTGATTAGGCGGCGGTGGCGGCACGTGTATGCAGGCGCCCGGGTAAGGCACCAGGAAGAACAATGTGCTGCGGCCCTTGGCGTCCGTTTCAAGCGGCACCGGATAGCCGCCAATGCGGATATTCTTGCCGTTCATGGCTGCGACGGTCTTGGTGGAATACATCACCGCAGGCAGGCCCTTGCTCTGCTTCAAGCCACCCTTTTCGGTGAACGTGCCTTGAGCTTCGGGAGAGTTATGGTCGATCTCGGGCATGGCTTCGAGAGCTTTCTGATCCGACAGCGGCATCAGGTCCAGCCAGTCGGTTTCCGGCAGTTCGCCAGCGTGCGCCAGGCCAGAGCCCAGCAGAAGAAGCGTTAACAGAAGACGGCGCATGGAGAGGCTCGGCAAATACAAGTGCCGAGCATTCTAGCCCTCTGCGCCTGCGCAGCGCAGAGGACTTTGTCGGCTGATTACTTCTTTTTGATCAGGCCGTAGATCACCAGCAACACGATGGCACCCACCAGCGCGCCGATGAAACCTGCGCCCTGGCCTGCCTGGTAGATCCCCAGGGCCTGACCGCCGTAGGTCGCGGCCAGGGAACCGGCGATACCCAGCAGGATGGTCATGATCCAGCCCATGCTGTCGTCGCCAGGCTTGAGGAAGCGCGCCAGGAGGCCGACGATCAAGCCGATAAAGATGGTTCCGATGATACCCATGGCATTTCCCTCTGATTGGTATGAGTCATGCCAAAGCCTAGTCAGGCTTTGGCATCCTGCAATCAGAGAGACGCAGAACCCCAATGGTTCCCGCCGTGGCCAGGCTTATTGTTCGGCGATCAGCGCTTCAACCTTGAGAATCTGCGCTTGCAACGTCGCACGATCCTTGCAGCGCAGGTTGGCGTGGCCGACCTTGCGCCCGGCCTTGAAGGCCTTGCCGTAGTGGTGCACGTGGCAATCGTCGATCGCCATCACACGCTCCACCGGCGGTACAGAGCCGATGAAGTTGAGCATGGCGCTCTCGCCGACCTTGGCCGTGGAGCCCAACGGCAAGCCCGCCACCGCCCGCAGGTGGTTTTCGAACTGGCTGCACTCGGCGCCTTCAGTGGTCCAGTGTCCGGAGTTGTGAACGCGCGGGGCGATTTCATTGGCCTTGAGGCCACCGTCGACTTCAAAGAACTCGAACGCCATCACGCCGACATAATCCAGCTGCTTGAGCACACGGCTGGAATAGTCTTCGGCCAGGGCCTGCAGCGGGTGGTCAGTGCTGGCTACCGACACTTTCAGGATGCCGTTGACGTGAGTGTTGTGCACCAACGGGTAAAAGCGGGTTTCGCCATCACGGGCGCGTACGGCAATCAGCGAGACTTCGCCAGTGAACGGCACGAAGCCTTCCAGCAGGCAGGCAACGCTGCCCAGCTCGGCAAAAGTGCCGACCACATCGGCCGCGGTACGCAGGACTTTCTGACCCTTGCCGTCGTAACCCAGGGTGCGGGTTTTCAACACCGCCGGCAGGCCGATGCTGGCGACCGCGGCGTCCAGGTCCGCCTGGGACTGGATGTCGGCGAAGGCCGGCGTCGGAATGCCCAGGTCCTTGAACATGCTCTTTTCGAACCAGCGGTCGCGAGCGATACGCAAGGCTTCGGCGCTCGGGTACACCGGCACGAACTGCGACAGGAAGGCCACGGTTTCGGCCGGGACGCTTTCGAATTCGAAGGTCACCAGGTCGACTTCATCGGCCAGTTGGCGCAGGTGGTCCGGGTCGCTGTAGTCAGCGCGCAGGTGTTCACCCAGGGCCGCAGCGCAGGCGTCCGGCGCCGGGTCCAGGAAAGCGAAGTTCATCCCCAGCGGCGTACCCGCCAAAGCCAGCATGCGGCCCAGTTGGCCCCCACCGATTACACCGATTTTCATCAATAACAACCTCAGGCGATGCGTGGGTCTGGATTGTCCAGCACGCTGTCTGTCTGCTCAGCACGGAATTTTTTCAGCACCGCATGAAACTGCGGGTGCTTGGCGCCCAGGATGCTGGCGGACAGCAAGGCTGCGTTGATCGCGCCGGCCTTGCCGATTGCCAGGGTTGCCACCGGAATGCCAGCCGGCATCTGCACGATGGACAACAGCGAATCCACGCCCGAGAGCATCGACGACTGCACCGGCACGCCAAGCACGGGCAGGTGAGTCTTGGCCGCGCACATGCCAGGCAAGTGCGCGGCGCCGCCGGCACCGGCGATGATCACCTCGATGCCACGGGATTCTGCTTCATCGGCATACTGGAACAACAAATCCGGGGTGCGGTGGGCGGAGACCACCTTCACTTCGTACGGAATGCCGAGTTTTTCCAGCATATCGGCGGTGTGGCTAAGGGTGGACCAATCGGACTTGGAGCCCATGATCACGCCAACCAATGCACTCATCGTCGTGCCTCTTCTCTCTGGGCGCCCGCAGGCGCGTCAAAAAACAACAAGCCACGCGGGAGACCGGCGTGGCTTGGTGTACGAATTAAGGCCGGTTGGACCGGCCGAAGGCCGCGCAGTATACCGTAATAATCCAGATAAACAGCCCCTGGGATGACCATCTGTCTAGCGGCGCAAAGTGGCGGTTTTATTGACTTAAGAGTCAGCGAAAACACCACGAAATCCTGTGGGAGCTGGCTTGCCTGCGATAGCAGTGGATCAGCGCAAAATAGGTTGGCTGACACACCGCTATCGCAGGCAAGCCAGCTCCCACATGTGTTCTGCGCTGGGCTCAAGCGCTTTGCGCCGCCCCACCTTCAAGCTTCCTCCACAACAACCGCACATTCGCCTTGCGCACCAACGCGCAGCGATACAAGCGAATCTCCAGTGGCACATGCCATTGCGGCCCGCCGCACACCACCAGTTCGCCGCGCGCCAACTCTGCACGTACGCTCAACTGCGGTACCCAGGCGATTCCCAAGCCTTCGAGCGCCATGCTCTTGAGGCTGTCGGCCATGGCGGTTTCATAGATGGTGGTAAAGCGCAGAGCCCTCTGGCGCAGCAGCAAATTCACCGAGCGGCCAAGGAACGCGCCGGCGCTGTAGGCCAGCAGCGGCACGCTGCCCTCGCCCTCCAGGTCGAACAGCGGCTTGCCCTCGGCATCGGCGGCGCACACCGGGAGCATTTCGGTGTTGCCCAGGTGCAGCGACGGGAAAATTTCGGCGTCCATTTGCATCGCCGCGTCCGGGTCGTAGAACGCCAGCATCAAGTCGCAACCGCCTTCGCGCAGGGCGTGCACGGCGTCGCCGACGTTGGTGGCCACCAGCCGCGTGGCGATATTCAAGCCCTCGTTGCGCAACTGCGCGATCCAGCGCGGGAAGAACCCCAAGGCCAGGGAGTGGGCGGCCGCCACTTGCATCACTTCGCCCTGCCCGCCTTCCAGGTGATGCAAATGGCGCAGTACTTCACCGAGCTGTTCGACCACGGTGCGCGCCGTCACCAGGAACAACTGCCCGGCCGCTGTCAGTTCCACCGGCGTGCGTGAACGGTTGACCAACGTCAGCCCCAACGCGGCTTCCAGGCTGCGGATACGCCGACTGAACGCCGGCTGGGTGACAAAGCGCCGCTCAGCCGCCTGGGAAAAACTACGCGTCGCCGCCAGGGCGCTGAAGTCTTCCAACCACTTGCTCTCAAGGTTCATCACTGCCTCCCACGGAATGCACCATTTTGGCACACACGCCCGCCAAGATAACCGGGTCACATCCACATTATGCCGTTTGTGCATAGGCCAGTGTTTAACAGCATTGGCCCAAAAAGTTCTACAAGCCTAGCATTCGCAGCGTTCCGGCCAGCTCCGGGTCCATATTGAGATGATTTCCGTCATGTCCTCTGCTGCATCATTCCGTACCGAAAAAGACCTGCTTGGCGTACTCGAAGTACCGGCTCAAGCGTATTACGGCATCCAGACCCTGCGAGCGGTGAATAACTTCCGCCTCTCGGGCGTTCCGATTTCGCATTACCCGAAATTGGTGGTCGGTCTGGCAATGGTCAAGCAAGCGGCCGCTGACGCCAACCGCGAGTTGGGCCAGCTCAGCGAAGCCAAGCACGCTGCCATCAGCGAAGCCTGTGCGCGTCTGATCCGCGGCGATTTCCACGAAGAGTTCGTGGTGGACATGATTCAAGGCGGCGCCGGCACTTCAACCAACATGAATGCCAACGAAGTCATCGCCAACATCGCGCTGGAGGCCATGGGTCACCAGAAAGGCGAATACCAGTACCTGCACCCCAACAACGACGTGAACATGGCGCAGTCGACCAACGACGCCTACCCGACCGCGATCCGCCTGGGTCTGCTGTTGGGCCATGACGCGCTGCTGGCCAGCCTCGACAGCCTGATCCAGGCGTTCGCCGCCAAAGGCGCCGAGTTCAGCCATGTGCTGAAAATGGGCCGCACCCAGTTGCAAGACGCCGTGCCGATGACCCTCGGCCAGGAATTCCGCGCCTTCGCCACTACTTTGGGTGAAGACCTGGCCCGCCTGAAAACCCTGGCACCGGAGCTGCTGACCGAAGTGAACCTGGGCGGCACCGCCATCGGTACCGGCATAAACGCCGACCCACGCTACCAGGCCCTGGCCGTACAACGCCTGGCCACCATCAGCGGCCAGCCGCTGGTACCGGCGGCCGACTTGATCGAAGCCACCTCCGACATGGGCGCCTTTGTACTGTTCTCCGGCATGCTCAAGCGTACTGCCGTGAAGCTGTCGAAGATCTGCAACGACCTGCGCCTGCTGTCCAGCGGCCCACGCACCGGCATCAACGAGATCAACCTGCCGGCTCGCCAGCCAGGCAGCTCGATCATGCCCGGCAAGGTCAACCCGGTAATCCCGGAAGCGGTCAACCAGGTAGCGTTCCAGGTCATCGGTAACGACCTGGCCCTGACCATGGCAGCCGAAGGCGGCCAACTGCAGTTGAACGTGATGGAGCCGCTGATCGCCTTCAAGATCTTCGACTCGATCCGCCTGCTGCAACGCGCCATGGACATGCTGCGCGAGCACTGCATCGTCGGCATCACCGCCAACGAAGCGCGCTGCCGCGAACTGGTGGAGCATTCCATCGGCCTGGTTACCGCGCTGAACCCGTACATCGGCTATGAAAACGCCACCCGCATTGCGCGTATCGCTCTGGAAAGCGGGCGCGGCGTGCTGGAACTGGTGCGTGAAGAAGGCTTGCTCGACGACGCCATGCTCGACGACATCCTGCGCCCGGAAAACATGATTGCCCCACGTTTGGTCCCGCTGAAGGCCTAAGCGTTTGTTGCACCGCTCACCAGGTTGAGGGACTAGACACCTCTCACCTTTTGAGGGCCTGAAGGCTCGTTCTTCAGGCCCTTTTTTTTGCCTTGAGGTTGCTCCATGACGCCCATAAAAAATCTAATATCGCACCGCAAACCTTCCTCGCCTTGCGCGACCGCGCTGAAACCTTTAATCGCCCCGTGCAGACGGATCACGCTCGCCTAGGTATAGTGCCGCCCCTCTTCGCGTCTGCGGCTGTCGGTAACGAGGCCCGGGAACCACGCGAAAGCGCATGAATAACAACACCCGCAAAAGGATGGGGATCGAGCGTCGTGCACTGCCTGGTGCCGAGCGATGCGTCGGACCGTCCTGCGTTTGCCATTAGAAAAATCAGCGAGGAACACTCCATGCTCGAAGTCATCAACGACTTCCTCTCAGGGAAAGTACTGATCGTGCTCATAGTCGGGCTCGGCGGTTATTTCACGATCCGCTCGCGTTTCGTGCAGTTGCGTCACTTTTTCCACATGTTCTCGGTGTTTAAAGACAGCCTCAAGAGCAGCGCCGGCCAACTCAGCTCGTTCCAGGCGCTGATGCTCAGCCTGGCCGGCCGAGTGGGTGCCGGTAACATCGCCGGAGTCGGCATTGCCGTGACGTTGGGTGGCCCGGGTGCCGTGTTCTGGATGTGGGTCACCGCGCTGGTGGGCATGTCTTCGAGCTTTATCGAGTGCTCCCTCGGCCAGTTGTACAAGCGCACCGACGCTGAAGGCACCTACCGTGGCGGCCCGGCGTATTACATCCAGCACGGCCTGCAGAAACGCTGGCTGGGGATGGCCATGGCGTTCCTGCTGCTGGTGACCTTCGGCTTTGCCTTCAATGGCCTGCAAGCCCACGCTGTAACACACTCGTTGAATAACGCGTTTGGCCTCGACACCACCTACACCGGCCTGGCGCTGGCGGTGTTGCTGGGCCTGGTGTTCATTGGCGGGATCAAGCGTATTGCCTCGATTGCCGACCTGCTGGTACCGGTCAAGACTCTGGTGTACATCGCCGTGACCCTGTACGTGATCGTGCTGCAATTCGACCACGTACCGGCCATGCTCGCGACCATCGTCAAGAGCGCGTTCGGCCTCGACCAAGCCTTCGGTGGCCTGGTGGGCAGCGCGATCATCATGGGTGTAAAACGCGGCGTGTTCGCCAACGAAGCAGGCTTGGGCAGTGCGCCTAACGTGGCGGCAGTGGCGTCGGTAGAACACCCTATCGCCCAAGGCGTGGTGCAAGCGTTCAGCGTGTTCCTCGACACCTTCGTGATCTGCACCTGTACTGCGTTGCTGATCCTGCTGTCGGGTTTCTACACCCCAGGCTTTGAAGGCGACGGCATTGCCCTGACCCAGAACTCCCTGGCGGCGGTGGTGGGTGACTGGGGCCGCATGTTCATCTCGGTGGCCCTGGCGTTGTTCGTGTTCACCTCGATCATGTACAACTACTACCTGGGCGAGAGCAACCTGCGCTTTCTGGTCGGCAATAACCGCAAGGTGCTGATGGGCTATCGCGCCTTGGTGCTGGTGCTGATTTTCTGGGGCTCGATCGAGAACCTGAGCACCGTGTTCGCCTTCGCCGACATCACCATGACCATGCTCGCGTTCGTCAACCTGTTTGCCCTGGCGTTCCTGTTCAAGATTGCCATGCGCATCCTCAATGACTACGACAACCAGCGCGCAGCGGGCATCAAGACCCCGGTGTTCGACTCCAGCCAGTTCCCCGACCTGGACCTGGACCGCAAGGCATGGCCAGCCAACCCGGTGAAAACCGAGGCGGCTCCGGCAGCTGAACTGAGCGCTCAAGCGCAACGTTAATCACGGCTAGATGACACGCCGCCCGGCCTTGGGCATGCTCTGGGCCCGGCGGCGTTTTTCGTTCAGGAGATTTTCGATGCAATCAGCTAACAACGTCATGGTGCTCTACACCGGCGGCACCATCGGCATGCAGGCCAGCGCCAATGGCCTGGCGCCCGCGTCTGGTTTTGAAGTGCGTATGCGAGAACAGTTTGCCGACGCAGACCTGCCCGCGTGGCGCTTCCGGGAAATGTCACCACTGATCGACAGCGCCAACATGAACCCCGCCTACTGGCAACGCCTGCGCAGCGCCGTGGTCGAGGCGGTAGACGCCGGCTGCGATGCCGTACTGATCCTGCACGGCACCGACACCCTGGCCTACAGCGCAGCGGCCATGAGCTTCCAGCTGCTGGGCCTCCCGGCGCCGGTGGTGTTCACCGGTTCGATGCTGCCGGCCGGTGTGCCCGACAGCGATGCCTGGGAAAACGTCAGCGGTGCGTTGACGGCCTTGGGCGAAGGCCTGAAGCCGGGTGTGCACCTGTACTTCCACGGCGCGCTGATGGCGCCGACTCGCTGCGCGAAGATTCGCAGTTTTGGGCGCAACCCGTTTGCCGCACTGCAGCGCAACGGCGGTGTCGCCCTGGCAGACAGGCTTCCCGCCGCGCTGGCCTACCGCAACGACAAGGCCCCGGCCAACGTTGGCGTCCTGCCGCTCGTTCCGGGCATTGCTGCCGCGCAACTGGATGCATTGATCGACAGCGGCATCCAGGCATTGGTACTCGAATGCTTCGGCAGCGGCACCGGGCCAAGTGAAAATCCGGCCTTCCTCGCCAGCCTGCAACGTGCGCAGGATCAAGAGGTGGTAGTGGTTGCAATCACCCAATGCCATGAAGGCGGCGTGGAACTGGATGTCTACGAAGCCGGCAGCCGCCTGCGCAGCGTGGGTGTACTGTCCGGCGGCGGCATGACCCGAGAAGCAGCCTTCGGCAAGCTCAACGCCTTGATCGGCGCGGGGCTGGACAGCGAAGAAATCCGCCGCCTGGTGGAATTGGACCTGTGCGGCGAGCTGAGCTGACCGGCATGTAACTTGCTCCACTTCCAGCCATCCCCTGGCTGGAAGTTCCCATGCTGCATTCCCACCTCACCACCCTCAATGCCGTGTCCCTGGTGCTGCGTACCTTCGAGGCCGAAGGCTTGCCCCATGAAGCATTGCTGGCCGGCAGCGGCATCTGTGCGGCGGATTTGAGCCGCGCCGACACGCGTATCGCCACACATCAGGAGATGCAAGTGTGCGCCAATGCCGTGGCCCATCAGCGTGATATCGGCTTGATCGTTGGGCGGCGTATGCATGTTTCCTCGTACGGCCTACTGGGCTATGCCCTGCTCACCAGTGCCACTTTCGGTGACGCTTTGCGCCTGGCCCTGCGGTATCCGGCGCTGTTGGGAACACTCTTTGAACTGAGCCTGGACGAAGACGGCGAACGCATCTGGTTCACGGCCGGCGACTACCGCGAAAACCCGGCACTGACTGCCTTCAATGTCGAGCTGTGCCTGGGATCACTGAAGGTCATTTGCGACGACCTGCTCGGCCATCCCCTGCCGTTGTTGGGCGCTCGGTTCGAGCACGAGGCGCCGGATTATCAGGCCCGCTACGCCGAGAGCTTCGACTGCCCGCTCCAGTTTCAGGCGATCGCCAACGCGTTCGCCTTTGATAAACGCTGGCTCGCCCAACCTTTGCCCCTGGCCGACGCGGTCACCCACCAGGCCATGGTCGAACGTTGTCGCAAACAGAACACCGAATTCACCGGGCGCGAGGCCTGGCTGGGGCGAATCCGCCAGTTGCTGGCTGCACAATTGCACGCCGCACCTGGGCTCGATGGCCTGGCCCAGCAGATTAACTGTTCGGCGCGCACCCTGCGCCGGCACCTGCACAACCTGGGTTGCAGCTATCAGGAACTGCTCGATGAGCTGCGCTTCGAACGCGCCAAACAGTTGTTGGCCAACGACCTGTGGCCGATCCACCGGATTGCCGAGACGCTGGGGTTCAGCGAAACGGCGAGCTTCAGGCATGCGTTCGTGCGCTGGAGCGGCGTCACGCCGAGCCAATTTCGAGCATGACGCGCCAATAAGGGGCGAATTGCGGACACACACTTTGGCCATATTTATCTCCTTTTGGCCGCTCCTGTCGTTCTCATAAAGCGCGTGCGCCGCAAGACTGCACTCACGAATACAGCCTGCGGAGAACAACAAATGCTGACGATCTACTCGGACGATCACCACCTGCACCATGGCCGCTGTGAACTGATGGACGGGCAACTGATGCCCTGCTTCGAAATGCCCTCGCGTGCCGATCACGTGCTGCAACGGGTCAAGGACCGTGAACTGGGCCCCGTGCAGGCCCCTCAGGACTTCGGCCTGGCGCCGCTGCAACGTATTCACAGCCGCGACTATCTCGACTTCTTCAAAGGCGCCTGGCAACGCTGGACCGAGTACGGCCAGGACGGCGACCTGTTGCCCTACACCTGGCCCGCTCGTACGTTGCGCCGTGTGCTTCCCACCAGCCTGCACGGCCAATTGGGCTATTACAGTTTCGATGGTGGCGCGCCGATCACCGCCGGCACCTGGCAAGCGGCCTACAGCGCGGCGCAAGTGGCCCTTACCGCGCAGGCCGCCATCGCGCAAGGCGCCCACAGTGCCTTCGCCCTTTGCCGCCCGCCGGGGCATCACGCCGCCAGCGATGTGATGGGCGGTTATTGCTACCTCAACAACGCGGCCATCGCGGCCCAGGCATTCCTTGATCAAGGCTGCAAAAAGGTCGCGATCCTCGACGTGGACTACCACCACGGTAACGGCACGCAGTCGATTTTTTACGCGCGCAGCGACGTGCTGTTCACTTCGATCCACGGCCATCCGGAGGCAGAATTTCCGTTCTTCCTTGGCTACGCCGATGAGCATGGCGAGGGCGCCGGCGTTGGTTTCAACTTCAACTATCCGTTGCCGGCCGGGTCCGGCTGGCAGGCCTGGAGCGCGGCGCTGGAACAGGCCTGCGCCGAGATCGAGCGCTACGCCGCCGATATCATCGTGGTGTCCCTGGGCGTGGACACGTTCAAGGACGACCCTATCTCGCAGTTCAAGCTCGACAGCCCGGACTACCTGGCCATGGGCGCGCGCATTGCCCGCCTGGGCAAGCCCACGCTGTTCGTGATGGAAGGCGGCTACGCGGTGGAGGAAATCGGCATCAACGCCGTCAACGTGCTGGAAGGTTTCGAGGAAGCAGCCCAATGAACATACTCAAGTCGCTCGCCCTGTGCGCCGTGGTTGTCAGCGGCGCAGCCCAGGCCGAAGAAAAAACCCTGAAGGTCTACAACTGGTTCGACTACATCACGCCCAAGGCGCTGGAAGACTTCAAGGCCCAGCACCCGTCGATCAAGCTGGTGTACGACATCTTCGACACCAACGAAGCCCTGGAAGCCAAACTGCTCACCGGCAACTCCGGCTATGACGTGGTGGTACCCTCCAACGTGTTTCTGGCCAAGCAGATCGAAGCCGGTGTGTTCCAGCCCCTGGACCGCAGCCAGTTGCCGAACTGGAACCATCTTGACCCCAAACTGATGAAGCTGATCGAGGCCAACGACCCCGGCAATCAATACGCCGTGCCCTACATGTACGGCACCATCCTGATCGGCTTCAACCCAGCCAAGGTCAAGGCGGCCCTGGGCGACAACGCCCCCGTGGACAGCTGGGACCTGATCTTCAAAGAAGAGAACATCAGCAAGCTCAAGCAATGCGGCGTCGCGCTGCTGGACTCGCCCTCGGAGATCCTGCCCCTGGCGTTGCAGCACCTGGGCCTGGACCCCAACAGCAGCAACCCCAAGGACTACGACAAGGCCGAAGCGCTGTTGATGAAGATCCGCCCGTACATCACCTACTTTCACTCTTCCAAATACATGGCGGACATCGCCAATGGCGATATCTGCGTGGCGGTGGGCTACTCCGGCAGTTTTTCCCAAGCCGCCAACCGCGCCAAGGAAGCCAAGAATGGCGTGACCGTGGACATGCGCTTGCCCAAGGAAGGCGCGCCGATCTGGTTCGACATGCTCGCCATTCCCAAGGGCGCTAAAAATCCGGGCGACGCCTACACCTTCATCAACTATTTGTTGCAACCCGACGTCATCGCACCGGTCAGCGATTTTGTCGGTTATCCCAACCCGAACAAGGACGCTACCGAGCGGGTCGACCCGGCCATACGCAACAACCCCAACCTGTACCCGACCGACACGGCCATGACCACGCTCTACACCCTCAAACCCCTGGACAGCAAAGCCGAACGCGCCAGGACAAGGGCCTGGACCAAGATTAAGTCCGGGAGGTGAAGCGCTGTACTGGCGTACGTGCATTTAACAGCAGGCCTATGTAAGCACCGCCTACCTGTCTGGCCGAGCCCTAGCATGGAAATTCCGAACCTATACCTCGGGCTATCTCCATCAACCGGTCAGACAGGGAAGCCACTCTATGACCTCACCCGCTGCAAATAACCACACGAACGCCAAACGGCTGGATGAGCGCTCAGCGCTGTTCACCCAACTCTATGTCGGCCCTTCATTCAGGGAGACCGCATCGGCTCTGTTGCGCCAGTCACTTCGGGAACAGTACCCGACGCTGGATATCAACCCGGACATCGCCATGGTCGGCACGCCGACCTGGCGACTGATTGACGACGAGATTGTCGCGGGGCCCACGGAATATCAGGCACTCAGCGACATCCTCGCTCAACAGGCAGTTCTGTCAGTGCCGACCCTGTACATCGAGGGCGAACACTTTCTCACCCAGCAACCGATCGTCGAGCCGACGGTTCACTTGCCCGTGCGTATCTGTGAAATCGCCAAAACCCTCAACCTGCTGGCTCCTGTCATGCTGCGGGCCTTCCAGCAACAGTTGGTCGCCTACTGGAATCAAACCAACGGCAGCGGCCCGCATTGGCACGAGTTGTCGAGCATGTTGCGGGCAGTCTGGAATGTCGAGACCGCAGACGACTGGAGCGCCACCGAGTGCGCCATGGCGCGCACCCTGTTCACCCACCCCGATAAAGCCGACAGGAAGGGCAAAGACCCTTACAACCTCAAGGCCTGCCTGATCGATATCGACCGCGTCGACGCTGACCACGTGACGCACCAGAATGAAGTGGTGATCGCGGTACTGCTCGGCGAACATGAAGGGCAGCGTTCGATCCTCATGTATTCACTGCTCAAGGGCTATGAAAAATTTCCTTCGCTGGAGCACCTGGGCAATTCATTGTCGTTGCACCTGCCAGCCTCTGCTTCGAACCAGGAAATTCATTGGCGGCTGTTCGAGCCTGATGGCGACTTTTTTGATCATCAGGCCTGCGCAATGGTGTCCGTGCTGGTCGAGGCCGTGGGTGCAATCGACTTCTCGGACCTGCGCCAGACCCATAACGCCGATGTCGTCCTCGGCACGCCGCCAGCCATCGCCCCGCTTGCCCCTGAAAAGGGCCCAGGGCTTGCCTGGTATCAGAACCAGTTGCCCGACTGGCTGACGAAGGCGTCCGTCGCCGACCAGAACTTCTTTGCCCGGCACTTGAAGGACCTCGCCGCCCTGCACAACCAGAACGCCGGCCGCTCTTACCTCGACGACGTTCCCTCCATCGAGGCTTACGCGTTGAAGGTGATCAAGGCGCAAATGATCAAGGATCATCCTGCCAGCGCCAACGTTCCCTTGGATAAAATCCGCCTGACGGTGAAAAGCCCGGTCATCTGGGGCACCTTCGTGGTGCCGGGTCAGTTCGAAACCACCTCTTTGAGCGTGGTAGAACTGGCCTTGCAAAACCTGATTGCGCTGCCGACCGGCAATCGATCTGTCGAGATCGATAAGGGGTTCAGCCTGCCTGGATGGATGACCTCAGGCTATTTTGTAGACTTGGTCACCGATGCCGATATCGGCAGTGCCTATCCCGCGTTGATCAAACAAAAACTGCTGGACGACCCGCAGGAGTCATTACGCCGTAAAACCCTCTATAGCCAGCACCTGCGTATCCAACTGCCTATGCAGGCCTTGCAAGCCAAGATTCGCCAGCAAGAAGGCATTGACGAGCGAGGCTACCGCTATGTGGCGGCGGTGTTACAAGACGAGGCCACTGACCGCCAGGTTGACGGGCAAACCATTGTGCTCAGGCCATTGGCGTTTCGGCCCCTGCGGCGCGCGGAAGCGACATTGGACACCGTTGCCAACATGTACGTGATCGGCCCCGAGGACCTGACGGCCGGCCCATGCCTGTTGTATCGACCGATGTTCACACCACCCCTGATGCAGTTCCCAACCCCGGCCAATCTGATCTATGGGATTTCGCAATCGAGCACCCTGCGCGAGTCGGTACTTGCCTGGCTACCGGATGCGGTGCGTAACGACTACGCCAATTACGTATTCCCCGGCGCACTGCCTACGCCTTGGCAGGTGGCCGATTACCTGATCGAGCCTGACAAACTATGGACCATGAGCGGCCCCATGGCGCTGGGTGAACAAGTGCTTAACGGCGACCGATTTTCCACTCTGTTCAAAGCCAACGCCAATGCCTTGATCGAACTGTCGGATCGGCAATCGGTTTCCAATGCCGAAAACCGTTGGGCCACGTTCAAGCAAGCCGGCTGGCTGATATTCAACGCCGTGCTGCCTTTTCTCGGTCGTACCGTGGGCACGGCGGTGTGGATCTGGCAGGTGGTCGATCAACTGCAGAACTTTATCGAGGCCCAGGAGCACGGTGAGCAGCAAGCCGAGTGGTCGGCGCTCACCGATGTCCTGCTCAACCTTGGCATGGCCATCACCCTGCATGTCGCCAGCCGCAGCCACCGTCCAGGCTACCCACGCAAGGCCCAGCCAACCCTGCCGCAGCCGACAAGCGCCACGGACGTCACCGTCAAACAACAGCCGTCCCTGACCCAGGCGTTGGCGTCCAAACACTCACCTCACTTGCACATCAGTGGCGCAGTCAAGCGCGCCCCTGGCGAACTTGCCACCCTGCTCGACAGCTTCAAAATCAATAAGCCCGACGGCCTGGGCCCCGCTGAAAGCGCGGCAGGCCAGCACCAGCACCTATTCCGGCATGCACAGCGCTACTACGCCCCCGTGGGGGAGCGCTGGTTTGAGGTGAACACCGATGACGATGAAACAGTGGTCATCATCGACCCCAAACAACCGGAGCGCACGGGCCCGACGTTGATTCACAACGCCCAGGGCCAATGGTTCATCGACACGCGTTTGCGTCTGCGCGGCGGCGGCCCGAAAAAACAACAGCAAAGGTCCAAATCCGAAGCGGACGTCAAGGCAGTGGAAGCCCAGCGGCGATTGTCAGAATTTGAGCGAAACAAGAGCGCCACGCAATTGGAGATACAGGCAGCCCGCGCTGAGATGGAGGATACCGAGGCCAGCACTTCGGCCGATGCCCGCCGTGAGATCTACCTGCAAAAGCTCGAGGCCCAGCGAAATAACTACGAAACGGCGCTGCAACAACTCAAGGTCTTGAATGTGTTTGCCCCGACTGCCAATTATCAAGAGCAAGTCGTGCGCTACGTCGGCGCCCAGTTGGACCTGACGCAAACCGGTATACGCGAAGCTCAAGTCGCGTTCACGCCGAAGCTTAAAACCGTGCTGGACCAGATTGAGCGCCAGGCCAGCCATCCCGACGAGCGTCATATCGAGGACGCCCAAACCTTGACCGAGATGAGCCAGGACATGATCGAACGCCTGAACTACACAGAGTCGCGGTTCGCTCAGCTTAGAACGATGGGGCGATCCGGCTTCAAGGCTATCTGCCAACACCGCAAAAGCTTGCCGATTTACACAGCCCGCGACCTCAGGTTCCTGCAAGTGACCCTGGCGCGCAATCTGTGCGTGGACGAAAACAGCATGACCACGGCTCCGGATGCCTGGAACGCCATCGACCGTATTGTCGACAGCGCCAATCTGTCGATTCAGACCTTGCGTGAAACCCTGTTCGAACGCAGCGAGTCGCGTCTGGACGAACGCATCGAAACCGTGGGCAGCCTGGTCGAACAGTTCAATGTCCTCGATGAACGCTTGCAGGACTTTCCAGCGGAATTTACCAACGTTGCACTGACCACCCCCCTTACGCGCCTGCGTGAAAAAATCCGCAGCTTCTACAACGAAACCGTTGGCCACCTGGAGCTGCTGCACAGTGACCGGGACGCCATCAGAAACCGGCCAACTCCGCCGCCGACCCCGCCTAAAGCCAGGAAAAAAGTCATTTATACGCGTTACAACGGTGTGCTGGTCGGTGACCCACGCCTGTCAGCAACAGGCGAGGAAACCGGTCTGGTAGATATCAGATCTCCACTGACTCAGGACATCATGGCGACCTTCCACGAAAAGCCCGCAGGCGTCTGGGTGCAGCGCGTAACGCCCGCCGAAACACAACCCAGTGTTGTCGTGGACGTTGCCACCCGCATCAAACAGGCACAGGACCTGTTGGACGCACTGGAGACTTTCAAGCAGCGGACCGCCGAACAAGCGGCCAAGCCGGAGCGCACGGCCATCGGCATAGAAACGTTGTTTCACCAGCACGCATTGGTGCTGGAACAGGCGTCTTCGAATATTAAAGAGGCCCTCACCCAAGGCAACGCAACCGAGAGCCACAAGGACTCGGCTGCGCTTGTGGACAGAAAGCTCAACGAGGCGGCCCAAGCCCTCTACAAGGAGGCTTCACGCTACAAGTCGTTGTTGTTCAAAAAGCATCCACCCACCGTGCATGCCCTGGAATGGCTGCTGAAAAACCAAGAGGTCGTCATCAAGAAAACCGTCACGCGGCGTCGGCTCAAAGGCCCGGAGAAGGACTATCTGGACGAGTACACCATCCACAACCGCGAAGACCATAGCGTGCTGTGGTATGCCCACTTTCATTACTCAACCGACTGGGTGCCCGCCAAGGCATTCCTGCGCGCGCGCCTGAAAACCCCGCAGGAGCACGCCCGTGGCGCGGAGTCCGACACCCTCAACGGCCTTGGCGAGAAGCAGAAAACCGCGGTGTATCTCAGTGAAATCAATCTAGACCAGGCCCGGCGGTTGTTTTTCACGGTGAAATGACTCCCCCCTGAGGCGGGGGCGTTCGCGCCCTCGACTCATGACCGCAGCCAGCCGCAGCGCGACGTATCTACCACCCCTGCGGTAACGTCGCTCGCTACCTTGCGCGTTCCTTAAAGCCCGTACGGGCCATTGAATGCAAAGGAGCTGCGCATGCCCAATGACACTGTCAACAATCACCGTCCACCTACTACCTATGAACTGCTGACCCAGTTAACCAGTGGCCCCACTATCCGCGAAGTGGCCGCAACGGCATTGCGCTCAGCCATCAAGGCGCTATATCCCACGCTGGATATCGAACCCGACCTGGCCATGGTCGTCAGCCCTCAATGGGTGGTGGTCGGCAACGACGTCGTGCGTGCGCCGGCCACTGTCGAATCGCTCACCTCAGTGCTGGCCCGCCAGGCACTGTCCAGCGAGAGAGTGACCTATATCGACGGCCAACATTTCCTCACCTTGCAGCCGTACGCTCTGATTCCTGTGCATCTGGCAGTGAAAATCGATGCCATCGCACGCCTGATCAACGAGCTATCCGACCTGCTGTTCACTGCGTTCCAGGAACAGCAACTGGACTTCTGGAACGCGTCCAATGGCACCACCGGTCCACGCTGGCAATCCTTATCCAGCACACTGAGGAAGGTGTGGAACATCACCGAAGAGCAAGGCCTGAGTGAGCACGAAAGCGCGATGGCACGTGCATTTTTCCAGGAACCCGACCTGGCCAGACGCTCGCTGAAAGACCCTTACAAGACCCACGCGTACCTGGTCGACGTGGACATTCTTGAAGCCGGCCGGTCCACCCATGCCAGCTTCCTGGATATCACCGTATTGGTGGGCGAGCACGCCAATCGCCCGATGATCCTGACGCACTCGTTGGTGAGCGGGTATGAAACGTTCGAGTCACTGGCACAATTGGGTGCCGCGCTGCCTGCGCGAATGAGTGCGCCCGCCAGCGACGCCACCTTGCAATGGCGCTTGTATGAACCCGACGGCAACTTCTTCGATACGCTGGCCTGCAATCTGATCTCGTTGCAAATCTACGCCATAGGCAGTTATGGCGAATCCGGCCTGGGTAACCTGGCCGAAGCAAAGGTGCCCGCGACCACGGTTGCCCGCATCGTGCCCAGTATCGAAGAAATGAGCGATCACCAGCTGTCGAATATCCGCGATATTCACCGACAACTTCCAGACTGGCTGGCTTCGGCAACGGACTCCGATATCGCCGCCTACGGCCGCTATATGATCAACCTGGCCCAACTGCACAGCCATTATCACGGCGAAACGTTTCAGGACGGCATTCCAGCCATTCGTGACTACGCCCGGACACAGCTGCAAAACCTTATCCGCTCCCCCCAAGCGGGGGCGCGCCTGGACCTGGATAACATCGAAATCGTTATCGAGAGCCCAGTGCTGTGGGGCACGTTTATCGTCCCCGGAGCCGTGGACACCACACGACGCAGCCTGATCGACCTGGCCTTGGAAAACCTCACCGGCCTGCCCACCGGCAACGTGACAGTGCACTACAATGGCAGGGGCGGTGACGCCCCCGCATGGCTGACCTACAGCTACCTGAAAGACGTGATCGAGGACATCGACATTGGTCAGCGCTACCCCGCGCTGGTCAAACAGCAACTGCTCGATGACCCCACCCAATCGAGTCACCGCCAACAGCTCTACATCCGCCACCTGCAGATTCAACTGCCGTTGCTGGCCCTGCAGATGAAAATCCGCAGCCAGGGCGGCTTCGATGAGCTGGGTTATCGCTACGTCGCCGCCGTCATGCATCCCGATGAACATACGCGCCGTGTCGACGGGCACCCCATTGTCATCCGCCGCCTGGCCTTCGTGCCCAGCCTGCGCCCCGGGCCTGAGCAAGACGTGGTCACCAATATGTTCGTGATTGGTCCGAAGCATTCCGGCAACGGTCCCTGCGTACTCTATCGGCCATTGCTGGAGCCAGCCCTGATGCAATTTGCGTCGCGGCAAAACCTGCTCTATGCCATCAAACATGAGCGCTCCTTGCGCGAGTCGGTGTTGGCCTGGCTACCTGAACCGCAAAGATTCAACTACGCCCAATACGTTTTCCCCGACACCCTTCCTTCGCCCTGGACCGTGGTGCGCGCACTGGTCGAACCGCTCACCGTGCTGTACATGAGTGGCCCGGTGACGTTGAGCGATGAAGAAATGGGCAATGACATTTTTGCCACGCTGTTCAAGGCCAACGCCAATGCCATGGTCGAGTTGGCGACACGCCAGTCGGTGTCCAACGTACAGAAACGCTGGGCGACCTTTCGACAGGCCGGCTGGCAAATTTTCAACGCCGCCCTGCCCTTCCTGGGCCGCACCCTTGGCATCGCCGCTTGGGTCTGGCAAATCATGGACGACCTGCAGGCCGCTGAGGAGGCCGTGAACAAGAGTGACCAGCCCGCCTCCTGGACAGCGTTGGTGGATGTCTTCCTCAACCTCGGCATGGCCCTAACGCTGCACATCGCCCTGCGCCACCCTCGAGCGTCCAAGCGATCCGCTTCCCCCAGGGTCGGCACTGAACCCACGAAAACGACGATTGAAACGGTAGGCAGGCCGTCCGTTACCGAGAAGACATTTACTTCAGTCCAACAGGCCACTATTTCCGACAGCCAACTTTCAGCCAAGCATCAAGGCCCCGTGCACACTCGCGGAGCCCTCAGTCACAGCCGCCTCGGACTGGCCAAGACGCTCGACAGCTTCAAGGTCGCCAAGCCCGAAAAACTCGGTGAACAAAATAAAAACCCCGGTCACCATCTCAATCTCTATCCGCTTGCAGATAAGTGGTACGCACCGGTCAGCGAGCGTTGGTTCGAGGTCACGGTGGATGACAACGACAGCGTCGTCATCATCGACCCGAAGGAACCTTCGCGTACCGGCCCACCGCTGATCGGCAACCTCGCGGGGCAATGGTTTATCGATGTCCGTTTGCGGCTACGCGGCGGCGGTCTTCGAAACCGGCGGCGTGCGGTCAAGATCGATCAGCCGGCGCGCATTGCGGCACTTATGACTCAACTCAACGCCTTCGACGCGGTCGCCGCCCGCCAACAGCTGGACGTGCTTGAGGCAAAGCCTGCGCTGGACGCTGCCCCAGGCCCGTCCACGGACCTGCGACGTACAACGTTCATCGGTAAAGTCGACAGCCGGCTGGCGGCGTATGACGAAGCGATCAGCCAACTGAAGTCCTTGAGCATCATCGACACGGTGCCCACCTACCAGAGCACTATGAGCGGTTACCTGAAACAGCAATTGCAACTGACTCAGATCGCTTTGGAGCAACAAGTGGTGAGTTATAGGGAGGCCCTGAAGTCGTCGTCCCCAATCCTCGACGCCGAGGTGGACATCGACTATAAAAACCAGGCTCGCAGCGCCCAAGACCTGTCCACCCTGAACCAGGCAATCATCAAGCGCCTGCAGTTCATCAACGACCGTTTCAACGATCTCAGAGCATTGGGAGATGAGGGTGCAGCCGTCATTCGTAAAACCATCGGGGAGTTGCCACAGCTGACCCTCACTGAACTCAAATCCCTGGAGATCATCCTGGGCCGCTACTTGTGTATCGATGAAGAGCAACGCCAGATCCCCGCCACGCTGCGCGAGCGGATGGGCCAGATCGTCGATAGCGCCGAACTGAACGTCGAGAGTTTCAATGAGATTGTGGAACGCGGTAATGGCGCATCGCTGGATGAGCGCATCGATGTACTCAACAGCCTGGTAGAGCAATTTTCCAGTGCCGACCAGCGCCTGCTCGATCTTCACGCCGATTACCCACAACACTTGCACAAAAGCCGCCTGGAAAGTTTCCGCCAACAGATTGGCGAGTTCAGCCAAAGGGCCGTGCACGACCTGGCGCAATTGCTGCGAACGAAGAAAGCCCTGGAGCCCAAGCCCGGCAGCTCGAAGACCGAGCCCCGCCCGCGGCGCAAAGTAATCAAAACACGCCATCACGGCTTGGTAATGGGTGAACCGCGTGAAACCGACAGTTCCCTGGTAGACGTCAGGGCCGGCATGACCGGCAAGGTGATCGCCACATTCCATGAAAAGTCGCCAGGGGTGTGGGTCACACGGCACAAAACTGCGCTGCACCCACCCGTGCCTGTTTCGGTGGACCTGGACACCAGCATCAACGCTGGGCAAACGCTATTGGAGGGCGAACACGCCGAAATTCGCAAATACAAGGGTTTCTCAACAAAGCCCTGGCATGCTCCGCAAGACATTCAAGATATGTTCGATGACTATGCAAAGACGCTGGAAGACGCGTCGAAGAACATCGAAGAAGCGCTGACCCAGCGCAATCTCACAGAAAGCGAACATACCTCCGCTGCTGTGACCAATCGTCATCTCAAAGACGCGGCACAACGTTTCTATCGGCAGGGCAAAGAAACCTACATCGACATGATCAAGCGCCAGCCCCCAACCGCGGAACGGGTGAACTGGCTGCACAGCCAGGGGCTGATCACCATCGTCAAGGTCATCACTCGGCGTGCCCTCAAGGGGCCCAGAAAGGACTTTCTGGACGAGTACGAGATTCGCGATAACGAGAATGGCACGGCGCTGTGGTACGCGCACTTTCACTATGAAACCAAGAACGCTGCATTGGAGAATTTCACCAAGGATCATCTCAAGACCCGCGAACAACATCGGCTCGGCGGCGCCCACCAACGTACCGGGCCCAGTGACTGGGACATCATAGAAATCCACCGCCGCAGTATCGGTGAGCAACTGGCCAAGTCGCTGTTCTTCAAGAACTGATCGGCTACGCCTTCCACGCTTGACGCAAACGCGCCAGCGCCTGCGCAATGGCCGCCTCCGGCACGGCGGCAAACCCCATCACCAGGCCAGCATGCTGGTCAGGTGGCGGGCGTGTGCCAGCCAGCCAATAGCTGCTCAAACCATTGATCTCGACATCCACTGCACGGGCCTGAGCGAGCAACGCCTGCTCCCGGGCCAGGCTGTCCACCCGCACCGTGATGTGCAAACCCGCCGCGGCATTTGGCAACGCGCCGACCCCGGGCAACCCGGTGGGCCATCCGGCCAACAACGCATTGCGCCGGCTGAGCGCGGCGCGACGCATCCGACGAATGTGGCGCTGGAAGTGCCCCGCCGCCATGAACTCGGCCATCACCGCCTGGGTGCTGACTTCGGAGTGACGCACGTCCACGGCGCGGCGCCGGGTGAAGGCTTGCACCAGGCCCGGTGGCAACACCAGATAACCCAGGCGCAACGCCGGGAACGCCACCTTGCCGAAGGTGCCCACATACAGCACGCGGCCACTGCGATCCAGCGCGGCCAACGGTGACAGCGGCGCGCCGCTGTAGCGGTACTCGCCGTCGTAATCGTCTTCCACGATCCAACCGCCTGAACGTTCGGCCCAGGCCAGCAATTCCAGGCGCCGAGCCAGGCTCATCACCACGCCCAGCGGGTACTGATGGGAAGGCGTGACATACGCCACGCGGCAATCATTGAGGGTACTGAGCACCTGGCAATCCATGCCCTCGCCGTCGACCGGCACGCCATGCAGTCGCCCGCCGGCCAAAGCGAATGCATGGCCGGCCGCGCGATAGCCAGGGTTTTCCACCGCCACGCCATCCCCAGGCTCCACCAGCAACTGTGCACAAAGGCTAATGGCCTGCTGTGCACCGCTGGTGATCACAATTTGTTCAGCCGTGCATTGCATGCCGCGCGAGCTGCGCAGGTAGGCGGCGATCAAACCGCGCAGGCGACCGTCACCGGCCGGGTCGCCATAGCACAGCTGTTCCAAGTCGGGTTTGCGCCAGAATGCCCCATTCAGCTTGGCCCATACTTCAAATGGGAACAGATCGAAAGCGGGGACGCCCACGCGAAATGCCCGAGGCGGCCCCAACGGCGGCTGAGGCAGATGATGGTCTTTTACCCGCGCCAAACCGGCGCTGTGGATAACTTCGTCATCCAAATCCTCGGGCAAATTTGCCCATTTTGTGGATAAACCTGGGGATAAGCCTGTTGACAACCCTGTGGATACTTTTGTGGATAGTTTTTCGGCCATCGGCAATTGGGCAACATAGGTGCCATCACCGACCCGGCTTTCGATAAACCCCTCCGCGTACAGCTGATCGTAGGCGCGCACCACGCTGTTGCGGGAAATCGACAAGGCCGCCGCCAGATCACGGGTAGCGGGCAGCCGCGTACCACTGACCAATCGCCCATCCAATACCCGCTGGCGCAGGGCCTCATACAGCTGGCGCGTGAGGCCCTGGCGGCGGTCCAGCTCGATACCGGCGGGGTTGAAGGACAACGGTGGCGAGACAGGCGGCATATTGGACCTATAAAAATAGCGTTAGATGGCTCTTACAACGAACCAATAGCCTGCCTAGGATGCAGGCATTCGCCAAGGAAAATCTCCATGTACACACCCCGCGCCTTTGCTCTCGATGACCTGCCCGAAATCCAGCAACTGATCCAGCACACCCGTCTGGCGCAGTTGGTAACCGTGGGTGAAAACGGCCTGCAAGCCAGCCACTTGCCCTTGCTGCTCAACCCCGATGAAGGGCCCAATGGCACGCTGTACGGTCACTTGGCCAAAGCCAACCCGCAATGGCGCGAGCTGCAAAATGGCGGTGAAGCGCTGGTGATCTTCGCCGGTGCCGACGCCTATATCAGCCCGGCGTTTTACCCCGCCAAGGCCGAGCACGGCAAAGTGGTCCCGACCTGGAACTACATCGCCGTGCACGCCTATGGCACGCCTGCGGTATTCAGCGACGCCGAGCGCTTGCTCAAGGTGGTCACCGCCCTCACCGACCGCCATGAAAGCGGCCGCGCCCAACCCTGGCGTGTCAGCGACGCACCGGCGGACTACATTGACGGCATGCTCAAGGCCATCGTCGGCTTTGCCTTGCCGATCGAGCGCCTGGTGGGCAAACGCAAGCTCAGCCAGAACCGCAGCGCCGCCGACATGGCCGGTGTGCGTGACGGCCTGGCCGCCAGTGCCGATGTACGTGACCAGACCCTCGCCCGCTTTATTCCCCAAGGAGTTTCAGAATGAGCTTGATCGACATTCGCCAGGTTACAGCCGCCGACCAAGCCGCCTGGCTGCCGCTATGGCAGGCCTACTTGGCGTTCTACAACACCGAACTGCCGGACGCCGTCAGCCAAAGCACCTGGCAACGCCTGATCGACCCCCGCGAGCCGACCCATTCAGCACTGGCCTGGCAGGACGGCAAGGCGGTGGGCATGGTCAACTTCATCTACCATCGCTCCAACTGGAGCATCGAGAACTCCTGCTACCTGCAGGATTTGCTGGTGGACCCGACCCAACGTGGCACGGGCGTAGGTCGCAAGCTGATCGAATTCGTCTACGCCATCGCCAAGGCCGATGGCTGCTGCAAAGTGCACTGGTTGACCCACGAGACCAACGCCACCGCGATCCAACTCTACGAGCGCATCGCCGAACGCCCAGGCCTCATCCAATTTCGCAAAGGTCTTTAAGGAGCACAGCATGATCAATTCCCTGGCTGATTGGAAAGGCGTCCCGGCCCCCACGGTTCAACTGCTTGAAGGGCGCTTTATCCGCCTGGAAAAACTCGACCCGGCGCGCCATGGCGATGACCTGTTCAACGCCCTGCAAGGCCCCGGCGCCGATCCCAAGCTATGGGACTATTTGCCCTACGGCCCCTTCCCTGAACGCAGCGCATTCGATGCCTGGCTGAATAATCACGCGGCCCATGACGACCCGTATTTTTTCAGCGTGATCGACCGCGCCAGCGGCCAGGTCCAGGGCATCCTCAGCCTGATGTCGATCGTGCCCGAACAAGGCCGCATCGAGATCGGACACGTCACCTTCGGTGCGTCGATGCAACGCTCGCCCAAAAGCACCGAGGCGGTCTACCTGTTGGCCAAGTACGCCTTCGAGCAGGGCAATCGTCGCCTGGAATGGAAGTGCAACAACGCCAACGCTCGCTCCAAGTACGCGGCCGAGCGCCTGGGCTTCAGTTTTGAAGGCGTATTCCGCCAGCACACGGTGGTCAAGGGCAGGAACCGGGATACCGCGTGGTATTCGATCCTGGATTCGGAATGGCCGAAGGTCGGTGCCGGGTTTGAGGCGTGGTTGTCGGAGGCGAACCAGAGTGACTCGGGCCAGTTGAAGACACTCGCAGAGTGTCGGGGTTAAGGCTCACATGTGTGGGAGCTGGCTTGCCTGCGATACAGACACCTCGGTGTATCAGGCAAAACCAGTTGATGCCATCGCAGGCAAGCCAGCTCCCACAGGTTTGACTAGCGGTGAATCAGTCGGTCAGGCGCTGCGCCAGCACCGCAATATGCTCCGGTCCGATGCCGCAGCATCCACCCAGATGGCTAGCGCCGCGCGCTTGCCAATCGGCCGCCCATTGCAAGTAGCCGGGTGGGTCGAGGTCGTCGCGCAACGGGTCCAGGCCATCGTTGGCCGTGGCTTCCTTGGGTTGCGGCGGGAAAGCGTTGGCGTAGGCGCCGATCTGAATCGCTACACCCAAACGGTCGAAGGTCTGGCGGGCAGCGTCAATCGCCGCGCCGATCACTTCCGGCTGGCTGCAGTTGAACAGCAATACCTGCACGCCCAGTTGCGCCGCCGCCTCGGCTGCGTCCGCCACCGGTTCGCCGGAGCGCAGGCGCGGCACCTCGTCGGTGTCTTCGTCTTTCAAGGTAAACGACAGCCAGAACGGCTTGCCATCCTTAGGCAACCCGGCATGGATCGCCCGTGCTTCAGCGATTGAGCTCTGGGTTTCCGCCAGCCACAGATCGACATGCGGGGCCAGGCCGTTCACCAAGGGGGTCAGCAACTCACTGACGCGCTCGGCCTGGAACAGATCTGGGCGATAAGAGCCAAACAGCGGCGGCAGTGAGCCGGCTACCTGCACGGCTTTACCGGAGGCCTGCACCGCCCGTCGCGCCAACTCACCGGCCAGGGCGGCGAGCGCCTGCCCTTCTTGGGCGAACCGCGCTTCGCCGATATGGAACGGCACCACCGCGTAACTGTTGCTGGTGATCACATTGGCGCCGCTGTCGATGTAGGCCGCGTGCACCGCCTCCACCGCTTGCGGCGCTTCGCTCAAGGCCAGTGCCGACCATTCCGGCTGACGGAACGGCGCGCCACGGCGTTGCAGTTCACGGCCCATGCCACCATCGAGAATTACTGTGCTTACTGCGCCCATATGCTTTTTACTCATATGCTTATGAAAATAACTCACTATGAGAGTCGTTCTTATAACTATTTAATGCGTACCGTTCGGTTAATAACAACCTCTTTTTTATTCAGGTGTTCGATTTTGAAATTCAGACCGCTGTTGGCCCTGGGCCTGACGATGTTGGCTGCTTCAACCCAAGCCTTTGGCGGTGCCACGCTGGATCGTGTCGAGCAGAAAAAAGAACTGGTCGGCGTGCTGATGGAAAGCTATCCGCCGTTTTCATTTCTCAATGACCAGAACCAGCTCGACGGTTTCGACGTGGACGTGGCCAAGGCCGTGGCGCAAAAACTGGGCGTGAAGTTGCGCCTGGAAACTCCGTCCTGGGACGTGATCGCCGCCGGCCGCTGGAGCGGACGCTACGACATCTGCATCTGCTCCATGACCCCGAGCAAGGCACGCGCCGAGGTGTTCGACTTCCCGGTGGAGTACTACGCCTCGCCCGCCGTGATTGTGGTCAATGCCAAGGACGACCGCATCCACGAAGCCAAGGACCTGAGCGGCAAGAAAGTCGGCCTCACTAGCGCCTCTAGCTACGAAAGCTACCTGAACAAGAACCTGGTGATCGAAGGCGCCGAAGACACGCAGTTGCAGTACCCGTTCGAGGAGGTGCAGATCGCCCCGTACGACACCGACAACGTGGCGTTCCAGGATCTGGGCCTGGGCGCTGGCGTGCGCCTGGATGCGATCCTCACCAACCTGGTCACCGCGCAGCCGCGCCTGAGCCAGGACAAGCGCTTCAAGCTCGCCGGTGTGCCGCTGTACTCGGAGCCCAATTCGGTGGCCATCGAGAAAGGCGACCCACAGTGGGACAGCAAAGTGCGTGAGGTCTTCGCCCAGCTCAAGCAGGACGGAACCTTGAGCGCGCTGTCGCAAAAATGGATCGGCGCCGATATCAGCCGATGAGTTTTCGCCTACGGCTTTACCTGACCTGGGCGGCGCTGTTCGCGCTGTTTGCGAGTTTCTTCCTGAGCTTTGATCTGAAGTTCTCGATCATCCTCGACAAGCTGCCCAACCTGGTCGGCCTGCACCTTGCGCCCAACGGCTTCCTGCAAGGCGCGGCGCTGACGCTGTTCTTGTGCCTGTGCGCCATTGTCGCGTCGTCGGTGCTGGGCTTTATCACCGCGTTGGGGCGCCTGTCCAAAAGTGCCGTGGCGTTCGGCATCGCCAGTTTCTACGCCTCGTTCTTTCGCGGCACGCCGCTGCTGATCCAGATCCTGTTGATCTACCTGGGCCTGCCGCAATTGGGGCTGGTGCCAGGCGCCATCGTCGCCGGGATCATCGCGTTGTCACTGAATTACGGCGCCTACCTGAGCGAGATTTTCCGCGCCGGCATCCTCGGCGTGCCCCACGGCCAACGCGAGGCCGCGCTGGCCCTGGGCATGCGCGACAGGGCGATCTTCTGGCACGTGACCCTGCCCCAGGCCATGCGCACCATCATCCCGCCGGCCACCAACCAGTTCATCTCGATGCTCAAGGACTCCTCCCTGATCTCGGTGATGGGCGTGTGGGAAGTGATGTTTCTGGCGCAGTCCTATGGCCGCTCAAGCTACCGCTATATCGAGATGCTCACGACGGCGGCGATCATTTATTGGGTGATGTCCCTGGGGCTGGAATTGATCCAGGCGCGGATGGAGCGGCATTTCGGCAAGGGCTACGTGCGGCGCGGTTGACGGTCAGGGCCTGTTGCGCCGCACCTTGACCACGCCCATCTGCAAACCGAAGGGCCGAAACACGGCATTCAGCGATTTCAGGGTTGGGTTGCCATCCCCATGTTCGATATGCACCAGGGTACGCACCGAAATTTTGCACATTCTGGCGAACTGGCTTTGGTGCAGGCCGGTCACTTCGATGCGCAGGCGGCGTACGGCGGAGCCCAGCTCAAGCGAGCCACCGGCCAAGCCTTGTTCGACGCTGTCGATCAACAACGCACGAGCATCCATGCTAATCGTCATCTCAACCCCCACTGCCTGAGACGCAGGTCCAGTTTCCCTAATGGGATGCTTGGGTGATTCAAGGTCACAGCGGGCACGCCACTGGCCACCAGAAGATCCGGTAATGCACGCAGGTGCTCGGCTGTTTGTCGCAGGCGTTCAAAGCTTTGCTCGGGGTCGACGAGGTCGGCCAGAGCCTCGCATACCGCTCGCCAATTGATATCCCCGGCGATTTCCAAGGGTTTGGGCCATTTGGTGGTTCGAGTGACGGCTTCAGCGTCCATTACCATGGGTGCCAAATCATAAATGGGGGCCAGGCGCAGCGCCTTGGGCTCGCGGATGATCGATGTATTGCGGCCGTGGTTATCCGAATTACCCAGCACTTTATTCAGCAAATCCCGGCGCAGGTACTCTGCGACCAGATCTGCGACGTGGTCCTCTTGTCCCACTGCTCGCCATTGATCGACCAACAGCCTCACCACCTCCAGATGATCCATGTAGCTGCCAGGGGTGGTCACACCGGCCAAGGAATAGATCGACTCGACGGCCAGCCGTTCAACACCGCCCTCACCCAGCCTGCGATCAAAACGATGCATCCACAGGCTGGGTTTTGTCGCCTCTTCCAGCGCCAGCCCTTGGGTGGCGACCGTTTCGATGCCAAGAGACTCAAGCGCCCGGTAATAGTGGTACTCACTTCGCAGGATATCTTGATCAGTCTGCGTAGCCTGGTTGCGCGCGAACTTGATGAACCAGTGCTGAGCGACGTCAGCGTCATTCAGGATCGCGTCTGGATACAGCAAGCCATCTACGCCTTGGGTCATCAACAATTTCGGTGCCTCGCCCCCTGCTCCGGTAGCACCGCCGATGGCAGCACCTTGTTCATAGGCATATTCCAGGAAACGGCTATCGCGACTGACGACCTCATGTCGTGCAAACCCCATCGGGGTTTCACCGTCCAGGGCTTGGATGGACTCCTTGATCCGCATGTTGCCAATCGGCGCCGGCGTACTGCGCCCCAGCAAGAACAAGTCGTCATCGATGGCCTGGGGTTTCTCACGACCAAGACGCTGCATCAAAAAGCGCTTGGCCGCGCCGGCTGGCGCGATATCGTGCAAAAAAGCGGGGGCTGACTTGAGCACCGTAACGTCCCAATCCAGCGGGAACCGGGCACTGGCCGCGTAGCAAAAAGGCTGCTGGATCTCTTCGAGGTGATCGGCCAGATAATCCTGGCGGTAATGAAACCTGCAGGGCCCGACAAAACCCCGTTGCGGTTCAGGAAATTCAAGCCGCATAGCATCATGCCAGTGCGCGGCGGTGAAAATTTGCAGCGTCAAAGAGTAAGCGGTGTCTTTCTGCAATTTAGTGCACCTGCTAAGCAGTGATGAGAGCAACACATGCAATATAGTGCATTTCTCACTCACAGAGTGTCTTTATATATGCATTAAAATGCAGATATGGAGGGGAAAGACCTGGAGATATGCAATTTAATGCATACGACTTGACCGTCATCACTGCGACACATTTCTGCAACGACCTTGCGCTATACCAGTCGACTCGCTTGCCATAACAAGGTCGCCCAGCATGCCCCCGTGTCCACAACGCCTCCCGCTCGCCATCACCCTGTTGGCCAGCGGCGGTTTCATTGAAGCAGCCGCAGCCAAGACCCTGCAGATCGACACGCCTACGACACAGGGGCAAACCCTGGGTGGCAGTGATACGTTGACCACGTCGGCGCCTGGCAGCATTACAACCTCCGGGGTGGCGGTGACGCTCAAGGACGGCACCCGCGGTGCGGGGGTGGTGGTGACTAACGCGGGCAAGCTGGTCTCCAGTGGCGGTCGGGGTATCGACAGTTCGGGGAGCGTCAGCGGGGAGCGCAGGTACAGCATTTACAACCTTGCCGGTGGGGTGATTCAAGGTGCCAATGATGCGTTGCGCATCAACAGTAACGTTGTCAGCGGCAGCGTGCTGATCGACAACAGCGGCACCCTTCGCTCGGCCACCGGCCAAGGGCTGGACCTGGATGCGCTGCGCAGCGGCAACGTCACCACCACGATCATCAACCGTGCCGGTGGCTTGATTCGCGGGGAGGCCAGCGACGGCATGAAGACTGGCGCCAACGCCTCTATCACTAACTACGGTGAGATCTCCACCGGCAACACCTTCTCTCGCGATGACAAGTTCGATGGCGTGGACATCGACTCCGCCAGCGGCGTGACGGTGACCAACTATGGCCTGATTTCCGGTGGCCGCCATGGCATCACCACGGACGAGGGCGCCACGCTGACCAACTACGGCACGGTGGTCGGCCGCAACGGCTCGGGCTTTGGTTCCGATGGCGACGGCACTGTGATCAACCACGGCACCATCACCGGCGCGTTCTCCGGGCTGCAACCGGATGGCGACGGTGACGGCGTGGACATCGACAAGATCGCCCATATCGAAAACTACGGCGTCATCCAGGGTGTCGGCGCCGGGGGTGTCGACAAGAACGGCTTTGCCAACGGCAGCGAAGGGATCGCCCTGGGCGGTGGCTCTCTCTACAACGCCAAAGGCGCGTTGGTCAGGGGTGCCAACAATGCCATCCTGGTGGACGACGGCAGCGACGGGCCGGGGCTCGCGGCTACCATCCTGGAGAACCACGGCACGATTCAGGGCCTGGATGGCTTTGGCGTGAAGTTCGTCGGCAACTACGCCGACACGGTCATCAACAGCGGCACGATCAGCGGCAGTAATGGCCTGGCCCTGGATTTGGGCGGCGGCGATGACCAGCTGATCTTGCGCAACGGCAGCCGCTTTATCGGCACGGTGGACGGCGGCAGTGGTTACGACCGACTGACCCTGGACGACGTCGCAGGGGGCAGTTTTGGCGACAGCCGCAACCTTGAATGGCTGGAGGTCAAGCAAGGTACCTGGACGTTGACCGGCCAGGGTGATTTCAGCGACGGCGGCAAGATTTCCAGCGGTGCCAAGCTGGTCAACCAAGGCGGGATTACCGGTAACGTGACGGTCGACACAGGCGGTGTGTATGCCGGCGGCGGCTCGGTGGGCAGCCTGGTGGTGAACGGCACCCTGCAGACCAACACCGCGTTGGGCACCGCCACCATCAACCGCGACTTGCGCATGGGCAGCGGCTCGACCCTGGCCTATGGCGTCAACGCCGACGGCAGCAGCGCGCCGATCAAGGTCGGCGGCACCGCTTACCTCAATGGCGCGACCCTGGCGGTCAACCCCGGCGAAGGCACCTACCCCTGGCAAAGCCATTACAGCGTGCTGCAAGCCGGCAGCATCAATGGCACGTTTGGCAAGGTCACCAGCGACTACGCCTTCCTGACCCCAACCCTGGATTACAGCGCCACTCAGGTCGGCCTTACATACACCCGTAACGACATCGCCTTCAACCAATTCGCCAGCACCGGCAATGGCGCCAGCGCCGCCAACAGCCTGGCAGGCCTGGGCACGAACAACCCGCTGTACAACGCCCTGCTCAATACCACCAGCGCCACAGCCGGGGCAGCCATCGAGCAACTGGCGGGCAGTAGCACCGCCAACCTCACCAGCGCCACCCTCAATGCCAGTGCGCAAGTGGGCCACAGCATGCTCGCCGCCATGCACCAGGTGGGTGGCGGTGCGGGACTGCTGGTGGGGCTCAATGACCAAGATACGCCGGTACTGGCCGCCACCGGCGTGCCCGCCGAGGTGCGCAACCTCAATGACCCGAACGCGCGCGGCCGCCTGTGGCTGCAAGGCATCGGCAGCTACGGCAAGCTCGATGGCGAGCACGGCAGTAACGGCTTGACCCAACGCACCAAAGGCACAGTGCTCGGCGCCGATTGGGCGCTGGATAGTGACTGGCGCCTGGGTGTGCTGGGCGGTTACTCCAAGACCGACCTGGACACCACCGGTGTGGACGGCAGCGTCGACAGCTGGCACGCCGGCGTCTATGCCCTGCGCCAGAGCGGCCCACTGGCCTTGCGCCTGGGTGCGGCCTACAGCGGGCATCAGGGCGACAGTAAACGCACGGTGGCCTTCAACGGTTTTAACGACCGCCCCAAGGGCGATTATGACGCCAACAGCCAGCAGGCTTTCGCTGAACTGGGCTACGCCATGGGTAGTGGCCGCTTGAGCGCAGAACCGTTCGCCAACCTCGGCTACCAGCGCTACCAACGCGACGGCTATCACGAAAAAGGCGGCGCCGCTGCGTTGCATGTCGAGGGCCAGACCCAGGACAACTTCAGCAGCACCTTCGGCCTTCGCCTGGCGCACCTGAGCCAGCTGGACAACGGCGTCAGCCTCACACCTCGTGCCAGCGTTGGCTGGAAGCACACCTATGGCGATGTCGACAGCACCACACGCCAGGCTTTCCTGGCCGGTGGCACCGTCTTCAATGTGCAAGGCAGTGCGCTGGATCGGGACAGCCTGTTGCTCGAAGCGGGCCTGGACGTAGGCTTATCCGTCCGTCATCGCCTGGGCCTGGGCTATACCGGCGAAGTGGGCAGCAACAGCCGCAACCATGCGCTGACCGGCCAATGGCAGATGAGTTTTTAATCGCACCGTACTAGAGACAACTCCCGCAAAACGGTGGTCGATAGCCTGACAGTTATCCCCCCGCACCTCGCCTAAATTCCCGGCCTCATTCATCAGAGGTTGGGAATTCATGCCCTTTACACTTCAAAGAATCGCAATCGTCATCGGCCTGGCAGTGGCCGCGAGTTTTCAGCCCGCCCACGCGCGAGGCGATATCGAATACAAGCCCTATGAGAACCATCCCTACGACGCCACCGACTATAGCGGGGCGTTTATACCCAAGTTCGAAGCGCCGCCCATTCCACCGCCCTTCGACGGATTCCTCACCCAGCAGGCCACTTCGCACAACGGCCTGCAGGTCGCCAAGGTGCTGGAGCCGGCAGTGATTCAACTGGTGGCCTCCGGCGAGTTGGACTCGGAAGACCTCAAGGAGCTGCAAAAATCACTTGAGCAATTGAGCAAGCAACCCGGAGGGATCGGCGCAGCCCTTGAGCAACTGGCCGCCAGCCAAAACGCCAACCTGGCCACCGCAACCCAGGCCACCACCCAGCACCTGAGCCGCCAATTGCTCGCCACCCTGCGCACACTGCCTACTGACGACGACGGCCACTTCTGGGTGCAAGGCCTGGGCAACGGCGGCAGCCTAGACGCACAACACGGCAGCGCCGGCTTGAAGCACGATACCCAAGGCCTGTTGCTGGGCGCCGACTGGGCGCTCGACCATGCCTGGCGGGTGGGTGTCATGGGCGCCAAGACCTCCAGCCACTTCGATGCCCCGCGTTATGCCGCCAACCTGGACAGCTGGCACTTGGGCGGCTACGCCGTGCACCAGGACGGCCCCTTCGCCCTGCGCCTGGGGGCGATCTACAGCAACCATGCCGGGCAGAACAAACGCAGCGTCAGCCTGCTCAATTACCACGACTCGCTCAAAAGCAAATACAACGCCAGCAGCCAGACACTGTTCTCCGAACTCGGCTATCAATTGGGCAGCGGTGATTCCACTGTCGAACCCTTCGTCGGCCTCGGCTACCAACGCTATCAGCGCGACCGTTTCAAAGAGAGCGGCGGCGTAACCGCATTGAACGTCGGCCCACAAACCCAGCGAAACTTGAACAGCACCTTTGGCCTGCGCCTGGCAACGCTGTATCGCTTCGACAACAACATGAGCCTCACGCCTCACCTAAGTACGAGCTGGAAGCACCTGTATGGCGACGTCAATAGCCAGGTCCGCCAAACCTCGCGCTATGCGCCAGGCCTGATCGACGGTTACACCATCACTGGCACCGCCCTGGACCGCGATAGCTTTGACTTGCAAGCAGGCCTGGACCTTGCCTTGTCCACCCAACACAGCGTCGGCCTGACCTATACCAGCCAAGCCGGCAACCATGGCCACGAACAAGGCCTGATGGGCCAGTGGAAAATGAGCTTCTAAGCCCGGGAACGCCTGAATTTCAGGCGAAAAAAAAGGGGAGCACCTGCCCCCCCGAGGATTAAACGTCAGTCTCGAAGGCTGTGATCAGCCTTCGATCTCAATCAGGATTTCGCCAGGATTCACCCGGTCGCCCTTGGCCACATGTACAGCGCTCACCTTGCCGGCAATCGCTGCCTGCACTTCGGTTTCCATCTTCATGGCTTCGGTAATCAGCACGGCCTGGCCGGCCTTGACCACGTCGCCGACCTTGACCAGCACATCGACGATATTGCCCGGCATCGCCGTGCTGACATGGCCCGGTTCGGTGGCATGCTTGCGCTTGCTGCCGCCGCTGCTGACAAACTCGTTGAGCGGTTCGAACACCACTTCTTCCGGCATGCCGTCGATGGACAGGTAGAAGTGACGCTTGCCTTCGGCCTTCACGCCGACACCGGTGATATCCACGCGGTAGCTTTCGCCGTGCACGTCGATAACGAATTCGGTCGGTACGCCTTCGCCGCCTGCACGGGCCACGCCGCCCGCTTCAGGGATCGGCAACAGCACTTCAGGAGCCAAGGTGCCGGCGTCGCGCTCTTCGAGGAACTTGCGCCCGATGTCCGGGAACATGGCGTAGGTCAGCACGTCTTCTTCGGACTTGGCCAATGCGCCGATTTCACCGCGCAGCTTGGTCATTTCCGGCTTGAGCAAATCCGCCGGGCGCACGTCGATCACGTCTTCGCTGCCGATGGCCTGGCGGCGCAGTTTTTCGTTCACCGTGCCCGGCGCCTTGCCGTAACCGCCTTGCAGATAGAGCTTCACTTCGTTGGTGATGGTCTTGTAGCGCTCACCGGCCAGCACGTTGAAGAACGCCTGGGTACCGACGATCTGCGAGGTCGGCGTTACCAGCGGCGGGAAGCCAAGGTCTTCACGCACTCGTGGAATCTCGGCCAACACTTCACTCATGCGGTTAAGAGCGCCCTGCTCTTTGAGCTGGTTGGCCAGGTTGGAGATCATCCCGCCCGGCACCTGGTTGACTTGCACACGGGTGTCGACGGCGGTGAATTCGCTCTCGAACTGGTGGTACTTCTTGCGCACGGCGTAGAAGTACAGGCCGATCTCTTGCAGCAGTTCCAGGTCGAGGCCGGTGTCGAACTCGCTGCCTTTAAGGGCCGCTACCATCGACTCGGTGCCCGGATGGCTGGTGCCCCAGGCAAAGCTGGAGATGGCCGTGTCGATATGGTCGGCACCGTTTTCGATGGCCTTGAGTTGGCACATCGCGGCCAGACCGGCGGTGTCGTGGGAGTGGATGAAGATCGGCAGATTCTGCTCGGCTTTGAGTGCCTTGACCAGTTCGCCAGTGGCGTAGGGCGTGAGCAGGCCGGCCATGTCCTTGATCGCGATGGAGTCGCAGCCCATGGCTTCCAATTGCTTGGCCTGGGCCACGAACGCTTCCACGGTATGCACTGGGCTGGTGGTGTAGGCGATGGTGCCTTGTGCATGTTTGCCAGCGGCCTTGACCGCTTCAATGGCCACGCGCAGGTTACGCACATCGTTCATCGCATCGAAAATGCGGAACACGTCGATACCGTTGACCGCCGCCTTGGCCACGAAGGCCTTGACCACGTCGTCGCTGTAATGGCGGTAGCCCAACAGGTTCTGGCCGCGCAGCAGCATTTGAAGGCGCGTGTTAGGCAGTGCGGCGCGCAGTTGGCGCAGGCGCTCCCACGGGTCTTCCTTGAGGAAGCGCACACAGGCGTCGAAGGTTGCGCCGCCCCAGACTTCCAGGGACCAGTAGCCGACTTTGTCGAGCTTGTCGCAGATCGGCAGCATGTCGTCGGTGCGCATGCGGGTGGCCAGCAACGATTGGTGGGCGTCGCGCAGGATGGTGTCGGTTACGAAGATCTTCTTGCTCATTGTTATATTCCTCACAGGCCTGCGTGGGCGGCGATGGCGGCGGCGATGGCCAGGGCCAGCTCTTCGGGTTTGCGCTTGATCGAGTAGTTGGTCAGCTCAGGGTGGCTTTCCACAAAGCTTGTATTGAACTGGCCGCTACGGAATTCCGGGTTGCGCAAGATTTCCTGGTAGTAGGCGGCGGTCGTCTTCACGCCTTGCAGGCGCATGTCGTCCAGGGCACGCAGGCCGCGGTCCATGGCTTCTTCCCAGGTCAACGCCCACACCACCAGTTTCAGGCACATGGAGTCGTAGAACGGCGGGATGGTGTAACCGGTGTAGATCGCCGTGTCAGTCCGCACGCCGGGACCGCCGGGGGCGTAGTAACGGGTGATCTTGCCGAAGCTTGGGAGGAAGTTGTTCTTCGGGTCTTCGGCGTTGATACGAAACTGCAACGCGAAACCCCGGTGCTGGATGTCTTCCTGCTTGACCGACAACGGCAGGCCGGAGGCGATGCGGATTTGCTCGCGAACGATATCGATGCCGGTGATTTCTTCGGTGATGGTGTGTTCCACCTGCACCCGCGTGTTCATCTCCATGAAGTACACCTCGCCCTCGGCGAGCAGGAACTCCACGGTACCGGCGTTCTCGTAGCCCACAGCCTTGGCCGCGCGCACCGACAGGTCGCCGATGTAGGCGCGCTGTTCGGGGGTCAGCTGTGGGCTGGGGGCAATTTCGATCAGCTTCTGGTTGCGACGCTGGATCGAGCAATCACGCTCGAACAGGTGCACCACGTTGCCAAAGCTGTCACCGAGGATCTGCGCCTCGATGTGCTTGGGATTGACGATGCATTTTTCCAGGAACACTTCCGCCGAACCGAAGGCCTTGGTGGCTTCGGAAATCACGCGGGGGAAGGCTTGCTCGAGTTCTTCGCGACTGTTGCAACGACGAATGCCACGGCCGCCACCACCGGAGGTGGCCTTGAGCATCACCGGGTAACCGATACGGTCGCCTTCGGTGAGGGCTTCATGGATGTCGGCAACGTTGCCTTCGGTGCCCGGCGTGACTGGCACACCGGCCTTGATCATGCTGCGGCGCGCTTCGGTCTTGTCGCCCATGCGGCGAATCACTTCTGCCGACGGGCCGATGAACTTGATGCCGCGCTCGGCACAGATATCTGCCAATTCGGCGTTTTCCGACAGGAAGCCGTAGCCGGGGTGTAGCGCATCGCAGCCGGTTTCCACCGCCAGGTTCACCAGCTTGCGCGGGTTCAGGTAACCGGCCAGTGGCTCGGCACCGATGCTGTGGGCTTCGTCGGCACGCTTGACGTGCAACGCGTGGCGGTCGGCGTCCGAATAAACCGCGACCGAGCGAATGCCCATCTCGGCGCAGGCACGCACGATTCGTACGGCAATTTCACCACGGTTGGCGATCAGGATCTTTTTTATCACTTGGAAATTCCCTTGAGCCGATTGCTGCGTTCTTCGACCCGCTTGAGGCGGGTCGGCGCGTGACCAAATGTTTCATGACAGTCGCGAGACACACACTATGCGCACAGGAGAATTAACAAAAATCAATAATTATTGGGTTGTGTATAAGTAAAGACTTATAGTTGGCCGGACGACCGGAGAGCTAAGGGCTTATAAAATGCGTAAGTCATTGATGCGTATGACATTGCGTCAATTGCAGATCTTCAATGAAGTGTGTGATTTGCGTTCCTACAGCCGTGCCGCCGAGGAAATGTCACTCACCCAACCGGCGGTCAGCCTGCAAATTCGCCAGCTGGAAGAACTGGTCGGCCAGCCGCTGTTCGACTATGTCGGCAAAAAACTCTACATGACCGAGGCCGCCGAAGCCTTGCAACGGGCCAGCCGCGATATTTTCGGGCGCCTGGAAAACCTCGATATGCAGCTGTCGGACATGCAGGGTTCACTGCAAGGCCAACTGAAACTGGCGGTGGAGTCCAGCGCCAAGTATTTCGTGCCGCACCTGTTCGCCGCCTTCAAGCGCCAGCATCCGGAAGTGCAATTGCAGCTCACGGTGGTCAACCGTGCCCAGGTAATCCGCCGGCTCTCGGACAACCGTGATGACCTGGTGATCATGTCCATGGTGCCCCAGGACATGGGCCTGGAGTTCCTGCCGTTTCTCAACAATCCGATTGTGGCCGTGGCATTGCCGGATCATCCCTTGAGCCTGCAAGGGCCGCTGCGCCTGCAAGACCTGGAGCCTTATACCCTGCTCATCCGCGAACCGGGCTCTGGCACGCGGCTGGCCTGCGAAGAATACTTCAAGGAAAAACGCGTGCACTTCACCCAAACGGTAGAAGTGGCCTCGGCGGAGGCGCAGCGTGAGTGTGTGGCGGCAGGGTTGGGCGTGGCCCTGCTGACGCGCCACGCCTTGAACCTGGAGCTGGCCACCGGCGGGCTCAAGGAGCTGCCGGTGGAAGAACTGCCGCTGTACCGCAGTTGGTGCCTGGTGCAGGCCAAGGCTAAACGCCTGTCACCGGTGGCCCATGCGTTCCTGGGCTTTATTCGCAGCGAACGGGTGCAGATCAGCGCGTTGGCTGAGCGTTTCGCTGGGCAGCCACGGGTGCCTGCCAATGCAGTTCCGGGTAGTCACTGATGCTCTGGAGCAACTGGCGCTCCTCGCAACGATCTTCGATGGCGCGACGGAACGCCATGCGGCGCTGGTCTTCCTGCTGACGACGGGTCTTGACGGTGCTGTTGCTGTCTTCGTAGGGCCGGGTCATTTGGAGTCTCCCAATGCGAGTACGGGGAGTACAGGATGGGCGCGGGGGATGACGGTTTGGCGGCGCGGGGGTTACAGGATGATGAATCTTGCGAAGCTGGCGCAAATCCATGTGGGAGCTGGCTTGCCTGCGATGGCGGTGTATCAGGCAATGAAGAGGGTAACTGGCAGACCGCTATCGCAGGCAAGCCAGCTCCCACAGACCCTCAGTCGTCGAGGGCTTTGACGGATTTTGGCGAGAGGCGAAGGCTGCGCAAACTGCGCTTCACGCTCTTGAGGTGGTTGACCAGGCTCGGGCCACGGGCCATGGCCACGCCCATCGCCAACACGTCGATGACCACCAGGTGGGCAATGCGCGAGGTCAGCGGCGTGTAGATTTCGGTGTCTTCATGCACGTCGATCGCCAGATTCACCGTGGAGAGCTCCGCCAATGGCGTCTGGCTTGGGCACAGGGTGATCAGCGAAGCGCCGCTTTCACGCACCAGGTTGGCGGTGATCAGCAGGTCTTTGGAACGACCTGATTGGGAAATGCAGATGGCCACGTCTGTGGGCTTCAAGGTCACCGCCGACATCGCCTGCATGTGCGGGTCGCTGTAGGCCGCGGCGGTCAGCAGCAGGCGGAAGAACTTGTGCTGGGCATCGGCCGCCACCGCGCCGGACGCACCGAAGCCGTAGAACTCGACGCGCTGGGCCTGGGACATCGCGGTCACGGCCTTTTGCAGCTCCACCGGGTCGAGCTTCTCGCGCACTTCCATCAAGGTGTGCAAGGTGGTGTCAAAGATTTTCAGGCTGTAGTCGGCGACGGAGTCGTCTTCATGGATTGCAAACTGGCCGAAGCTCGCACCAGCAGCCAGGCTTTGCGCCAGCTTGAGTTTCAGATCCTGAAACCCGGAGCACCCAATGGCGCGACAGAAGCGCACGATGGTCGGCTCACTGATGCCCACGCTGTGGGCCAGGTCGGCCATGGAACTGTGCATCACGGCCGCAGGGTCAAGCAGCACATGATCGGCAACCTTGAGTTCCGATTTGCGTAACAGGTGGCGCGACTGGGCGATATGTTGCAACAGGTTCAAAGGGCAGGACTCTTGTTATTGGCAGGCGCCAGGGATGTAGCAAGCTTGTAGTTATACTACAAGAATTGTCGTTTTGCCCGTGTGATGCATCACTAAATCGCCCTACTCCCCCCTGATTCAGCGGGCAGGCGCTATGTAGCCATAAAGGCGGCCTACGCTGCGCTAAGAAAAATCTGCATTTTTACGTAACAAATCTGCCAGCCCCTCGGCCCGCATGGGCGGGCTGATCAGGTAACCCTGTACCTCGTCACACTGCTCGCCGCGCAGGAAATCCAGCTGCTGCTGATCCTCCACGCCTTCGGCCACTACCTTGAGCGCCAACCCGTGAGCCATGGCGATGATCGCACGGGTGATCGCCGCATCTTCGCGTCCCTGACCAAGCCCGCGAATAAAGGCCTGGTCGATCTTTACGTAGTCCACCGGGATACGTTTGAGGTAGCTGAGGGATGAGTAACCGGTGCCAAAGTCGTCGATGGCCAGCTTCACCCCCAGGTCACGCAGTTGCTGGAAGGTGGCGATGATGTGTTCAACGCTGTCGAGCAACTGGCTTTCGGTCAGTTCCAGCTCCAGGTATTGCGGGTCCAGTGCGGTTTCTTCCAGCACTTGGCGTACCAGGCTGACCAGCTTGCCCTGGCGCAGCTGATGCACCGACAAGTTGACCGACACACGAATCGGCGCCAGCCCCTGACGCTGCCATTCGCAGGCCTGCCAGCAGGCCTGGCGCAGCACAAATTCGCCCAACGGCACGATCAAGCCGGTTTCTTCCGCCAAACCGATAAAGTCGCTCGGCGGCACCATGCCCCATTGCGGATGCTCCCAGCGGACCAACGCCTCGGCAGCCTTCAGCTTGCCCGTGGCCAGGCACAGCTTGGGTTGGTAAAACACCGTGAGCTGACGCTCGTCGATGGCTTTGCGCAGGTGGTTTTCCAGCTGCAAACGCTCCAGGGTGCTGGCTTGCAGGCTGTCGGTGAAGAACTGGAAATTATTCCCGCCCAAATGCTTGGCGTGCTGCATCGCCATATTCGCCTGGCTGACCAGTGCAGAAATTTCCCGTGCGTTATCCGGCAACAGGCTGACGCCCATCGAGGCGCTGACCACCAGTTCATGCCCCTCCACATTCACCGGCACGCGCAATTTCGCCAGCAGCCGGGTCGCCACCCGCGCCAGGCTCGATAGGTTGCCATAGGCGTCAAACAACACGGCGAATTCATCACCGGACAGGCGCGCAATGGTGTCGGCCTCCGGCAGCGCGTTGATCAAGCGCCGCGCCATTTTCTGCAGCAGTTGGTCGGCCACTTCATGGCCCAGGCTGTCATTGAGCAATTTGAAGCGGTCGAGGTTGATATGCAGCAGCGCAAGGCTGCGACCGCCTTGGCGCACGCGCTGGTGAGCCTCGCGCAGCCGTTCGCGAAACAGCGAACGGTTGGCCAGGCCCGTCAACTCGTCATAGTGTGTGAGGTAGCGCATGCGCTCCTCCGACTCGCGCCGGGCGGACAGATCGGCGAAGAAGCCTACGATATGACTGACGTTACCCCGCACATCGCGCACCACGTTCAGTTGTAGCCACTGCGGGTACAGTTCGCCGTTCTTGCGCGTCTCCACCAATTCGCCCTGCCAGGTGCCGTGGCTGAGCAATGCCTGGCGGATCAGCGGGAAGTGGCGCCGCGCATCGCGACTGCAGGGCAGTTCCACGACGTTGCGGCCAAGCATGTCGTCGATGTCAAAGCCGGTGACGCGGCTGAACGCCTGGTTCACGGCGATCAGCGCGTAGTTCGGGTCGAGGATCACAATGCCTTCGCTGGCCGCCTCGAACACCGTCGAAGCCAGGCGTTGCTGCTCTTCTACGGCCTTGCTGGCACTGATATCGCGACGCGTGCCCAGCATACGGATGACGCGGCCACTGGGCGTGCGCTCCACGGCGCGCCCGCGGTCTTCGATCCACACCCAATGCCCATCGCCATGACGTATCCGGTATTCCACCTGATAGTCCTCGCTGCGACCCTTGAGATGCTCTACCAGCGCGTGCTTGAGCAGTGGCAGATCGTCGGGGTGCAGGCGCGGTTTGAGGTGGCTGAGCATCGCCGTGACGTATTCGGGCTCCAGGCCAAACAACTCCTTGAGTTGCGTGTGGTGGACCTCGTCGGTTTGCAGGTTCCAGTCCCACAGGCCCAGTTCACTGGCTTGCAGGGCCATGGCCAGGCGCGCTTCGCTTTTACTCAAGGCGAGGCTGGCAGCATCCAATTGCTGGCTGCGTTGCGCCACACGGTCTTGCAAGCCGACTTGGGCTTCACGCAAGTTCTGCTCCACCTCGCGGCGCTGCTCGACTTCGCGCACCAGGTCTTGGTTCAACTGCTCACTGCGTTGCTGCGCCTGCTGTAAATGCTCGATCAGGGCCTGGTTCTGGAAACGGCGCAACAACCCGCGCTGGATCAGGCGGTTGACCTGCCACGCCACCAGGCTCAGGGACGCCAGCAGGATCAGCCCGAGCACGCCCCAGCCTTGTTGCTGCGGTGTGCCATTCCAGAACAGGTAGACGATGGCCGGCACCAGGCACGGCAAGGCAAACGACAGGTAGGCCCAAAAGCTCACGGCATAGGCAACGCTGGCCGACAAGGTGGCGGCGCCGATCAGGCCAAACACCCAGGCCTGATGCATGAAGCTGTCCGTGGGCACCAGGGCAATGGCCGCAACCGAGAGGGTCAGGCCGCTGACCGCCGAGCCGAGCATGAACATACGGCGCCACACGGGCTGGGCCTGCCGGCTAGGCATGGCCGAGTCAAAGGCCGCTACTTGAATCACGCGCATCGCCACCAGGGCCAGCAGCCAGAGCAGCCAGACGCTGTCCAGCAGGTATTGATTGGGGTTCCACAGCAACCAGGCGCAGACCAGCCCGTTGACCAGCATCAGCAGCGTCGGCAGCAACGAGCCCTGATAGAGCAGGCGCGTGCGCTCAACCGCGATTTGGGTTGCATAGTGTTTACGGATGACCTGTGCTGGGGCCGGCGAGGGGCCAAACAGGTCGGTGCTAAGGGTCATAGGCGGTGTTCTTATAATGGTGAGCCCGAAACGTCGACGGAGCATACACAAGCAAGCGCCTGGGCCAAACTGCTACAAGTCATAAAAAACCCGCTGCGATCGGCCGCAAACCTTTGGCCCAGACCGCTTGAGCAAGACACGGCACGGGTTGCGGCCGATGACCAACCGGTCATCACCCCCGTCAGAATGTTCGCCGCGTCGCTAGCCTGCAGGTGTTTTGCATCGACCATCCGGCATTGGGATTTGCCCAGGCCCCCCAAGGCCCATAGAATGCGTCGATGCGCGATGATCTCTCTCTTTTGCTGAACTCCCTCAACGATGCCCAACGCCAGGCCGTAGCGGCCCCCGTTGGCCGTCAGTTGGTCCTGGCCGGTGCTGGCTCCGGTAAAACCCGAGTGCTGGTGCACCGTATCGCCTGGTTGATCCAGGTCGAAAACGCGTCCCCGCATTCCATCCTGTCGGTGACCTTCACCAACAAGGCCGCTGCCGAGATGCGTCATCGCATCGAGCAGTTGATGAGCATCAGCCCGGCCGGCATGTGGGTGGGCACTTTCCACGGCCTGGCGCACCGCCTGTTGCGGGCGCATTGGCAGGAAGCGGGGCTGAGCCAGACCTTCCAGATTCTCGACAGCGACGACCAGCAACGCCTGGTCAAGCGCGTGATCCGCGAACTGGGCCTGGACGAACAACGCTGGCCGGCGCGTCAGGCGCAGTGGTTTATCAACGGCCAGAAAGACGAGGGCCTGCGCCCGCAACATATCCAGGCCAGCGGCGACCTGTTCCTGGCCACCATGCGCAGCATTTATGAGGCCTATGAAGCGGCCTGCGTGCGCGCCGGCGTCATCGACTTCTCCGAACTGCTGCTGCGTGCCCTCGACCTGTGGCGCGACAACCCCGGTTTGCTGGCCCATTACCAGAAACGCTTCCGCCATATCCTGGTGGACGAGTTCCAGGACACCAACGCCGTGCAGTACGCCTGGTTGCGCCTGCTGGCCAAGGGCGGCGACAGCCTGATGGTGGTGGGCGATGACGACCAGTCGATCTACGGCTGGCGCGGCGCGAAAATCGAGAACATCTACCAGTATTCCGAAGACTTCCCGGACGCGGTGACCATCCGCCTGGAGCAGAATTACCGCTCCACCGCCGGGATCCTCAAGGCGGCCAACGCCTTGATCGCCAACAACACCGGGCGCCTGGGCAAAGAGTTGTGGACCGACGGCGGGGAAGGCGAAGCGATCAACCTGTACGCGGCGTTCAATGAGCACGATGAAGCGCGCTATGTGGTGGAAACCATCGAAAGCGCACTGAAAACCGGCCTGGCCCGTAGCGATATCGCGATTCTGTACCGTTCCAACGCCCAATCGCGGGTGCTGGAAGAAGCGTTGCTGCGCGAGCGCATCCCCTACCGCATCTACGGCGGCCAGCGCTTCTTCGAACGTGCCGAAATCAAGAACGCCATGGCCTACCTGCGTTTGCTTGAGGGCCGTGGTAACGATGCGGCGTTGGAGCGGGTGATCAATATCCCGGCGCGTGGCATTGGCGAGAAAACCGTTGAAGCGATCCGCGACCATGCGCGCCATGCCGATGTGTCGATGTGGGAAGCCATGCGCTTGCTGATCGCCAACAAAGGCCTGACTGGCCGTGCTGCCGGGGCGTTGGGGGTGTTTGTCGAGCTGATCGAGAACCTGGCCGCCAAGTGCGCAGAGATGCCACTGCACCTGATGACTCAGACCGTGATCGAGCAGTCCGGGCTGATCGCCTATCACGAAGCGGAAAAAGGCGAGAAAGGCCAGGCCCGGGTAGAAAACCTTGAGGAACTGGTCAGCGCCGCCCGCGCGTTCGAAAACACCGAGGACGACGAAGAGCTGACGCCGCTCGCCGCCTTCCTGGGCCACGCCTCGCTGGAAGCCGGCGATACCCAGGCCGACGAGCATGAAGACAGCATCCAGCTGATGACCTTGCACAGCGCCAAAGGCCTGGAATTCCCTTACGTGTTCCTGGTGGGCATGGAGGAAGGCCTGTTCCCTCACAAGATGAGCCTGGAAGAACCCGGCCGCCTTGAAGAAGAACGCCGCCTGGCCTACGTGGGCATTACCCGGGCGATGCAGAACCTGGTGATGACCTACGCCGAGACCCGACGCCTGTACGGTAGCGAAACCTACAATAAGGTGTCGCGCTTCGTACGTGAGGTGCCCAAGGGGCTGATCCAGGAAGTGCGCTTGTCCAACAGCGTCAGCCGCCCGTTCGGCGGTGGCCAGCAACAGAACTCCAGCAGCATGTTTGCCGGTTCCGAAATACCGGAAACCCCGTTCAGCCTGGGCCAGCAGGTCAAGCATGCGATCTTCGGCGAAGGCGTGATCCTCAACTTCGAAGGCGCCGGCGCCCAGGCCCGGGTGCAGGTGAACTTCGCCGAGGGCAGCAAGTGGCTGATGATGGGTTACGCCAAGCTCGAAGCGGTCTGAGCTGGCCACAATAAGCCCACCATCATGAAACACTGCGTAACATGAAGATTATTGGCCCTCCCTTGTTTTAGAGGCGTGCGGGCCAATATCTGTAATTAGTCCTACAGACCCTTCGGATTTGGTCTTACGCAAAAGCCCGAAACATTATGCCGCTAGCCACTGCCACGACACCTGTGCAACATGGCGCGCGTGCAATCCACAAATGGGAATTCCCTATATGAAACGTTTTCTTAGCATCGCCATGGCGTTGTGCATCGGCCTGACGATGAGCCTCGACGCCAACGCCAAACGCTTCGGTGGCGGCAAAAGCTCGGGCGCGGCACCGACTCACCAGACCAGCCAAATGGCTCCATCCGCCGGTGCGGGCGGTGCTGCGGCTACTGCAGGCGCAGCCGGTGCCGCTGGCGCTGCTGCCAAGGCCGGCGGTGCTTCGCGCTGGCTGGGCCCACTGGCCGGCATCGCCGCCGGTGGCCTGCTCGCGTCCATGTTCATGGGCGACGGCTTCCAGGGCATGCAGATCTTCGACATCCTGATCATGGGCGTCATCGCCTTTTTGGTCTTCCGCTTTATCGCCGCCCGTCGCCGCAAGCAGCAGGAGCACCTCGCTCCAGCCGGCGCGCCGATGCAGCGTGAAGCGTTCGAACAGAAGCCTGCCATGGGTTCGATCTTCGGTGGTTCGGCAGCCCCTGCCGCCCGTCCGGTGATCAACGCACCGGCCTGGTTCAACGAAGAGCGTTTCGTCGAAGCGGCCCGCAGCCACTTCCAGTCCCTGCAACAGCATTGGGACGCCAACGAAATGGACAAGATCTCCGAGTTCGTGACCCCGCAACTGCTGGAGTTCCTCAAGCGCGAACGTGCCGAGATCGGTGACGCCTTCCAGTCGACCTACATCGACGACCTGCGCGTACAGCTCGACGGCGTGGATGATCGCGCCGACAAGACCATCGCCACCCTGACCTTCAGCGGTGTGTCGAAGTCCTCGCGTTTCGACCAGGGCGAAGTGTTCAGCGAAAGCTGGAACATGGAACGCGCCCAGGGCGACGACCAGCCATGGCTGGTCGCCGGTATCCGCCAGAACGGCTAATACCTGCGCGTTTGAGCAAGCGGTAACAAAAACCCCGGACATGTCCGGGGTTTTCTATTTCACGGTTGCACTTATAGCGAGCTACTGTATAAAACGCCCCTATAAACCGCGCCATCTAGCAAGAGGATCCCGGCCGTGGAAGAAATCATCGAACAACTGCGTGAAGCCAACGAACCGGTCCCGGTTCCTTTGGAGCTACCTGACGAAGACCTGCTGGTGGAAATCGAGGAACAACTGTTCATCGACATCCCCTTTGTCTTCCGTGAATTCTTGCTGACCGTCAGCGACGTAGTCTATGGCAGCCTGGAGCCAGTGACCGTCACCGACCCGCAGTCCCACACTTACCTGCCGGACGTTGCGGCCAACGCCTGGGATGCCGGTGTTGATCGCAGCCTGATCCCTATCTGCCAGGACGGCGACGACTACTACTGCGTCGAAGAAGACGGCACCGTGGTGTTGTGGTCCGCCGAAGAAGAATTGGTCACCGAAGAAACCTGGGAATCGGTGTGGCACTGGGCACGGGACGTCTGGCTGGAAAGCTGATACTTGATAGCTTTTGTGGCGAGGGAGCTTGCTCCCGCTGGGCTGCAAAGCAGCCCCCGCCAACGCCAGTCAGTGTTCCGTATCCTTGTGGTTGTCCAGCGTCTCCAGCAACGCAACCTGCATCCGCGTATGCACACGGATAAACCAGCGCCAGAGCACTGCAGCCACCGCCGCCGTGACCACGGCAATCAACACCAGCAACTTGTTGGTCGGCAGAATACTGGCCGACAAGGCTGCCAATAGCAGGAAGATCACCAGCAGCGACAAGAGGGGGATCAGCTCCGCAATCACCCTTCGCACACGCTGGGTATGACGCCCGGCCATCTCTGGCTTCACGCTCATCTCCGCCAGCAGCATCGACAGCGCCTTGAGCTTGCGATACGCCGCAATCAGAAACGGCAACGACACTAGCAGCGCCCCGCCCCAGATCAACGCCTTCTGCCAGCTTTGATCGCTGACCCAGCCTTCCAGATACCCACCGATGCGCCCTGCGAAAAAGCTGCCGGCAAAGAAGATTGCGATCACCAATGCCAGGTTTACCCCGACTTGCAGGATGATCTTGCGGATCATCGCGGCCAACATCGCCCCCTCGCCCTGGGGCTGAATGCTGCGCAACCATTCTCCATACATGCCGAACACTCGGCTCATTCGCGTGGGCATCAGTGCGGCGATCTTCAATGATAGCTGGTCGGCCCCGCGAATCAGGTAGGGCGTCAGCAGTGTGGTGATCGCCGAAACGGCCACCGCCACGGGATACAGAAAGTCGCTGGTGACCTGCAGGGTCATCCCCAGCGCCGCGATGATGAAAGAAAACTCGCCAATTTGTGACAGCCCCATACCAACCCGCAGCGAGGTGCGACCATCGTTGCCGGCGATAAACGCGCCCAGCCCGCACGACAGCATCTTGCCCAGCACCACGGCCACGGTGATCACCGCAATGGGCCAGGCGTATTGCAGCAGAATCTGCGGGTCGATCATCAAGCCAATCGCCACGAAGAAAATTGCGCTGAACATGTCGCGAACGGGCTCGATCAGGCTCTCGATCTTAATCAACTGGCGGGATTCAGCCATGATTGCGCCGATCAAAAAGGCTCCGAGCACCATGCTGTATTCCAACTTCACCACCAACAGGCAGAAACCGAAGCACAGCCCCAATACAGTGATCAGCAGCATCTCGTTGCTTTCAAACTTGGCCACATAAGCCAGCAGGCGCGGCACCAGCAAAATACCAATCACCAGGGCGACAATCATGAACAGCGAGAGCTTGCCGACCGTGGAGAACACCTCGCCGGAGCTGACCGTGCCACTCACGGCAATGCTCGACAGCAACGCAATGATGCCGATACCCAGGATGTCCTCCACAATCAGCACGCCGAAAATCAGCTGGGCGAACCGCTGGTCTTTCATCTTCAGGTCGTTGAGGGCCTTGACGATAATGGTGGTCGAGGAGATTGCCAGGATCGCGCCGAGGAACAGCGAGTCCATAGTGCTCCAGTCGAACCAGCGGCCGATCTCGTAGCCGATCCAGATCATCAACACGATTTCCAGGAACGCCGCGATAAACGCCGTGGCCCCTACCTTGAATAGCTTGCGCAGGCTGAATTCCAGGCCCAGGCAGAACATCAGGAAGATGACCCCCAGCTCCGCCAGGGTCTTGATCGTGTCTTCATCGTGGATCAGGCCAAACGGCGGGGTGTGGGGGCCGATAATGAAGCCGGCAACGATGTAGCCCAGCACCACCGGCTGCTTGAAGCGGTGAAACAGGATAGTGACCACCCCTGCCACCAGCATGATCACGGCCAAGTCCTGGATAAAGCTGATGGCGTGCATGGCGAGGGGCTCCTTGAGGGTGCCGGCGCTTTTCCCACTTCCGGCCGCGCCTTTGAAGGGTCGGAAAAGTCTGCCTTGATCGTAAGAAAAGCCCTGAGAAGGGCTTTTGAAGGGTAACACCGCGACTTCTGCTGGAAAGCCGGTGCAATATATGGAAACAGATCGCTGCGCGCGTGACGGCAAGCCGCCTGACGGCGTCCCGTTAGGGATGGCGCTGCAAAGACTTTGAGTACCCGCAGAGGTGCCTCCCCTCAACCAATGCCTACAACCCGTGAGTGTGCTATGGAACCCGGAAACGCCCAGCTGTCGATGACGGTACTGATGACCCCTGACATGGCCAACTTCTCTGGCAATGTGCACGGCGGCACGCTGCTCAAGTACCTCGACGAAGTGGCCTACGCCTGCGCCAGCCGTTATGCCGGTCGTTATGTGGTCACGCTGTCGGTGGACCAGGTGATTTTTCGCGAGCCGATTCATGTCGGTGAGCTGGTGACCTTCCTGGCGTCAGTCAACTACACCGGCAATACGTCGATGGAAGTGGGCATCAAGGTGGTGACCGAGAACATCCGCGAACGCTCGGTGCGCCATACCAACAGCTGCTTCTTCACCATGGTGGCCGTGGACGACCAGCGCAAACCTGCCGCCGTACCGCCCTTGCAGCCGCAGAACAGCGAGGACAAGCGCCGCTTTGTGCAGGCTCAGCAACGTCGGCAGATTCGCCAGGAACTGGAAAAGCGCTACCGGGAAATCAAAGCCGACGCGCCGTAAACTCCAAGCGGCGAATCAACTCAAAAACGTGTGGGAGCGGGCTTGCCCGCGATAGCAGTGGTTCAGTCGACATCGCTTTGACTGAGACTCCGCCATCGCGGGCAAGCCCGCTCCCACATTGGGTTTTGTGTGCTTACAGGCTGATCGGTGTGGCTTCGAAGCGCACACGAGGGTGGGCAATACGGTCCTGGGCCCGCACCAGTTCCAGTTCATAACTGGCGCAGGCCTGGGTTTCCAGCAGCACTTCATGCACGGCCGCAGCGGTGAACTCAAAAGCGGCCACCAGGCTATCCCCCAACAGTACCCGCGCCAGGAACAGCCCGGACGTCAGGTCGCCCACGCCCACTGGCTGACGCGGAAACGCCAGCAGGGGCCGACGCAAGTGCCAACTGCCGTCGGCCGTCACCAACAGCATTTCAAACCCTTCTGGCAGTTTGCCTGGGTAATCCAGGTGCTTGACCAACACAGCCTTGGGCCCGCGCGCCAGCAAGGCCTTGGCCATCGCCAGGCAATCGAACAGCGATTGCGGCTTGCGCCCGGCAAAACTGTCCAGCTCCAGTTGGTTGGGGCACAGGAAGTCCGCCATGGCGGCAGCCTCATCCAAGAGGAAATCGCTGACCTCCTGCGGCACGATGCAACCCTTTTCCGGGTGGCCCATCACCGGGTCGCACAGGTACAGCGCCTTGGGGTTGATCGCCTTGATGCGTGCCACACCGCTGAGGATGGCACGGCCCTGGTCTGCACTGCCCAGGTATCCGGACAGCACCGCATCACAGTTGCCCAGCTCGCCAATCGCGGCAATACCCTCCACCAGCGCAGGAATTTGCAGCGGCGCCAACACTTCGCCCGCCCACTGTCCATACTGTGTGTGGTTGGAAAACTGCACCGTGTTGAGCGGCCAGACATTCACCCCGACCCGCTGCATGGGGAACACGGCGGCGCTGTTTCCGGCGTGGCCGAAGACCACATGAGACTGGATCGCAAGCAGGTGAGGTGTACGTTTCATGCGGGAGATTTCCGTAAAACCGTTGAATTTCTGGCCGAGCAGTATGCGACTAAACGCAGCCTGTACGACAGACCGGCGACACAGTTAAGCTGCGCTCACTTTGTTGGAGTTCATGGAATGCTGACCCTGGGAAACATCTTCGTCTTGATGCTGCTGGCCACCGGCGCCGCCTGGGTTTGGCACAACCACGGCTTGCGTGAACGGGCGTTGGCGCGGGTCAAGCAGCATTGCGCCAAGCTCGATATCGAGCTGCTTGACGGTGCCGTGGCGCTCAAACGCATCGGTTTCGTCAAGGATGCCAATGGCCGCCGACGCCTGGCGCGCATCTATAATTTCGAGTTTACGGTAACCGGCGAAACCCGGCATGCCGGGGTCATCACCCAATTCGGCGCCCACAGCGCGCAGATCGAACTGGCGCCCTACCCGTTCGAAACCAAGGAGCCGCTGCCCAGCGCCGAGATCATCGAATTGAGCCAGTGGCGCCAGGACCACGCCAGCAAGAAACATCAGTAACGGCAGGCTGCCAGGGCGCTTTGCAATGCGGCCACGTCCTGTGGTGCGCTGAAGATCAACTCAACACGTGAATCGCGCCGCCAAGCGCTGGGTTGCCAGTGCAGTGGGCTGTCATCCACAGCGTTGGCGGACACCCAGCCGTCAACGCTGTGGATAACCAATTTGGCACGGCGCCAGTCGATACTCGATAGCCACTGATGCAGACGGCTGACATCGAATCGCTGGCTTGGGTGCCAGCGCCAGCCAATGCTCCAGCCGCCCTCCTGGCTCTGGCTCAAACAGATCGGCAGCCCAGGGTCGCTCCAGATCGCCGGCATTTGCCCCACCGCTTCAGGCACGTCGAAATTATCCACAGCTACTTGGGCCTGTGCTTTCAAACCGGGCAACCGGTCGAGTGGCAATTGCGCCTGGCATGTCCAATGGCGCGGGCAATCGGGTAATTGCACTTCGATCGCCTGACGTTGCGTAGCAGTCAGCGTCTCGTCCTTGTTCAGCACCAGCAGGCCGGCACTGGTCAACGCCTCCTGCTGTGCCTGGGGCAACGGCCTGCCCGCCGCCAATGCCTGGGCATCGAGTACCAGCACGCAAGGCTGCACGGCCAGCACGTCTTGCCATGGCGCCTGCCGCAGTTGCTTGAGCAATTGCGCCGGATGGCCCAGGCCTGAGGGTTCAATAAACAGCCGGTCCGGCTTAGCCTTACGCAACAAGCGGCCCAGCCCTACCTGGAACGGTGCGCCGTTCACACAACACAAACAGCCGCCTGCCACCTCGCCCAGGGCGATACCGTCATCGTCTCGGGTGAGTAAGGCTGCATCCAGGCCGATCTGGCCGAACTCGTTGATCAGCACCGCCCAGCGCTCGTTGGCCGGGCGCTGGGCAAGCAGGTGCTTGATCAGGCTGGTCTTGCCGGCGCCCAAGGGCCCGGCAATCACATGGGTAGGAATGTTCTGCAGCATAAGAGGCATGGTTCAGGCCGTTTAGAGCGTTTGATCCTACGCGGTTATGCCAGCCAATCCAGCGTCAGGATCAACCGTCGCTCATCGGCCTTGAGCGCCGGCGAACGATGGATCAGGCCGTGCCCTTCATTGCCGTGCCATTTGGTGCCTTTGAGCAGCGCCACTTCACCGCAGTGGATCTGCTCGATGCGCTCAGTGGGCTCGGCATCCGCCTGGCTCAATGTGCGCCGGTCCATGACGCCTTCACGCAACCATTGGCTGCCGATACCGGCGTAGGTGGTGATCAGCCGAACCGGCACGTGATCGACGTGAAAGCGCGGGCACATGGCCTTGTCCAATAGCCGTAAACGCACGCCGATGCGCTTGGCGCCCAGCAGACAGGCGAATGCACTGACCAGCCACGACACATCGGCGATAAACCCATCATAGCCTTCAAGATCGTGACAACTGGACGCCAAACCTTGCAAGTTCGGCACGCAGTCTTCGCTAACCAACTCGACCACCAAAGACTCGGCCAACGGTTCATTGAGCGCCACCAGCAAAGCGCCAAACTCAGCGATATGCAGGGGCAGTTGGCGCTGCCAGATGGCCAGGTTGACGCCGTCATTGAGGATATCGGACAGCGCCAGCGGCGTTTCCCCATGTGTCTGGCGGATGACGGGGCGCAGGGGAATGACCGGGGCCAGCATCAGGCGACCTGCTCATACCAAGGGCCAAACGGGTCGGGCAACTGGCGCCAACCTTCGACGCCCAGGGCCATTTCTTCATCGTTGAGCAAGCAGGCGTCCAACTCGGTACGCATCTGGACAAAATCGATGTTTTGCCCGATAAACACCAGTTCCTGACGGCAGTCACCCGTGCTCAACTGCCAGTTAGTCATGATCGCCGCCACGCTTTCTTCGTCCTGAGGCCACTGGCTTTTCGGCACAAACCGCCACCAACGCCCGGCAAACCCATGACGCATCAGCCCGCCCGCCTGGGACCAACTGCCCGCATCCTGATGTTTGCTCGCCAACCAGAAGAAACCCTTGGAGCGCAACAGCTTGCCGTTGACCCAGGGGCGGTCGATAAAGTCGAAAAACCGCTGTGGATGGAAAGGCCGGCGCGCACGGTAAGCCGTGGACGCTATGCCGTATTCTTCGGTTTCCGGCACATGCTCACCGCGCAATTCCTGCAACCAGCCCGGGGCCTGGGCGGCGCGTTCGAAGTCGAAACGGCCAGTGTTGAGGATCTTGTTCAGCGGCACTTCGCCCATGACCATCGGGATGATTTCCGCCTGGGCGTTGAGGCGCTCGAGGATGGCCATCAGTTCTTCGCGCTCGCGGCTGCTGATCAGGTCGATCTTGCTGATCAGGATGACGTCGGCGAATTCGATCTGTTCGATCAACAGGTCGGTGATGGAACGTTCATCCTCCTCACCGAGGCTTTCGCCCCGTGAAGCCAGGCTTTCTGCAGCCTGGTAGTCGAGCAGGAAATTCATACCGTCGACCACAGTGACCATGGTGTCCAGGCGTGCAATGTCGGCCAGGCTTTGCTCGTTTTCATCGCGAAACGTGAAGGTTTCGGCCACGGGCAAAGGTTCGGAAATACCGGTGGATTCGATCAGCAGGTAATCGAAACGACCTTCTTTGGCGAGTTTTCCAACCTCTTCAAGCAAGTCTTCACGCAAGGTGCAGCAAATGCAGCCATTGCTCATCTCCACCAGTTTTTCTTCCGAACGATTGAGCGTGACGTCGCGCTGTACCTCGCTGCCGTCGATGTTGATTTCGCTCATGTCGTTGACGATCACCGCCACCCGCAGGTTGTCGCGGTTGCGTAGGACATAATTGAGCAACGTGCTTTTACCGGCGCCGAGAAAGCCGGACAACACGGTCACAGGGAGACGATTGGGCATCAGGTATTCCTCATCAAGGTTGGCCGGTCAAACTGCCCGTTTATCGCGTTCGCGCAGCTCTTCACGTTCTTTGGCTTCGATACACAAGGTGGCGGTGGGGCGCAGCAGCAGGCGTTGCAGGCCGATGGGTTCGCCGGTTTCACGGCACCAGCCGTATTCGCCACGGGCCAGCAATTCCAGGGCATCGTCGATCTTGTCCAACAGCTTCTTTTCGCGCTCGAGCAGGCGCAATTGCCATTGGCGTTGCTCTTCGGCACTGCCGATATCCGCCAGGTCGCTGTTGGTTTCCTGCTCGCGCAGTGCCTGGAACTCAGCATCGATACGGGCTTGCAGGTCATCACGCTGAGCCAGCAACAATTCGCGGAAGAAGCGCTGCTGGGCCTCATTCATGTAGTCGGCCGCTGGTTGGGCCAAAAGATCGTGTTCGGTCATGGGAAGGGGTTCGCGGGTCGGGCTGTACTTTTATGTTATAGTATAACAATACAAATAAGCCAATCCCTCTTGCTCGCCGCGACGAAGGGCGCAATGCTGGGTCACCTTCTTACGCTGAGAAACCCGATGAGATACCTGCTGTGCGCCCTGCTATTGGCAGCCGCCGGGCCTGCCTGCGCCCAGGCACCCAGCCTGTTGGCCAAGTGCACACGCAGCGCAAACCTGCTGGCGTGTGTAGACCCGTTGGGCAATGCCTATAGCGTGGCAACCGTCGGCAGCACCACCTACTTGCGCGGTTTCGAAGTGATCGGCAAACGCTATTGGGCGCAGACCAACAGCCGTTATGGGCAACTGACGTTTTTTACCGGGTTGGCATCGGATGGCGAGGCGTGGGTTGGCTACACGCGGCGCGTAGGCTGGACCACCATCAATCGGTTTTCCAGCTCTGGGGGCGCCAGCGCCAAGTTCACCTGCAGCCGAATGACCGGCTGTTAGGCCTGGCTGTTTTTCTGCGCCTGCACCCAGGCCATGTAGCTGTTCATGGGTGGGTTCTTCTGGAAGTAACGCTTGAGTCCTTCGAAAAGGCCATCCGCCACCGCCTGTTGATGGCGCGCCGTCACCAGCCGCTGGGCATCCCGAGGGTTGGAAATGAATCCCGTCTCCACCAGGATCGAAGGGACATCCGGTGACTTGAGCACGGCGAACCCAGCCTGCTCCACCCGTTTCTGATGCAGGCTGGTGATGTTTTGCAGGCTGCCCAATACCGAGCTGCCCAACTGCAGGCTGGAGGCGATGGTCGCGTTCATCGACATGTCGAGAATCACTCCGGCCAGCATCGGGTCCTTGTCCTTCAGATTGAGCAAGGTGGTAGCGCCCAGCAAGTCGGCGCCATTTTCGCGCTGGGCCATGAAACGCGCTGTGGCCGAGGTGGCGCCGCCTTCAGACAACGCATACACCGAGGCGCCCGACGCGGTCAGCCGTGGCGCGGCGTCGGCATGTACCGAAATAAACATATCGGCCTTGTGCTGACGGGCAATGTCCACGCGCTTGCGCAGCGGCACGAAGAAGTCGTCGTTGCGCACCAGTTTCACGTCAAAACCCTTTTCGCGTTTCAAGCGTTTAGCCAGTAACTGGGCGATGGACAGCACCACATCTTTTTCGCGCTGGCCCTTGGAGCCGATGGCGCCGGGGTCTTTGCCGCCATGGCCGGGGTCGACCACCACGATGATGTCGCGCTTGGGATGCGCCTTGTCTACCGGCGCCGCCAAGGGTGCTGGCTCAGCGGCGATTTGACGGGGCGCACGGGTCGCGTTGGTCAAGTCCAGCACCAGGCGATGGCCTTGTCCCTCCTGCGGCGGCAACACGAAACTGTTGAGCTGCATGGGCTCGACCAGGTCCAGCACGATGCGCGTGTCGCTCTGGCCGAAATGCCCGGAACGGATCGAGGTAATCCCACTGTTCTTCAACGCCAATTGGGAAAAGTCGCCGCTGAGCCCGGCGCCACTCAAGTCGATGATCAATCGGTCGGGTGAGGTTAGGGAAAAGGTCTTGTATTGCACCGGGCCGCTGAGGTCGAACACCAGGCGCAGCTTGTCGTCTGAGCGCCACAGGCGTGCATTGCGAATCTGCGTGGCGTGAGCCCCCAAAGGCAAGGCAAACAAGGGGCTGACCAGCAGCAGGTTGAGGAGCTGACGTCGGTGCATGGCATATACCGCAGATAAAGGAGCATCCCTACTCGACGTGACTGAACAAAGGCAGGTGCAGAAAATTCATCGTGGCTCGTATTGTTATACTATAACATGTCGAATTATTTCCAACGATGGACCTGCTTATGAATGCGCTGACTCTGCCGGATATCGCCGCGCAGGCTTCACGCCAAGCCTTGCCACTCGACTGGGTGGGGATGCGCGGCATCGCCTTGCCAATCCTGATTGACGGTCAACACCTGACCGCCACCGCTGATGCGGGCGTAAGCCTGGACGACGGCACGGCCCGTGGCATTCATATGTCACGCCTGTACCTGGCTCTGGAAATGCTCGATCAACAGCCGCTGACATCTGCACTGCTGCGTAATGTACTGCAGCGTTTTCTCGACACACATGAAGGTTTATCTAAGAACGCTTACCTGCGCATCCACACCCAGCTGCTGCTTAAACGCCCTGCCCTGGTCAGCCCATTAGCCGGCTGGAAAACCTACCCCGTGAGCATCGAAGCGCGCCTGGAAAACCAGATGTTCCACGTGGAACTAAAAATTGACGTTACTTATTCCTCAACCTGCCCTTGCTCCGCCGCCCTCGCCAGGCAGTTGATCCAGCAGCAATTTGTGGATGATTTCGCCAATACGCCGTTACAGCATGAAGCGGTGCTGGCCTGGCTCGGCACTGCCGACGGCATCGTCGCCACACCCCATAGCCAGCGCAGCAGCGCGCAGTTGCACGTTCAGTTGCAAGGTACTGACCTGCCGATAGTCGGCTTGATCAACGCTGCCGAAGCCGCGCTCGGCACCGCCGTACAAACCGCGGTGAAACGCGCAGACGAACAAGCCTTCGCCCTGGCCAACGGGCAGAACCTGATGTTCTGCGAAGACGCCGCTCGCCGCCTGAACCTCGCCTTGAAACGCTCGGATGCCATCAAAGCCTTCCACCTCAAAGTGATCCACGCCGAAAGCCTGCACGCGCACGATGCCGTGGCTGAAAGCCGCTGGACGAGAGACTTTGCATGATCACCTGTAACTCTTTGCGCTGGGGTGCCCCCGGGCAACCGCTCACCCCGGCACTGGATTTGACCCTGGAAAAAGGCAGCCTCACCGGCATCATCGGCGCCAATGGCACAGGCAAAAGCAGCCTGCTCAAGGTTATTGCCGGCCTGCAAAAACCGCTGGCGGGAAAGGTCATTGTGGATGTTCCACGCCGTGGCGGCCTGGCCTTCTTGCCCCAGCAGCAACACTTGGACCGCCAGTTCCCCATCAGCCTGCAAGAGCTGGTCGCTGCCGGTTTCTGGGGCATCCAACACACCGCGCAACAACGCAGCCAACGCCTGCAAGCGGTACTCGAAGACTGGTGCCTGACTGGCTTGGAACACCGACCGTTGATGGCATTGTCCGGCGGCGAATTGCAGCGCGCCCTGCTGGCACGCATGAGCCTGGCCGACGCACCCGTCCTGCTGCTCGACGAACCTCACGCAGCTCTCGACGAGGATGGCCAGGCGCTGTGCTGGAAACACATCCACGCCTGGCACAACGAAGGCCGCACCCTGGTGATCGTCTGCCATGACCTGGCCTCCGTGCGTCACCACACCCAGCACGTACTGCAGATCAAAAACACCGGCTGCGTATTCGGCCCCAGCAAAGAGCTGATCCGCCCGCAACCGCAGATGCAGGTGGCCTGAATGCACTTCACTGCCCACTTATGGATGCCGTTTCATGAGTTCGTCTTTATGCGCCGCGCACTCCTCGGCGGTTTGGTACTGGCTTGCAGCACCGCGCCGCTAGGAGTGTTTCTGATCCTGCGGCGCATGAGCCTGATCGGTGATGCGGTGGCCCACGGCATCCTGCCCGGTGCCGCCCTGGGTTTCTGGTTCGCCGGCCTGAGCCTGCCCGCGCTGACCCTCGGTGGCCTGGGTGCAGGCCTGAGCATGGCCGGCCTGGCCGCGTGGATCACCCGCCGCACCGGGTTGCGCGAAGACGCCAGCCTCGCCGCCATCTACCCCATCTCTTTGGCCGCCGGGGTGCTGATCCTGGGCCTTGCCGGCAAGCGCCTGGACCTGCTGCACCTGCTGTTCGGCTCCGCCCTGGCCGTGGATCAAACCACCCTGACCGGCATGCTCTGGGTCTCGGGTTTCAGCCTGATCGCCATGGCGCTGATCTACAGACCGCTGTTGCTGGACACCCTCGACCCGCTGTTCCTGCAAACCGTCAGCCGCCTCGGCCCCCTCGCCCATGGCGTGTTCCTGACCCTGGTGGTGCTGAACCTGGTGATCGGTTTCCAGGCCATCGGCGCGTTGATGGTGGTTGGCTTGATGATGTTGCCGGCCATCGCCTCACGCTTCTGGAGTCGACGCCTGCCAGTACTGATCGCGGTATCGGCACTGCTGGGCTGCCTGTCGGTGTGGTTGGGTCTGCTGCTGTCGTTCTACTACTCACTGCCCAGCGGCCCGGCCATCGTGCTGGTGGCGGGCGCTGGGTATTTGTTGTCCGTGGTGTTCGGTCCGGTGCACGGTTTGTTGCGCCGCCCGCCTTTGCTCACATCCCAATGAGGTGTTCCGATGCGCGCTCTACTCGTGCTGTTCAGTCTGCTGCTGCCGCTTTCGATGGCCCACGCCGCCGACAAACTCCAAGTAGTCACCAGCTTCAGTATTCTCAATGACATCACCCACCAGATCGGTGGCGAGCATATCCAGATCAGCAACATGGTCGGCCCGGACGCCGACGCCCATACCTATGAACCCACGCCGGATGACGCCAAGGCATTGCTCAAGGCCAAGGTCATCATCAAGAACGGCCTGGGTTTCGAGCCGTGGCTGGACCGCCTGGTTACCAGCACCGAAACCAAGGCAACGGTGGTCACCGCCAGCAAAGGCGTGATTTCCCACACCATGGACGAGGATGGCGAAACCATTCCCGACCCGCACGCCTGGCACAACCTGGCCAACGCCGAGATCTATGTGAGCAACATCACCAAGGCCCTGGTGGCCGCCGACCCCGCCAACAAGACCGCCTACCTGCGCAACAGCCAGGCCTACCTCAAACAAATCCATAGCCTGCTGGACGAGGCCAAGGCCAAGTTCGGCGCCCTGCCACCGGGTAACCGCCGCATCGTCACCTCCCATGACGCCTTCGGCTACCTGGGCCAGGCCTATGGCATCCAGTTCCTCGCGCCCCAGGGCTTGTCCACTGAACGTGACCCTTCGGCCGCTGAAGTTGCCGCACTGATCACCCAGATTCGCAAGGACAAGGTCAAAGCCGTGTTCATGGAAAACATCAAAGACTCGCGCCTGCTCAAGCAGATCGCTGACGAAAGCGGCGCACAGATCGGCGGCACGCTGTACTCCGACGCCCTCGCCGCAGAAGGCCCGGCCAGCACCTTTATCGGGCTGTTCGAATACAACCTCAACACCCTGTGCGCCGCACTGAGCCAGCCATGATCCGCAAAAATCCTTCCGGCGACCTGCCGGTGATTGCCGAATCGGCCTACGTCGACAAGACCGCGATCATCTGCGGCAAAGTCATCATCGGCGAGAACGTGTTCGTCGGCCCTTACGCCGTGATCCGCGCCGACGAAGTGGATGCCAGCGGCGCCATGGACCCGATCACCATCGGCGCCAACTCCAACATCCAGGACGGCGTGGTCATCCACTCCAAATCCGGCGCAGCAGTGACCATCGGCGAATTCACCTCCATCGCCCACCGTTCCATCGTCCACGGCCCCTGCACGGTGGGCGACCGCGTGTTTATTGGCTTCAACAGTGTGCTGTTCAATTGCGCCGTCGGCGATGGGTGCGTGGTGCGCCACAACTCGGTGGTCGACGGCCGCGACCTGCCCGCCGCTTTCTACGTGCCCTCCACCACGCGTATCGGCCCCAACACCGACTTGTCCCAATTCCCACCGGTGAGTGTCAGCGCCTCGGAGTTTTCCGAAGACGTGGCACGCACTAACGTCGACCTGGTGCGCGGCTACAAAGCCCTGCAAAACGAGTTCTGAACCATGAGCCGCCTGCTGATCCGCAACGCCCGCCTGGTCAACGAGGGCCAGGTATTCGACGCCGACGTACTGATCGCCAATGGTCGTATCGAGAAGATTGCCGCCAGCATTCAAGGCGATAACGAACCGGTGGAAATCGATGCCAACGGCCAGTGGCTACTGCCAGGGATGATCGACGACCAGGTGCATTTTCGCGAACCCGGCGCGCCGGAAAAAGGCAGCTTCTACAGCGAATCCCGCGCGGCGGTGGCCGGTGGTATCACCAGCTTCATGGACATGCCCAACACCCAACCGGCCACCCTGAACCTGGAAGCCCTTGCCGATAAAAAGCGCCGTGCCGCACTGCATTCAGTGGCCAACTACGGCTTTCATTTCGGCGTGAGCAACGACAACCTCGACATCGTCGCGGCCCTCGCTCCTCGTGAAGTGGCTGGAGTCAAAGTGTTCATGGGCGCATCCACCGGCAATATGCTGGTGGACGACCCACGCGTTCTGGAGCGCCTGTTTGCCGAGGTGCCGACCATCCTGCTCGCTCACTGCGAACACACGCCCAGCATCCTGGCCAACGAGCAACGCCTGCGCGAACGCTTCGGCGAGCATATTCCCGCAGTCGCCCACCCGCTGATCCGCGATGCCGAGGCCTGTTATCGCTCGTCATCGTTTGCCGTGGAATTGGCCAAACGCCATGGCACGCGCCTGCATGTGTTGCACCTGACCACCGCGCGGGAACTGGCGTTGTTCGAAGACAAGCCCCTGGCCGACAAGCACATCACCGCCGAGGTCTGCCTGCACCACCTGCTGTTCGATGACCGCGATTACCACCACCTCGGCCACCAGATCAAATGCAACCCGGCGATCAAGACCCGCGCCGACCGCGACGCGCTGCGCCTGGCATTATTGAGTGATCGTCTGGATGTGATTGGCACCGACCATGCGCCGCATACCTGGGCACAAAAACAGTTGGGCTATCGGCAAGCGCCCTCGGGCTTGCCTCTGGTGCAGCATGCCCTGCCGGCGTTACTGGAGTTGGTGGCCGACGGGCATTTGCCCTTGACCACTCTGGTAGCCAAGACCAGCCACCGCGTGGCCGACCTGTTTGCCATCGCTGATCGCGGCTACGTGCGCGAAGGCTACTGGGCCGACCTGGTACTGATCAAACCGGAGCCTGCCGGCAAGCCGGTCAACAGCCAGCCTATTCTCGCCCGCTGCGGCTGGACACCCTTTGCAGAACGCAGCTTTCGCCACAGCGTGAGTACCACACTGGTCAGCGGCCACCTGGCCTGGCAAAACGGCCAGGTGGTCAACAGTTGCCAGGGCTTGCCCCTGCAGTTTGGGCGTTAGGCGCGGGGTTTGACCGAACCGCAATCGTTGCCCAGCCACTGAGCGTGGCTGTCCAGGCTACCCTTCTGCTGGATCCCGGTGGCATTGAAGGTACCGTTGACGCTGGTGGTGAATTCTTTCTGGCTCTGAAACGTTGCCACCCCAGTGCCCTGGGCTTTCGGGCAACTGAAGCGGAACTTCCACTGGTTGCCGCTCTTGTCGGTGACTTCCTGTTTGCAGCCCGATTGAGGGTCGGTCAAGGGGATCGAATCGGAGGCCACCTGAGCCGGGGTCAGGCACACCTGTACGCCTTTACCGGCCATGTTGATGCCTTGTTTTTCGAGCATGGCGCGCTGTTCAGGGGTCATCTGTTGCTTGAGTTGACCGAGGATCAGCGACAAGTCCGGCAGGTCCTGGTTATCGACTTTCATATTGCTGGTGGTCAATTCCCACAAGCCCGGCGCCAGCATCTGCGCCTGTGCCGCCACAGGCAGCGACAAACCAACAACCATGGCCAAACCAAGCAGACGAGCATTCATCGGGTAACTCCTGGGTAATTGTGGGCGTTAGACGTCGCAAAGCAGCCAGTGTTGCATGGCAAATAAAATAGCGACATTCACAGCCGTTCATGGTCTGTTACGCACTGGACTGCCTGGAGTTACGTCGTTCATGGATTTCTTTGGCCCGCACCTGCTCGCCTATGTCATTGCCACGCTGCACTTTCTTGGAACGCTCGCCGCGATCCACGCAGTACTGACCGTGCGCACCGCACAAGGCTCGATTGCCTGGGCGTTGTCACTGATGTTCATGCCCTACCTGACGCTGATCCCCTACCTGATTTTTGGCCGCAGCACCTTCGACGCGTACATCCAGGCCCGTCGCCAGGCCAACCAGGAAATGCACACGGCCATCACCGAATTGAACTGGCGCCCCTGGGTGGAGGAAGCGCTCGCGGCGCGCAATTCCAGCGCCTATGCCTCCTTGCGCGCCATGCCCAAGCTGGGCCGCATGCCGTGCCTGGCCAACAACGAAGTGCGCCTGTTGATCAATGGCGATGCCACGTTCGGCGCGATCTTCGAGGCTATCCGTAACGCAAAGACCGCCGTGCTGTTCCAGTTTTTCATCATTCACGATGACGAACTGGGCCGTCAATTGCAGGCCCTGTTGAGGGAAAAAGCCGCTCAGGGCGTGGCCATTTATGTGCTGTACGACCGCATCGGCAGTCACGCCCTGCCCCATCGTTATGTGCAAGCGCTGCGTGACGCTGGCGTGCAGGTCAAGGCATTCGCCACCCGCAGTGGCTGGCTCAATCGCTTCCAGGTCAACTTCCGTAACCATCGCAAGATCGTCGTGGTGGACGGCATCACCGGTTTTGTCGGCGGGCATAACGTAGGCGATGAATACCTGGGTAAAAAACCGCCGCTGGCGCCATGGCGCGATACCCATGTGCAGGTCGCAGGCCCAGTGGTGGCATGCCTGCAGGAGTCGTTTGCCGAGGACTGGTTCTGGGCCGCACGGGAACTGCCGCCGCTGATCCTGCCGGACGCCTACCCGGAAGACGGCGTGCTCTGCCAGTTGCTTGCCAGTGGGCCAGCGGACCCTTATGAAACCTGCTCGCTGTTTTTCGTCGAGGCCATCCATGCCGCGACCAAGCGGGTGTGGATCACCAGCCCCTATTTCATCCCCGACGAGGCGGTGTTTGCCGCCCTGCGCCTGGCGGTATTGCGCGGAGTCGATGTGCGCCTGCTGCTGCCGTCACGGCCCGACCACCGCATCGTATATGCCGCATCCAGCCTGTACGCCAACGAAGCGGTGCGAGCAGGCGTGCGAGTGTTTCGCTACACACCGGGCTTTTTGCATCAGAAGGTGGTGTTGGTAGACAGCGAAATCAGCGCCATTGGCAGCGCCAACATGGACAACCGTTCGTTCCGGCTGAATTTTGAAGTGATGCTGCTGACGGTGGATGAAGCCTTCGCCAGCCAGGTTGAACAAATGTTGCTGGATGACTTTGCCCTGGCCCATGAAGTCAGCCAGGAAGAAAGCCGCGAGACCCGTCGCCTGCAACAACTGGGGATGCGCATTGCACGCCTGATCTCACCCATCCTCTAACCGCCAATACAAAACCAATGTGGGAGCTGGCTTGCCTGCGATAGCGGTGTGTCAGTCGACTCATCCGGTCCTGATACAACGCTATCGCAGGCAAGCCAGCTCCCACAGTTTTGAGCTTCAGTGCCTGGTGGTCAGCGGTAGAGATCTTCCCGCGTCCACGGCAGTTCATGCCCGCCATCAGCATGGGGTTTCACTGCCAGTATCTGGTGCAGGTTGATCCAGCCACGGGCAAATGCATAAGCGCAACCGGCCAGGTACAGCCGCCAGATGCGTAGCGCCTGCTCTGGCACCATTTTCGCCGCTGCTTCCAGGTTGTCTTCCAGGCGTTCGCTCCAATGGTCCAATGTGCGGGCGTAATGCATACGCAGGCTTTCGACATCGACCACTTCCAGCCCTGCTTCGCTGATCTCGGCGGTCATCATGGCCAGGTGCGGCAGTTCACCATTAGGGAACACGTAGCGCTCGATAAACTCACCGGCTCCACGGCCTACGGGGCGGCCGTCGGTGTGCTTGGCGGTGATGCCATGGTTCATCACCAGGCCGCCTTCACGCACTGCGCCGAACAGGGTCCGGCAGTATTGCGCCAGGTTGGCGTGGCCGACGTGTTCGAACATGCCCACGCTTACGACTTTGTCGAAACGGCCGTCCTGGGGCAGGTCGCGGTAGTCGAGTAATTGCAGGTCGACCTGGTCTTCCAGGCCTTCGGCTTTCACCCGCTCCTTGGCCAGCGCCAGTTGTTCCTTGCTCAAGGTGATGCCGAACACCTTGACCCCGAACTCACGTGCGGCATAACGCGCCAGCCCGCCCCAGCCGCAGCCCACATCGAGCAGATACTCACCCGGCTGCAGCCGCAACTTGCGGCACAGGTGGCGGAATTTGTCTTGTTGGGCCTGATCGATCGACTCGCTGCCGGTTTCGAAATAACCGCAGGAGTAGGCCATGTCCTGGTCCAGCCATAGCTGGTAGAACTCGTTGGACAGGTCGTAATGGTAGGAAATGGCCGCCGCGTCGGTGGCCTTATCGTGAATCGAGCGCACCGGACGACTCTCCTCGTCGTCATCGACCAAAGCGTGACTCAACTCGTCACATACCCTGATCACTTCGGTGATGGAGCCTTCCAGCTCCAGCTTGCCCTCGACGAAGGCTTCGCCCAGTGAGTCGAGTGTTGGATGGGTCAGCCTGGATACAACCGTGGGGTCCTTGACCACGATGGTGACACTGGGCTCAGGGCCCAAGTTGAATTCATGGCCGTCCCAGAGTCGAAGACGCAGCGGTAGCTGAAGATTCTGTAAGGCCGGTGGAAGTTGCGCGAGCATGAGTAGTCCCCCCTTGTTTCAGACGTCTGCTGTGAGGGTAGACCATGCCAAACAAAGTAGGAAGCTATCGAATGAATAGCTCCCCTTCTATGGCGCTCGGCGCTCGAGCAAACCTTCCTGGACCCACTGTTTCAGCCAAGTGGCCGCTTGCAGCGACGCCCCCTCTGAATAAGTGACCGTCAGCTCAGTACACAGTTCTGAAAAATTCCAGCCCATGGTCACCATGCCCGACAGCGCACAGGCTTCAGCGGCTTCCAGGCTGCGGTAGTGGCAGCGGTTCTGGTTGCGCCACACCAGGCAGATCTGCGCCGGTTCCAGCGCCTGGCTGCCGGGGAAATCCGACTCATCCTTGCTGGCTCGCCAGATCGCCACCGTGTTGAAACGGCAAAGCAGCTGCTGCACCGAAGGCGCCAGCGCAACCTGCAAGGTGGGCCAGTCTTCAGGCGCCAGGTGCGCCATGTCATTCAAGGTCAGCGGCTCCCCTTCGGCGGCGTCAAACGCCAAGGTGAACGCCCACTCCAGACGTGCCAACTCAGCCAAAGGCGCACTGTGCGCAGCCATCAGATGCTCAACGATAAACATCGCAAAGCGCTCGCCCAACCAGCGCACGCTGTAATGGGCCGAGGGATAACGGCGGATGTAGGCCTCGGTCAGCGAGCAAAACTGCTCATCTCCCAGCCAATACCAGATGGCACCGAAATCATGGCGCAGTACCTCTTGCAGACGCGACAGGTAAGCGTTGTGGTAAATCGCCAGGCCGGTGTCTACATCCAATGTCGGCCCTCCCAGCAAGGTGGCGGCAAAGCCACTGTTGGCCGGGGGCGCTTCGGATAATAGATGCTGTTCAAACGCCAACTGCCAGTCGATCAGGCGCATAACGCTCTCCGGGCCAAGGCGCTGGCACCCAACTCACGGGCTTTGTTCAACTCGGTGAGTAATTCTTCGAAGGGTGGAAAATGGTCATCGCGTTCCAGTAACGTCGACACGGGGCCCAGATGTTCGAGAGTCTGCTGATACAGCGCCCACACCGGGTCGCACACTGGATGGTCATGGGTATCGACCACATAGTCGCCATAGTCCATATGCCCTGCCAAATGCAGCTGGCGAATGCTTTCGGGTGGCAGGTTGCGAATGAAGGTCCAGGCATCAAAACCATGGTTACGTGCGCTGACGTAGACATTGTTGACGTCCAGCAGCAACTGGCATCCGCTCAGGTGGGCCAAGGCGTTGAGGAACTCCCACTCGGTGAATTCATCCGCCTTGGAACGCACGTAGCTGGAGACATTTTCCAGTACCAGCGGTCGCTGCAACACGTCCTGCACCTGACGTACACGGCCGGCCACGTGGTAAAGGCTTTCTTCGGTGTAAGGCAGGGGTAACAAATCATGTAACTGGTGCGCGCTGCCACGGCTCCAGCACAGGTGATCGGAGATCCATGCCGGCTGAATGCGCTCTGCGAGCTGTTTGATGTGATTCAGGTAATCCATATCGAGGGCATGTGGCCCGCCGATGGACAACGACACACCGTGCATCACCAAGGGGTAACGCTCGGCTATCGCATCCAGGTAGTACAAGGCCTTGCCGCCCTGCACCAGGTAGTTCTCGGAGATCACTTCGAACCAATCCACGGCCGGCGACTGTTCAAGGATCTGGTGGTAGTACTCACTGCGTAAACCCAGGCCGTAACCCAGACTTGGAAGGGACGCGGACATGACTCACTCCAGGGCAAAGTGTCCGCAGCGGTGGCAGGCAGCCGCCGCGGTTGCACTCGTTTGCCGGTTACTCGCCGACTGTACCGCCAGCGGCGTCGCAGGCCGATTTGGTCATGGCCTTGAAGCCCATCCCTTTACACTCGCCCTGGCCCTTGCACGCGTGGTCCTTGGTTTTGCAGTCGTTCATGCCTTTGCAGGAGGTCACGCCGTAGCAGTGAACGGTGGCGTCTGCCGCTTGTACCTGGGTGGCCACACCCGCGAACAGAGAAGCAGCGGCCATTGCGAGGGCGGCACCAGCAGCAGCGGATTTAATGCTCATTGTTGTATTCCTCATGATCAGTAGTGGAGCCGATCTGAACGGATTGTTCAGTCTCGACACAGCACTAGAGTGAGGCCCCCTGTCGGCGTTACAGCCGTGTGCAAATATTTGTGAAATTATTCGTCGAGCTTCAACAGCGGCTCCTGGAAGCGCAGTAAACGCCCGGCGTTCCCCAATACCAACAAGGTGCTGAGGTTATGCAGCACCGCCGCGATCATCGCGCCCGCCGCCCCCAGCCAGCCAAATGCGGCGAACACCACGATGGCCAGTGTCCAGCCCAAGCCAATGATCACATTGACCTGCAACGTCTGCCGGCACTGGCGACTCAAGCGCACACAGGTGCCCAAGCGGCGCAAGTCGCTGCCGATCAGCACCACGTCCGCCGAGGCCAGGGCGATGTCGGCACCGCCCGCGCCCATGGCCACGCCGACCACGCCGGCCTTGAGCGCCAAGGAATCGTTGATGCCATCGCCCACCACCATTGGCCTGAAGCCACTGCTGATTTCGCCCAGCACGCGGTTGAGCTTGTCTTCCGGCAGCGCTTGGGCTTCGACATCACTGATGCCCACGTCCAGCGCCAGGCTGTCGGCCACGCTTTGGCGGTCGCCGGTCAGCAGCAGTTGGCGGCCCAGGCCCAAGTCACGCAGCTCTTGCAGGGCCTGGCGCGCTTCGGGTTTGACGCTGTCGGCCAACAGCAGCCAGGCGAGGAACTCGCCGTTCAACGCCAGCCCGGCAATCGGGCCATCATGGGCGGGCACGGCGGTGGTGACGATGCCCAACTGTTCAAACAACTCCGGCCGTCCCAGCGCCGCTTCGCCCTGCTCGGTCTGGGCGACCACGCCCAGGCCCTGACGCTCGCGGATGTCGCTAAGCACCCGCATCTGCTCCTGGCTCGCCAACCCCGCCAACGCTCGGCTGACCGGATGACTGCTTGCCGAACCAAGGCTGGCCGCCAGGTTCAGCAGCTTTTGGCGATCCGGCGCGGTAGTCTCGATGGACTGCAAGCGCAGGGTGCCAAAGGTCAGGGTGCCGGTCTTGTCGACCACCAGTGATGTCAGGTCGGCCAGTTCTTCGAGGAACGCCGAGCTGCGAATCAGGATGCCATGGCGCGCCGCCACGGCAATCCCGGCAATCGCCGTGGCCGGTGCCGACAGCACCAAGGCACAGGGGCACGCAGCCACGAGCACCGCGAGCATCGCCTGGGCGTCATTGGTGACAAACCAGGTGACGGCCGCCAGCAGCAACACCAGCACCATGTAGCTGCCGGCATAGCGCTCCAGCAGCCGGGTGATCGGCGGCTTGGACCGCTCGGCGTTCTGCATCAGCGCAATGACTTTGCCCAACGTCGATTCGTTGCCGGTACGCGTGACCTCAAGGCGCAGCAGGCCATCGAGGTTGATCGCCCCACCAAACACCTGCACGCCCACGCTGGCTTCCAACGGCACCGACTCGCCGGTGATCGGCGCCGTGTCCAGGCTCGCTTGGCCGGACAACACCACGCCATCGGCCGGCACGCGGTCACCGGCACGCACTTCGACGATATCGCCGGTGTTCAAGGTGCCGTTATCCACTTCGGTGATGCTGCCGTCCGCCTGCACCAGGCGTGCATGGCTGCGGGTGAGTTTGCCCAGGGCATGGATCGCTTCCTGGGAGCCAATCACGCTGCGCTCTTCCAGCACATGGCCGAAGATCATGATGATCGGCAGCAACGCGGCGGTGAGCAGATCACCGGTGGCCCAGGCGCCGAGCATGGCCAGGGCGATCAATTGATCGGTGATGCCGTGCAGGCTTGGAAAGCGCAGGCTGTACCAGGCTGAACGCATCACCGGCACCGCCACCAACAGCGAAGCCACGCCCAGCAGCAGCTGGCTGACGCCGCTCTGGTCCGGCGCGAGCCAGCGCCACACCAGGCCCAGCACGAGCAAGCCCAGGGCGAGCATCGCCAAGGTCAATTGCCGGGCAGCGCTGCGCTGTTCGGCAGAGGTCAGCATGGGTGCGCTCATTGTTCGGCTCCCTGGATGATCAAGCGGGAGTCGTCTTTGGGATCGACAGTGGTCACTGAACCGGCCTGGCCGAGAATCTTCGGCAAGCGTTCACGGTACAGGCGCAACAGCAAACCGGGATCTTTGACCTGGGCCAGGCTGGCAACGGTAGCGGTCTGCGCCTGGGCATTGGCCAAGCGCTCACTGGCCTGGGCATGGGCGACTTGCACCTGGCGATCAGCTTCCTGGTTGGCGGTCTGGGTGAGTTTTTCCGCTTCAGTGCGGGCGTTGGCCACGGCTTTATCAGCCTGCTGGCTAGCGGTCAGTACCGCGTTAAATGCATTCACCGCAGGCCCAGGCAGGCTCGATTGCACATCGACGCGGGTGGCTTCGATACCCAGCCCCAAGCCGCTGGCCGCCAACTCCGCCAGGCGTTTGTTGATGCCTTGCACCAGGTCGCCGCGCAGCCGCTCACGCCGTTCGGCGGCGCCATTGTCGCTGCCGATCAGTTCCGGGCGGGCTACCAGGATGGTGTCCAGATCCCGCGCAGCGGTGAGGGCCACGGCGCTGCGTGTCACCAGTCTGTCCAGGGCAGGCAGCACGTGGTCGCCCTGCAACACAAAGGCGTAGGGCTCGGTCACCTTGTAGAACACCCGCACGTCCAGTTGAACCACCCCGGCATCACCGGTCAGCAGGTAGCCGGAACCGGCCAGGGCATCGCTCAACGGCGTGGCGAAACTGGCCACGCGATCCGCCTGCAACGCCGCATCGGAACGCAGCAGGTTTTCCACCCGGCGTTCGATCACCCGGTCGGCCGCTGGCAGCAGGACGACTTGTTCGAAAGGCTGCGGCCAGGCCAGCAACAACCCGGCGTTCTGAATGCGATCAAGGGCGCCGAAGTGCAAGACCACGGCGCGATTCTGCGGGTCGATCTGGCGCACATTGGAAAAGGCCCAGGCCAACGCCGCCAATACGGTGACCGCGTACAGTGCCAGGAACGTCAGGCGCCCGGCCTGGATCCACGGGCTGTCCGGGCTTTCAGGCTCGCTCATGGCTGCAGGTCCTTCGGCCCATCCACCAGGGCGCGGAACGGCGCAGCGTCGGTGCGCAGGATGATCTTGGTCCCCGGCGTGACCACTGTGCCCAAGGTATCCAGCGAACGCAGCAGGTTGTACAGCTGCGGATTGCCAGCGTAGGCGCGGCCATAAATCTGCGCGGCTTCAACCCGCGACTGCGCTTCGATATCGGCGGCTTTCACGGTGGCATCGGCCTGCATGATGCGCGCATCTCGCTCGGCAGCGGAGCGGATCTGCGCCGCTTCGCGCTTACCCACGGCGGTGCGTTCGGTGGCGATGGTTTCACGCTCAGCGCGCATGCGGTCAACCGTGGCGGTGAGGGTCACCGATGGCAACGTCAAACGCTCGATACCGACCTGCGCCACGCGCACGCCGTAGGTGGTGAGTAATTGTTGGTCAATCTGCTGGCGCAACTGCGCTTCAAAATCGGCGATGCGCACTTGGCTGGCGTCGGTATTGATCAAGCTGGACAGGTCAAAACTGGCCGCCGTGGTTTCCAACGCCGAGCCGACGAAGGTACGAATCTGCCGCGCCGCCTCATCCGGCTGATTCTGCACCGCACGCATAAAACGCTGCACGTTGTCGGCATCGCCCTGCACCTGCCACGCCACATAGGCCTGCACAATAATCCGCAAGCCATCGCGGGTGCCCACATCCTGCAGGCCGCTGGAGGTGGTGCGCAGACGCAGGTCCACCGGGATCGCCGCTTCGAACGGTGCCGGCCAGCGCCAGCCCAGGCCCGGCTCCAGCAGCACGCGCGCCGGGTTGCCGAAGCGGGTGATCACCGTGGCCTCACCGGAACGCACTTGCACCAGGCTTGCCGCTGCCATGGCAAACAGCACCAGCAACACCGCCCACGCCATGCGACGCCAGGGAAAAGGCCCGGCCGCCTGCTCATCGCCGTGATGGTGATGGTGGTGGCCGTGATGGTGGTGATGACCGTGATCATGATCGTGGGAATGAGCGCTCAACAGACAGACTCCTTATTGAACGGCTTTGCGCGGCGCCGACGGGTCGGCGGGCAAGGTAAAAGAACGCAGATCGATCGTCGGCGCACTGTCGGCACCCAAACGATGATCCAGAATAAGCAGCTTGGCCTGGGCCAGGCCCTGGCTCAGTTGGCCCAGGTACTGTTCCAGCACGAAGGCTTGGCCCGCAGCGGCGTAGGCCTTTTGTTCGGCGGCAAAGCGCAGGTTCGCGGCTTGGGCGCCGGCATTCACTTCGCGGGCACTGGCCTGGGCCTGATCGCGGGCGGTACTGGCTTGAAGCAGCGCCTGGTTGGTCTGTTCGCTGGCGGCACCGCGTTCACGGGCGATCAGCGCCTGGGCGCCGATCTGCGCGGCCTGTACACCGTGATAAGCATTGGCGGCACCGGCCGGCGGATGGATCGCCTCGACTACCGTGGCGAGAATTTCCACACCGCTGTCGAGTGTTTGCAGGTCGGCTTGCACGCTGCGACCAATCTCGTCCGCGAGGCTGGTGCGCTCTTCCCCGAGTAGTTCATCCAGGGTGCGCGAGGCAAAATCGTGCACCAGGATGCGGCTGGCGGTGCTGCGGATCAGGGTCGGGATATCCGCGCTGTTGTAGGTGGCGGCAAGCGCGGCCTGATCGGTGAGGCCGATGCGGTAGACAAAACGCACGTCCATATTGACGATCTGGAAGCCCTGCTTGTCGCCGCTGCTGCTGGCAATAACCTGGGATTTGTCATTCACATGGCTGGCGTCCCACAGGCGGTTGGCGATCAATGGCGCCGGGCCTTCGGCGGCGGCCAGCTGCGGTGTGGCGGCGTCACTGACGCTGGTCGCCAGCTCATGCACCACGCCGTTTTCCACGTTCAGCACGCGGCCCAACGGCCACGGCAAACCGGCATGCAGGCCGGGGCCGAACACCTCGACCGGTTTACCAAAACGCTCGTAAATCCCACGGCCTTGCAGGGGCACTTCATGCACACCGGTCAGCGCCCAACCTACCGCCAGCACCACCAGCAACACAGGGAAAAACGCCCGGCGCATGTAGGTAAAGGCCCAGATCTGGCGCAGGTCGATGCCAAAGCGGTTGTGCAATTCATGTTGCAACGCCAGCAAGGGCTGAGGCGGCCAACGCAGCAGGCCGGCAATGAAACTCTGCGCCATCAAGCGCGGTTCGAGGCGCGGCTGGCGCGGGCTGAACAGCGAGAGAACGCCCCGGAGCAGGAACTCCAGCGCCACCAGCGCCGGCAACAGGCCGACGAGTGTCGCCAGGCGCAGCGGCCAGACCGACTCCGCATTGGCAAACAGCAGGCAGATCGCGCTGAGCACCAGACAGATAATTGCCATCCGGCTCAACTGCGCCAACTGTGAGGCTTCCGGCCATTGGGCAGCGGTTTCCTGGGCCAGGCGGCGTTCGAATACCAGCAGGCCAAACGCCAGGGCCAAAGCGAGCGCTGCGCCAATACTTGCCGATTGCCCGATGGCAGCAGCGGGCAACCCCAGGTTCCAGAACTGCAGGATGCTGACCAGCGCCAGCAACGACCAGCCGCCCAACCACAGCACCGGTGCGCCAATCTGCGCCAACAGGCCGTTGCCGAACCGGTTGATCAGGCCCTTATGCCAGGGTGTGGTCTCGATGGATTGTTCGACCGCTTCACCGCTCGGCGCTTCCAGCACCTGGGCACGCCAATCGGCCACCCACCAGGCCGACTGCAAACCGGCCACCAGCAGCAGCAAGGCCGACGCGCAGTTGATCAATACCACCGGCCAGATCGACAGCGGGGCAAACAACGCTACGAACAGCGCCAATATCCAACCACTGAGAGCCAGGGTTGTCAGGCCTATACCGGCCTGGCGCAATCGACGGGCGTGGAACAGCCCCTGCTGAAAACGCGCGAGGCCTTCAACCGAAGCCCCGTCAGCCTCTAGATCCACTTGCATCTGCTCAACGCCCACTTGCACACAATTCGTTACGATATAACACGAAGCGTGAAATTTTTGTTCGCTTTTGAATTCACCCTGAATCCCTCGTGGGAGGGGGCTTGCCCCCGATAGCAGTGTGTCAACCGACTGATTAGTTACTGGTACACCGCAATCGGGGGCAAGCCCCCTCCCACATTTGTTCTCATGGTGTTCTTCTGATTGTGACTAACCCCCTATAAACACGAGCCATCACTGGTGTCGGCTGCGATTAGTCGGCACACTCCAAAACAGTTTTTCGCGGGTTCACGGACAAGGAAGCGCCACCCCCCATGATTTCCATCTACCAACTCAAATCGCGTTTTCAAAACCTGCTGCGGCCTCTCGTGCAGCGCCTTTATGACAACGGCACCACCGCCAACCAGATCACCGTGCTGGCCGGGGTTGTTTCCCTGCTGGTGGGGCTGTTGATCGCGGGCTTTGCCCAACACCTCTGGCTGTTTGCACTGATCCCGCTGTGGATGATTGTGCGCATGGCGCTCAATGCCATCGATGGCATGCTCGCCCGGGAGTTCGGCCAGCAGTCACGCCTCGGGGCTTACCTCAATGAATTGTGCGACGTGATCGCCGATAGCGCGCTGATCCTGCCCTTTGCATTGATCCCCGATGTGAGCCTGGCACCGGTGCTGCTGGTGACGCTGCTGGCGGTATTCAGCGAATACGCCGGGGTGCTGGGGCCGATGGTGGGCGCGTCGCGCCGTTATGACGGGCCCATGGGCAAGAGTGATCGGGCGTTCGTACTCGGGGTGCTGGCCACGGGCGTGGCGCTGGGCTGGCTCGGCGCCGGTTGGGTGGAGGCGGTGATGTGGCTGGTCGCCGCCCTGCTCGCCTATACCTTGGTCAACCGGGTGCGTCAGGGCCTCAAAGAACAACAATCTCTCCCTTCTGCATAAGGATTTTGCGATGCGCGAACAGCAAGAGCACACCTTCAGTACCCATGATGGCGTCGAGCTTTTCTACCGGCACTGGCCGGCCACGGCAGGCGCCGGGCCGCGCAAGGCGATCCTGTTGTTCCATCGCGGCCATGAGCATTCGGGGCGTATTGCCCACCTGGTGGATGAACTGGGCCTGCCTGAATTCGACTTCTTCGCCTGGGACGCCCGTGGCCACGGCCAATCCCCAGGCGAGCGCGGCGACAGCCCCAGCTTTGCCACCAGCGCCCGCGACGTGCAGACGTTCTGTGATCACATCAATGCCACCTACAGCATCGAAGAGGAAGACATCGCCGTCATCGCCCAAAGCGTCGGCGCGGTGATTGCGGCCACCTGGGTTCATGATTACGCGCCAAAAATCCGCGCCCTGGTGCTCGCCTCGCCAGCCTTCAAGGTCAAGCTGTATGTGCCCCTCGCCCGCCCGGGCCTGGCACTGATGCGCAAGTTTCGCGGCAACTTTTTCGTCAACAGTTACGTCAAGGCCAAGTTCCTCAGCCATGATCCGGAACGGGTGGCGTCCTACGACAGCGACCCCTTGATCACCAAGGCCATCTCGGTGAATGTGCTGCTGGGCCTGTACGAAGCCGCCGACCGGGTTGTAGCCGATGCCCAGGCGATCCAAGTGCCGACCCAGCTGCTTATCTCCGGCTCCGATTTTGTGGTGCACCGCAAACCCCAGCAGCAGTTCTTCGACCGCCTCGGCAGCCTGAAAAAAGAGCTGCATATCCTCCCCGGCTTTTTCCACGACACCCTCGGCGAACGTGATCGCGCCGTGGCTGTGACCAGCGCCAAGCGCTTTATCTTGCAGAACTTCGCCCACCCGCTGGACCGCGCTTCTCTACTGGACGCCGACAAACTTGGCGCCACGTGCGCCGAATCCGAATCCCTCGCCGCGCCGCTGCCACGCAACTCCCTGCGCGACCTGTACTGGCGCATGACCCGCGCCAGCATGGGCCTGGGCAAGAACCTTTCGGATGGGGTGAAGCTGGGCTTCGACACCGGCTTCGATTCCGGCAGCACCCTGGACTACGTGTATCGCAATAAGCCTACCGGCAAGGGCGGGCTGGGGCGGATGATCGATACCAACTACCTCAATTCCATCGGCTGGCGCGGTATTCGCCAGCGCAAGCTTAATGTCGAGGAACTGCTGCGCCTGGCCATGGCCAAGCTGCGTGATGACCAACGCGAAGTGCGCATTGTCGACATCGCCGCCGGCCACGGCCGCTACATCCTGGAAGCCTTGCAAGGCGTATCGCCGCTGCCGGAATCGATCCTGCTGCGCGACTACAGCGACATCAACGTGCGCGACGGTGGCGCGCTGATTCGCGAGAAGGGCCTGGGGGACATCGCCCAGTTCGTCAAAGGCGATGCGTTCGACCGCGCTGACCTGGCTGCCCTGGCCCCTAAGCCGACGCTGGCCGTGGTATCCGGCCTGTACGAATTGTTCGCCGATAACGCCATGGTCGGCGGCTCGCTGGCGGGCTTGGCCGAAGCCGTGGAGCCAGGTGGTTACCTGGTCTACACCGGGCAGCCGTGGCACCCGCAGTTGGAGCTAATTGCCCGTGCGCTCACCAGCCACCGTCAGGGCCAGGCCTGGGTGATGCGCCGGCGCAGCCAGGCGGAAATGGACCAACTCGTCGAAGCGGCGGGCTTTCGCAAGATCACCCAGCGCGTGGATGAGTGGGGCATTTTCACCGTGTCCCTGGCACAGAAGATCTGAACATGCGCGAACCCGGTTTATTGAAACCTGCGGTGCTCTGGCTGCTGCTGTTGGCGCCGCTGTTTTTCAGCACCTATGGCTTTGCCACCTGGGTCACCAGCCAGCGCAGCGACGTCGGCACGCTGGTGTTCGGCTGGGAAAGCCATATGCCGTTCTGGGCCTGGACCATCGTGCCCTACTGGTCCATCGACCTGCTTTACGGCTTCTCCCTGCTGCTGCCCAATACACGGCATGAGTTGAAACAACATGCACTGCGCCTGCTGAGTGCGCAGGTGATTGCCGTGAGTTGCTTCCTGCTCTGGCCTCTGCGCTTCACGTTTGAGCGGCCGGAACTGGACGGTGTGTTCGGCTGGCTGTTCGCCGTGCTGGCCGGTTTCGACAAACCGTTCAACCAGGCGCCTTCACTGCATATCGCGCTGCTGGTGATCCTGTGGGTCATGTATCAGCGGCACACCCAGGGGATTTGGCGCTGGGTGGTGCATGGCTGGTTTGCGCTGATCGGCATCTCGGTGCTGACTACTTATCAACATCACTTTATCGACTTACCCACAGGCGCCCTCGCGGGGTGGTTGTGCGTGTGGTTATGGCCGGTGGAACACCCGAGCCCATTGTTGAGTGCCCGGTTAACGCGCGATACCCAACGCTGGCGCCTGGCTGTTCGCTATGGGCTGGGTGCGATAGTACTGCTGACGCTGGGTTTGGTACTTCGCGGCGGCTGGCTGTGGTTGCTGTGGCCAGCGGTTTCCCTCGGCTTGATCAGCGCCAACTACCTGGTGATCGGCGCGCCGGGCTTTCAAAAACGTACAAATGGCCGCCTGACGCCTGCCGCTCGCTGGCTGTATGCGCCTTACTTGGCAGGGGCGTGGACCAATTCGCGGCTGTGGACACGCAAACATCCACAGCCGGATCTGATTGTGGATAACGTCTGGCTGGGGCGTGTTCCTACAACCTCTGAGCAAGGCCCGTTCAAAGCCATTGTCGATCTGTGTGCCGAACTGCCGATTAATCCACAGGGCCGTGCTTATGCCTGCGTGCCGGTACTGGACCTGATCACCCCGACAGCCGACGAATGCCTGAAGGCCGCGCACGCCATTGAACGTCTGCGAACGAGTGGCCCCTTGCTGGTGTGCTGCGCCCTCGGTTATTCCCGTAGCGCCACTGCCGTCGCCGCCTGGCTGCTGACCACCGGGCGCGCCGCAACGGTTGACCAAGCACTGGCTATTATTCGTACAGCACGGGCCACTGTGGTCCTGCACCCCGCACACCGTAAAGCGTTGGAGGGTTTGCATTATGCCCGCTGATATGGAACTCCAGGTAGTCGCCAGCCTGCTACGTCGTGGCCGTTCCCTGGATCAGTTATCCACAGGCCTGACGTTGCTCGGCGTACTGTTCGGCCTTGCCCAACTGTTGTTGGCCAGTATTTCGACGACCTGCCTGCTGCTGGCCCTGTGGATGATCGTGCTGGGCCTGCTGGAAAAATACTGGGCGCTACGGGTGGCCTTTGACGCCGATCTGTTCGCCTTGCTGGCCCGCGACGTTACCCGCACGCCAGACCTTGACCAATCCTTGCAAACCCTTGGCCTGCAATTGCCCAAGCGAGCCGGTCGGCCATGGAGCGAACGCCGGCGCGGCGCTCTCAAACTGTTGCGTAAACAAGCCTGGCTACTGGGCGCGCAAGCGCTGCTGACCCTGGGCGTCATCCTTGCCAGCCCTTGGCTGCCTTTTGCCGGATAAGGAATCCTCATGTTCGAACCCGTGGTCGCCACGCTGATTACCTCCATGGCCCGCACCGTCACCGGCGCTCGCAGCCTGTGGCTGGGGTGCGCGCCAGTGCCGGTGCAGCGCATCTATTTCGCCAACCACAGCAGCCACGGTGACTTCGTGCTGGTGTGGGCGTCACTGCCGCAGAACCTGCGCAAGTTCACACGCCCGGTGGCCGGCAGCGATTACTGGAACAAGAGCGCGTTGCGCCGCTACATCATCAACCGCGTATTCAATGGCGTGCTGATCGACCGCGAGCGCAAAGAGCCTGTGGATAACCCACTGATGCCCATGCTCGCGGCCCTGGAAGGCGGCGATTCGTTGATCATCTTTCCCGAAGGCACGCGCAATCTGGAGGATGGCTTGCTGCCGTTCAAAAGCGGCTTGTACCACTTGGCAAAGAGTTACCCACAGGCCGAATTGGTCCCTGTGTGGATAGCCAACTTGAACCGGGTCATGCCCAAGGGTCGCGTATTGCCATTGCCGTTGTTATGCACCACCAGCTTCGGTGCCCCCCTGCAATTGGAAGAAGGCGAAGACAAAGCCGCCTTCCTCGCCCGCACTCGCGACGCCCTGCTCGCCCTTGCCCCGGAGCATTCCTGAGATGGATAGCCAAACCCTGATGTTATTTGGCGGCATCGGCGCGATCCTGGTCATCGCCTCGCTGATCGGCCTGATCCTCAAGCTGCGCACCCGTGGCAGCCCCAACGCAGTTATCGACAACCTCAACGCCCGCATCAACGCCTGGTGGGTGATGGTGGTGGTCATCGGCATCGCCTTCTGGCTCGGCACCGGCGCGGTGATCCTGCTGTTCTACGCGGTGTCGTTCTACGCCCTGCGCGAATTTCTCACCCTCACGCCCACCCGGCGCAGCGACTACCCGGCCCTCGTGGCCGCGTTCTACCTCGCCCTGCCGCTGCAATACCTGCTGATCTACGCCGACTGGTATGGACTGTTCTCGATCTTCATCCCGGTGTACGTGTTCCTGCTGCTGCCGATCCTCGCCTCCCTGGGCGGCGACAGTACGCACTTTCTGGAACGGGCATCGAAGGTGCAATGGGGGTTGATGATCGCCGTGTTCTGCGTGTCTTTCGTCCCGGCGCTGCTGACATTGGACATACCGGGTTACGAAGGCCGTAACCTGCTGCTGATCGCCTATCTGGTGATCGTGGTGCAACTGTCGGACGTGCTGCAGTACGTGTGCGGCAAGCTGTTCGGCAAACACAAGATCGCGCCCAACCTGTCGCCGTCGAAAACCGTGGAAGGTTTTGTCGGCGGGATCCTGTTGTCGTCGCTGATCGGCGCAGCGCTGTGGTGGACCACACCGTTCAATCCCTGGCAATCATTCCTGATCGCGCTGCTGATCAACCTGCTGGGGTTTGCGGGAGGGATTGTGATGTCGGCGATCAAGCGTGACCGCGGGGTGAAAGACTGGGGCCACATGATCGAAGGGCACGGCGGGATGCTGGATCGGCTGGATTCGGTGTGCTTTGCGGCGCCGATCTTCTTTCATCTCGTGCGCTACTGGTGGACCTGAACCACCCCTTTCTCAAACCCGATGGAGATCAAATGTGGGAGCTGGCTTGCCTGCGAAGGCGGTGGTGCAGTAACAGATGCAGCGACTGACACGCAGCCCTCGCAGGCAAGCCAGCTCCCACAGGGGATATGCGCCTACCTGTAGGTTTTATGGTGCTTTCAATACCTCTAGCCAGTGATCTCGATATAGCTAGACTCTCCGCCTCCGGTCGCACCCGATAGCCAGCCCCAAACGAAACTCAGGGTAGTGCGCCCGGCGTGATCAACACCTACCGTGCCTCGTGACCACCCTGCGAGCAGCTCCCCGTCCAGGGTGACGCACTGATAAAGCAGCTCGATAGTATCTGGGCCGGTCACCCGCCCGACCTGCGTTCCCAGGCGAATTCGGCCACCTTGGTAAGTGCTCGAAATCACCCCGCCTTCGACTTCGTAATGAAACACGGTGCCGGTACCGGACAACCCTTGGGCGTTGTTGGCGACCACGAACCGGCGATTGTGCAAACGTGCGTGGACGGTAGCAGGAGGGTTTTGCATCAATACGCATCCTTGAATTGAGCGAATTCAAAACACAAAAAAGGGGCTGTTGAAAACAGCCCCTTTTGGGTACACCAGTAAGGCTTACTCCACCGTCACCGACTTCGCCAAGTTGCGCGGCTGGTCAACGTCGGTGCCCTTGAGCACGGCGACGTAGTACGACAGCAACTGCAGCGGGATGGTGTAGAGGATCGGCGACAGGGTGTCGTGGATGTGCGGCATGTTGATGACGTGGGTGCCTTCACCGTTGGTCATTCCGGCCTTCTCGTCAGCGAAGACGATCAGTTGGCCGCCACGGGCGCGTACTTCCTGCAGGTTGGACTTGAGCTTCTCCAGCAGTTCGTTGTTCGGCGCCACGGTGACCACTGGCATGTCGTCATCCACCAGGGCCAACGGGCCGTGCTTCAGCTCGCCGGCCGGGTAGGCTTCGGCGTGGATGTACGAGATTTCCTTGAGTTTCAGCGAGCCTTCCATCGCAACCGGGTACTGCGCACCACGGCCGAGGAACAGGGTGTGGTTCTTGTCGGCGAACAGCTCGGCGACTTTTTCCACGGTGCCGTCCATGGCCAAGGCTTCGCCCAGGCGGGTCGGCAGGCGGCGCAGTTCTTCCACCAGAGTGGCTTCGACACCGTCGGCGAGGGTGCCGCGTACTTGGCCCAGTGACAGGGTCAGCAGCAACAGGCCCACCAGTTGGGTGGTGAAAGCCTTGGTGGAGGCGACACCGATTTCACGACCGGCCTGTGTCAGCAGGGTCAGGTCGGATTCACGCACCAGGGAGCTGATGCTGACGTTGCAGATCGCCAGGCTGCCGAGGAAGCCCAGTTCCTTGGCGTTGCGCAGGGCGGCCAGGGTGTCGGCGGTTTCGCCGGACTGGGAAATGGTCACGAACAGGGTGTCGGGCTGCACCACCACCTTGCGATAGCGGAACTCGCTGGCGACTTCGACCTGGCATGGGATGCCGGCCAGTTCTTCCAACCAGTAACGCGCCACCATACCGGCGTGGTAGCTGGTGCCGCAGGCGACGATCTGCACATTGCGCACTTTGGCGAACAGTTCAGCGGCTTGCGGGCCGAAAGCGTTCACCAACACTTGGTTCTGGCTCAGGCGACCTTCCAGGGTGCGCTGTACCACTGACGGCTGCTCGTGGATTTCCTTGAGCATGAAGTGGCGGAACTCGCCCTTGTCGGCGGCTTCGGCACCGTCGCGGTATTGCACGGCTTCACGTTCCACGGACTGACCGTTCACGTCCCAGATCTGCACGCTTTCACGGCGGATGTCGGCAATGTCGCCTTCTTCCAGGTACATGAAGCGGTCGGTCACTTGGCGCAGGGCCAGTTGGTCGGACGCAAGGAAGTTCTCACCCAGGCCCAGGCCAATTACCAATGGGCTACCGCTGCGGGCGGCCACGACGCGGTCAGGCTGGCTCGCGCTGATCACGGCCAGGCCGTAGGCGCCGTGCAGCTCTTTGACCGTGGCCTTGAGGGCGGTGGTCAGGTCGCTGTGGTCCTTGAGCTTGTGGTTGAGCAGGTGGGCGATCACTTCGGTGTCAGTGTCCGAGGTGAAGACGTAGCCCAGGCCCTTGAGTTGTTCACGCAGCACTTCATGGTTTTCGATGATGCCGTTGTGCACCACCGCCAGGTCGCCCGAGAAGTGCGGGTGAGCGTTACGCTCGCACGGAGCACCGTGGGTGGCCCAACGGGTGTGGGCGATCCCTAAGCGACCTACCAGCGGCTCACCGGCCAGGGCCTGGTCCAACTCGCTGACCTTGCCCGGGCGGCGCATACGCTCCAGCTTGCCGGCGTTAGTGAAGACGGCCACACCGGCGCTATCGTAGCCGCGGTATTCGAGGCGCTTGAGGCCTTCGATCAGGATGGCAGTAACGTTACGTTCGGCGACTGCGCCAACAATTCCACACATGGTGCTTCTCCTAGATGATTGCCGCGCATATCAGCGTAATGCCGCGGGCTTGGATCTGGTCGCGGGCCTCGAGCGGCAGGCGATCATCGGTAATAAGGGTATGGACGCTGCTCCAGGGCAGTTCCAGGTTGGGAATCTTGCGGCCGATCTTGTCGGATTCGACCATCACCACCACTTCACGGGCGACCTCGGCCATGACGCGGCTCAAGCCCAGCAGTTCGTTGAAGGTGGTGGTGCCGCGCTGTAAATCGATGCCATCGGCACCGATGAACAGCTGGTCAAAGTCGTAAGAACGCAGGACCTGCTCGGCGACCTGGCCCTGGAACGAATCCGAATGCGGGTCCCAGGTGCCCCCGGTCATCAACAGCACCGGTTCGTGTTCCAGTTCGCTCAAGGCGCGGGCCACGTTCAGGGAGTTGGTCATCACCACCAGGCCCGGCTGATGGCCCAGTTCGGGGATCATCGCGGCGGTGGTGCTGCCGCTGTCGATGATGATGCGCGCATGTTCACGCAAACGCTTCACGGCCGCACGGGCGATGGCGCGCTTGTAGACCGAGATGGGCTGGGCAGCGTCACCCACCAGCTCTTGGGGCATAGTGATTGCACCGCCGTAGCGACGCAGGAGCAAGCCGTTACTTTCGAGGGCAGCAAGGTCCTTGCGGATGGTCACTTCCGAAGTTTCGAAATGTTTGGCCAATTCGTCCACGCTGACTTCGCCCTGTTCGTTGAGCAAGGTCAGGATATTGTGGCGTCGTTGGGGGGTGTTTCGTTTCGACATGGTAGTGATAAGTTTCGTTTCGAAAGATAACGAAGGCAATCAAAACCTATTGGTGAAAGATCGTCAAGCGGGGCATGCAATATTTTTAAGTCACAAATCAATTGTGGGAGCTGGCTTGCCTGCGATAGCGGTTTGTCAGGCGACATCCCTGCTTAATGTCAGACCGCTATCGCAGGCAAGCCAGCTCCCACAGGAGGGCGTATCAACCTATGGAGTTGTGGATAACTCAGGTCTTCTTGATTTTGACCGGGCGTTTCCAGCCGTCGATGTTGCGTTGGCGAGCCCGGGCAACAGCCAGTTGGGACTTATCCACATCCTGGTTGATGGTTGAGCCCGCTGCGGTGTTGGAACCATCGCCGATGGTCACCGGAGCAACCAGCGAGTTATTGGAGCCGATGAACACGTCTTCACCAATGGTGGTCTGGTACTTGTTGGCACCGTCATAGTTGCAGGTGATGGTGCCGGCGCCGATGTTGGTGCGGGCGCCGATGACGGCATCGCCCAGGTAAGTCAGGTGGCCGACTTTGGCGCCTTCGCCCAGGTGAGCGTTTTTCAGTTCGACAAAGTTCCCCACATGGGCTTTGGCCCCCATCTCGCTACCCGGACGCAAGCGCGCAAACGGCCCGGCATCGCTGCCCTCGCCCATCACCGCACCGTCGATATGGCTGTTGGCCTTGACCACCACGCCTTTGCGCAAGGTGCTGTCCTTGATCACGCAGTTCGGGCCGATCACCACACCGTCTTCAATGATCACGCGGCCTTCGAGGATCACATTGATATCGATCAGGATGTCGCGGCCCACCGTGACTTCGCCACGTACATCGAAACGCGCCGGGTCTCGCAGGGTCACACCCTGGGCCATCAGGCGCAGGCCTTCGCGCAGTTGATAGTGACGTTCCAGCTCTGCCAGTTGTTTGCGGTCGTTGGCGCCCTGCACTTCCATCGGATGGTGGGGCTGCTCGGTGGCGACCAGCAGGCCATCGCTGACGGCCATCTCGATGACGTCGGTGAGGTAATACTCGCCCTGGGCGTTGTTGTTGGACAGGCGGCTCATCCAATCGGCGAGCTTGTTGGCAGGCACCGCGAGAATGCCGGTGTTGCCTTCAGTAATCGCGCGCTGGGCTTCGCTGGCATCTTTGTGTTCAACGATGGCAGCCACCTTGCCGTCGGCGTTGCGCACAATGCGGCCGTAGCCCGTAGGGTCGTCCAGCTCCACGGTCAGCAGGCCCATCTGGCCAGGCACCACGTGCTTGAGCAGGCGTTGTAAGGTTTCCACTTCAATCAGCGGTACATCGCCGTAGAGGATCAATACCGTGTCCGCGGTGATGAAAGGCACAGCCTGCGCGGTCGCGTGGCCGGTGCCCAGTTGCTTGTCTTGCAATACGAAATTCAGGTCGGCCGCGGCCAGACGCTCACGGACCACATCGGCACCGTGGCCAATCACCACATGAATACGTTGTGGGTCCAGTTGCCGGGCGCTGTGGATAACATGACCCAGCATGGAATTGCCCGCGACCGGGTGCAGCACCTTGGGCAGGGCCGAACGCATACGAGTGCCCTGGCCTGCGGCGAGAATGACGATTTCAAGAGACATGAATGGCTACCAATCCTGGGCGGTCCGGGTTCAGACCAAAGAAGTGTTTTGCAAAAAAGAAAAAGGGTAGCCGAGGCTACCCTTTTTAATCAATCACGCATCAAGCAAAACGGCGTGGCCGCTTACTTCTTGCGGATCTGCTGGAGAGTACGCAGCTGGGCTGCGGCCTCGGCCAGACGGACTGCAGCAGCGCTGTAGTCGAAGTCTGCGCCTTTTTCGTTCAGCGCCTTCTCGGCAGCCTTGACGGCTTCCTGAGCGGAGGCTTCATCTAGGTCGCCAGCACGTTGCACGGTGTCGGCAAGTACCTTGACCATGTTCGGCTGAACCTCGAGGAAACCACCGGAGATGTAAAACACCTCACGTTCCCCGCCTTGCTTGGTCAGAGTGATCGGACCTGGCTTCAAGCTTGTGATCAGCGGGGCGTGACCCATGGCGATACCAAGATCACCCAAGTCGCCGTGCGCTGTTACAAACTCGACCAGACCGGAGAAAATTTCCCCTTCCGCGCTGACGATATCGCAATGGACTGTCATAGCCATCTGATTGCCTCAACCTGATGAGCGCCCGTTTCCGGGCGCCAGGATTACAGTTTCTTGGCTTTCTCGATCGCTTCTTCGATGCCGCCGACCATGTAGAACGCTTGTTCTGGCAGGTGGTCGTAGTCACCGTTGAGGATGCCTTTGAAGCCAGCAATGGTGTCTTTCAGGGAAACGTATTTACCCGAAGCACCGGTGAAGACTTCAGCCACGAAGAACGGCTGCGACAAGAAACGCTGGATCTTACGAGCACGGTTTACCAACTGCTTGTCGGCTTCCGACAGCTCGTCCATACCCAGGATCGCAATGATGTCCTTCAGTTCTTTGTAACGCTGCAGCACGTACTGAACGCCGCGAGCGGTGTCGTAGTGCTCCTGGCCGATCACGTTCGGGTCCAGCTGGCGCGAAGTCGAGTCCAGTGGATCGACCGCTGGGTAGATACCCAGGGAAGCGATGTCACGGGACAGAACGACGGTGGCGTCCAAGTGGGCGAAGGTGGTAGCTGGCGACGGGTCGGTCAAGTCATCCGCAGGTACGTATACCGCTTGGATCGAAGTGATCGAACCTTCCTTGGTCGAAGTGATACGTTCTTGCAGAACGCCCATCTCTTCAGCCAGGGTCGGCTGGTAACCTACTGCAGAAGGCATACGGCCCAGCAGTGCGGATACTTCAGTACCGGCCAGGGTGTAACGGTAGATGTTGTCGACGAACAGCAGAACGTCGTTACCTTCGTCACGGAATTTCTCGGCCATGGTCAGGCCAGTCAGGGCTACGCGCAGACGGTTTCCCGGCGGCTCGTTCATCTGACCGTAAACCAGTGCCACTTTGTCCAGAACGTTGGAGTCCTTCATCTCGTGGTAGAAGTCGTTACCCTCACGAGTACGCTCACCCACACCTGCGAACACGGAATAACCGCTGTGCTCGATGGCGATGTTACGGATCAGTTCCATCATGTTTACGGTCTTGCCTACACCGGCACCACCGAACAGACCGACTTTACCGCCTTTGGCGAACGGGCAAACCAGGTCGATAACCTTGATGCCGGTTTCCAGCAGGTCGTTGCCGCCCGCTTGTTCTGCGAACGAAGGTGCTGCGCGGTGAATGCCCCAGCGCTCTTCGGTGGCAATCGGGCCAGCTTCGTCGATCGGGTTGCCCAGTACGTCCATGATCCGGCCCAGGGTCGCTTTACCGACCGGTACGGAGATGGCAGCGCCAGTGTCGACAACGTCCAGACCGCGCTTCAAGCCTTCGGTGGAACCCATCGCAATGGTACGAACTACGCCGTCGCCCAGCTGCTGCTGAACTTCCAGGGTAGTTTCCGCGCCTTGTACTTTCAGCGCGTTGTAGATGCTCGGTACGCTGTCGCGTGGAAATTCCACGTCGATAACGGCGCCGATGATTTGAACGATACGTCCGCTACTCATAGCTGGATCCTCTGAATATTTGAACCGTTAAACCGCGGCAGCGCCGCCGACGATTTCCGAGATCTCTTGGGTGATCGCAGCCTGACGCGCCTTGTTGTAGATCAGCTGCAAATCGCTGATCAGATCACCGGCGTTATCGGTAGCGTTTTTCATCGCGATCATCCGCGCCGCTTGTTCAGCTGCGTTGTTCTCGACCACCGCCTGGTACACCTGCGACTCCACGTAGCGCACCATCAAGCCGTCAAGCAGCTCTTTGGCGTCTGGTTCGTAGAGGTAGTCCCAGTGGTGCTTGAGTTCCTGATCCGGGGTTGCCACCAGTGGAATCAATTGCTCCACGGTTGGCTGCTGGGTCATGGTGTTGATGAACTTGTTGGATACCACGGACAGGCGGTCAATCCGGCCTTCCAGGTACGCATCCAGCATCACCTTCACACTGCCGATCAAATCATTGATCGACGGCTCTTCACCCAGGTGGCTGATAGCTGCAACGACGTTACCGCCGAAGTTGCGGAAAAAGGCCGCACCCTTGCTACCAACAACACACAGATCGATCTCGACGCCGTTTTCGCGGTTTACCGCCATGTCCTTGACCAGGGCCTTGAACAGGTTGGTATTCAGACCACCGCACAAACCACGGTCACTGCTCACTACCACATAACCTGCACGCTTGACGGCGCGCTCGATCATGAACGGGTGGCGGTATTCCGGGTTGGCGTTGGCCAGATGCCCAATTACCTGGCGGATACGCTCCGCATAAGGACGGCTAGCAGCCATGCGCATTTGTGCCTTGCGCATTTTGCTGACCGCCACTTTTTCCATGGCGCTGGTAATTTTTTGCGTGCTTTTGATGCTCGCAATCTTACTGCGAATCTCTTTTGCGCCTGCCATGTAACACCTATCAGGTTAGCAAGCGGAAGCCTTGCGGCTCCCGCTGCGGCTTACCAGGTTTGGGTGGCCTTGAACTTCTCGATACCGGCTTTCATGCCAGCGTCGATATCGTCATTGAAGTCACCCTTCACGTTGATCTTCGCCATCAATTCGGCGTGATCGCGGTTGAAGTAAGCAATCAGCGCTTGTTCAAAGCTGCCGACCTTGGCGATTTCAACGTCGGTCAGGAACCCACGCTCAGCGGCATACAGCGACAACGCCATGTCAGCGATCGACATTGGGGCGTATTGCTTCTGCTTCATCAGCTCGGTAACGCGCTGACCATGCTCAAGTTGCTTACGGGTCGCTTCGTCCAGGTCAGAAGCGAACTGGGCGAATGCCGCCAGTTCACGGTACTGAGCCAGAGCGGTACGGATACCACCGGAGAGCTTCTTGATGATCTTGGTCTGAGCGGCACCACCCACACGAGATACCGAAACACCGGCGTTCACTGCAGGGCGGATGCCCGAGTTGAACATGGCCGATTCCAGGAAGATCTGACCGTCGGTGATGGAAATCACGTTGGTCGGAACGAACGCGGAAACGTCGCCAGCCTGGGTTTCGATGATCGGCAGTGCGGTCAGGGAACCGGTTTTGCCGGTCACTGCGCCGTTGGTGAACTTCTCTACGTACTCTTCGGAAACGCGGGATGCGCGCTCCAGCAGACGGGAGTGGAGATAGAACACGTCGCCTGGGTAAGCTTCACGGCCTGGTGGACGGCGCAGCAGCAGGGAAATCTGGCGATAAGCCACTGCTTGCTTGGACAGATCGTCATAAACGATCAGCGCGTCTTCACCGCGGTCGCGGAAGAATTCACCCATGGTGCAACCGGAGTACGGTGCCAGGAATTGCAGCGCAGGAGATTCCGAAGCACTGGCAGCCACGATGATCGTGTTGGCCAGGGCGCCGTTTTCTTCCAGCTTGCGAACTACGTTGGCGATGGTCGATTGCTTCTGACCGATGGCTACGTAGACGCAGAAAATGCCGCTGTCTTTCTGGTTGATGATCGCGTCGATCGCCAGAGCGGTTTTACCGATCTGACGGTCACCGATGATCAGCTCACGCTGGCCACGGCCGACCGGGATCATGGCATCGACAGCCTTGTAGCCAGTCTGTACAGGCTGGTCTACCGACTTACGCCAGATCACGCCTGGAGCAACTTTCTCGACCGCGTCGGTCTCGGTGTTGCCCAGTGGACCTTTACCGTCAACAGGGTTACCCAGTGCGTCGACTACGCGACCCAGCAGTTCCTTACCAACCGGAACTTCCAGGATGCGGCCTGTGCACTTGGCGCTCATGCCTTCAGCCAGACTGGTGTACGCGCCCAATACAACGGCACCTACGGAGTCTTGCTCCAGGTTGAGGGCCATACCGTAGACGCCGCCCGGAAACTCGATCATCTCGCCGTACATGACGTCGGCCAGACCGTGAATCCGCACGATGCCGTCAGATACGCTGACGACAGTGCCTTCGTTACGGGCTTGGGAGGTCACATCGAGCTTGTCGATGCGGCCCTTGATAATTTCACTTATTTCGGAAGGATTGAGTTGCTGCATTGCTCTGCTGCCCCTTCAAACTCAAGATTTCAATGCTTCGGCAAGTTTCGCGATTTTGCCGCGAATCGAGCCATCGATAACCAGGTCGCCGGCACGGATAACAACACCACCAATAAGCGATGCGTCCTCCGAAGCTTGCAGGCGCACTTCCCGATTGAGTCGTGCACTGAGAACCTTGGCGAGTTTGTCTTGCTGTTCTTGGTTCAATGCGAAAGCACTGGTCACTTCAACGTCTACCGATTTCTCTGCTTCGGCCTTGTACAGGTCGAACAGAGCGGCGATCTCCGGCAATAGCGGGAGACGGTCGTTTTCGGCAATGACGTGGATGAAGTTCTGCACCTTCACATCAAACTTGTCGCCGCACACTTCAATAAAAGTGGCGGCCTTGTCTGCGCTCGTCAGGCGCGGGGCCTTGAGCACGCGCTGCATGGTGTCGTCTTGCGACACTGCTGCAGCCAGGCCGAGCATGGCTGACCAAGAGGCCAGTTGCTGGTGGGCCTGGGCGTGCTCGAAGGCTGCCTTAGCGTAAGGTCGGGCCAACGTGGTCAGTTCTGCCATGATCGCCCTCGCTTAAATTTCAGCAGCCAGTTTGTTAACCAGCTCCGCGTGCGCGTTTTGATCGATTGTGGCACCGAGGATCTTCTCGGCACCGCCAACGGCCAGAGCACCCAGTTGGGCACGCAGCGCGTCTTTGACACCGTTCAGTTCCTGTTCGATCTCGGCATGAGCCGAAGCCTTCACACGGTCAGCTTCGACGCGGGCTTTTTCAACAGCCTCTTCGACGATCTGGTTACCGCGTTTCTTGGCTTGCTCAATGATCTCGGCTGCCTGTGCTTTAGCTTCGCGCAGTTGCTGACCCACTTTCTCGTGGGCCAACTCCAGGTCGCGAGCTGCACGGCTGGCAGCGTCCAAACCATCCGCGATCTTCTTCTGACGTTCGTGCAAAGCCGCGATGACCGGAGGCCACACGAACTTCATGCAAAACACTACAAAAATGAAGAACGCAACGGATTGGCCAATCAGGGTTGCATTAATGTTCACGCCAACACCTCGCTCATTCGTTGTCCATCACCCCAATCACTCGAAAATCGAGTGATTAGCCAGCGAGTTGACCAACGAAGGGGTTCGCGAAGGTGAAGAACAGTGCGATACCAACGCCGATCATGGTCACGGCGTCGAGCAGGCCGGCGACGATGAACATTTTAACTTGCAGCATTGGGACCATTTCTGGCTGACGCGCTGCGCCTTCCAGGAATTTGCCGCCCAGCAGGCCGAAACCAATGGCAGTACCCAGGGCGCCCAGGCCGATCAACAGTGCAACAGCGATAGCGGTTAGACCAACTACAGTTTCCATCTTTCCTCCCGACTTTTACGTCGTATGGTTTAGGTTTTTTAGATTTTAAAGCGGTAAAACAAATCGTTTCATAGCCCTGTTGGGCCACCTTCCCGTTTGACCGGGAAGGACATCAGACTAGTCGAGACTGGTCTTAATGGTTCTCTTCGTGCGCCATCGACAGGTAGACGATGGTCAGCATCATGAAGATGAAGGCCTGCAGGGTAATGATCAGGATGTGGAACACAGCCCACGCCCACTGCAGAACTACGCCCAGGCCGCTAAGCCAGAGCAGGCCGCTGCCGAACATCACAGCGATCAGAATGAACACCAACTCGCCGGCATACATGTTGCCGAACAGTCGCAGAGCCAGGGAAATCGGCTTGGCGATCAGGGTGACGAATTCCAGCAGGAAGTTCACCGGGATCAGCAGGGCTTGAACGAAGATGTTCTTGCTGCCGAACGGGTGCAGGGTCAATTCGCCGATGAAGCCGCCGATGCCCTTGACCTTGATGCTGTAGAAAATGATCAGCGCGAATACCGACAGAGCCATGCCCAGTGTGGCGTTCGGGTCAGTGGTGGATACGGCGCGGAATGGAATGTGCGGGTCGCCGGAGATCGCCATGGCCAACTGAGGAATCCAGTCCACCGGGATCAGGTCGACGGCGTTCATCAGGAACACCCAGACGAAGATGGTCAGTGCCAGCGGTGCAATCACCGGGCTACGGCCATGGAAGCTGTCTTTCACGCTGCCATCGACGAATTCGACCAATACTTCAACGAAGTTCTGCAAAGCACCTGGCTGACCCGAAGTCGCCTTCTTTGCCGCCATGCGGAAAATCAGAACGAAGATCAGACCCAATGCGACCGACCAACCCAGAGTATCCAGGTGGAAAGCCCAGAAACCCATTTCTTTGGCTTCTGCTGCGGTGTGGGCAAAGCCCCAGCCGCCATTAGGAAGCTGACCGAAGGTCAGGTTCTGCAAGTGGTGCTGGATATAGCCCGAAGCGGTTGTTTCTGCCATGGTTGCCTCAAACGCCCTAAGGTTTCGAAAGTCTTGTTTTCATTAGCAGGGGAGCGAACCAGCTGACCAGTTGGGTCAACACGAAGACGCCGAATACAGCCAGCGGCGCCAATGGCTTCACACCTGCAAAGGTCAGTGCAAACAGCACTGCCGTCAAAATCAGTTTCCCTGCTTCGCCGGCATAAAAAGACCGGACGATAGCCTGGGCTGCTCGGGCGCCGGAAAACCGAAAGGCCCTGTGAGCAAAATACATATTGGGCAGCAAGGCTATCAGGCCTCCGCAGAGTCCTGAATACCCGGCTACGACTCCATGCCAATACCAGAGCGCCAATGCGGCGATCAGCAAAATGACAAATTGAGCCAGTAGAACCGGAAAAACAGCCAAGCGATGGAACGGCAACGTGTTTGGCGTGCGGGTTTCCATCACTCTTGCTCCTCAATGGTCGGCTGCCGGAAATCAATAACTTGGCATAATTTGTGCCGACAAAATGCGCGCAGAGTATAGGGGCGGTTCAGCCCCTATTCAACTGTCGGGTAGTGATTTCCGATCACGCGCTACATAAGCAAATGTTTCAGCGGATGTGGGCAAGGACGCCTTGAAGCTCGTCAAGGGAGTTATATCCGATGACCAATTGCCCTTTGCCCTTCTTGCCGTGACGAATTTGCACCGCAGAGCCCAGGCGCTCGGCCAGGCGCTGCTCGAGTCGCGCGATATCCGGATCAGGTTTGGCGGTTTCCACCGGTGCAGGTTTGCCGCTGAGCCATTGGCGCACCAGCGCTTCAGTCTGACGTACGGTCAGGCCTCGTGCGACAACGTGTCGCGCCCCTTCAACCTGTTGATTTTCCGGCAAACCGAGCAACGCACGGGCATGGCCCATTTCCAGGTCGCCGTGGGACAACATGGTCTTGATCACTTCCGGCAGCGCGATCAAACGCAACAAGTTGGACACGGTGACGCGGGACTTGCCCACTGCCTCGGCCACTTGTTGCTGGGTGAGCTGGAATTCCTGCTGCAAACGCTGCAACGCAATCGCTTCTTCGATCGGGTTGAGGTCTTCACGCTGAATATTCTCGATCAGTGCCATGGCGATCGCGGTTTCATCCGGCACGTCGCGCACCATCGCCGGGATAGTCTCCTTGCCGGCCTGCTGGCTGGCACGCCAGCGGCGCTCCCCGGCGATAATCTCAAAGCGGCCACCGCCAATGGGGCGCACCACGATGGGCTGCATCACGCCCTGAGCCTTGATCGAGTTGGACAGTTCTTCCAGGGCCTGGGGGTCCATGTCCCGACGTGGCTGGTATTTGCCGCGCTGGATCAGGTCCAGCGGCAAGTGCTGCAGCTCGCGTTCGTCGGCCTGCACCGCTTGTTCTTCAAGCGATGTGACGGTCGGACCACTCAACAGTGCATCCAGTCCACGTCCGAGACCTCGTTTCTTGACGGCCATGGGGATTCCTTAAGTTGGCTGGGCTGCAGCGGTGCGTGAATTACGGCGTTGGCGGCGAACCATCTCGCCAGCCAATGCCAGGTAGGCGATGGCGCCACGCGAGGATTTGTCGTACGCCAGCGCCGGCATGCCATAGCTTGGCGCTTCGGCCAGACGGATGTTGCGTGGAATCACGGTGTCGTACAGCTGGTCACCGAAGTGTTCCTTGAGCTGCGCCGACACATCGTTCATCAGGCTCAGGCGCGGGTCGAACATGGTCCGCAACAAGCCTTCGATCTGCAGTTTCGGGTTGAGCAACTCGGCAATGCGCTTGATGTTATCCACAAGGTCGCTCAGGCCTTCCAACGCGTAGTACTCGCACTGCATGGGGATAATTACCCCATCGGCGGCCACCAGCGCGTTAAGCGTGAGCATCGACAGCGACGGTGGGCAGTCGATCAAGATGTAATCGTAGTTGTCGCGAATGGGCGCCAAGGCGCTGCGCAGACGGCTTTCTTTCATCTGCATTTCCAGCAGCACCACTTCCGCCGCGGTCAGATCGCGATTGGCCGGCAGCAGTTGGTAACCGCCGTGCTCGGAATAATGCATGGCCTGGGCCAGGTCGCATTCGCCAATCAGCAAATCGTAGACCGAGTTTTCCAGGCCGTGTTTATCCACACCGCTACCCATGGTGGCGTTGCCCTGTGGATCGAGATCGATCAACAGCACCCGACGCTTGGTCGCGACCAGGGATGCTGCGAGGTTGATACAGGTGGTGGTTTTACCCACGCCACCTTTCTGGTTCGCTATCGCGAATACCTTAGCCATTCTTGCTTGTGTTCCCAATCATGCCGTGCGGCGCAGTATCAGCAGATGGCGTTGGCCTTGGCAACCAGGTACGGCCAAGGCGTGTTCGCTATCGAGGTGGAAGTCTGCCGGCAATGCTAACAGCTCGTCGCTTGGATGGACGCCCTTCATTGCCAGCCAGCGCGTGTCGCGATCGCCAAGGTGGCGGGTCCAGTTGCTGAAGTTCTCCATGCTGCTGAACGCCCGGGAAACAATTCCGTTGAAGGGCTGTTCAGGCGTGAAGGCTTCGACGCGGCTGTGGATAACTTGCAGGTTGTCCAGCTTGAGTTCGAGTTTGACCTGGGTCAGGAAGCGGGTTTTCTTGCCGTTGCTGTCCAGGCAGGTCACTTGCGACTCGGGAAACAGAATCGCCAGCGGAATACCGGGCATTCCGCCGCCGCTGCCGACATCCAGCCAGCGACCATTTTCGATGAATGGCATAACACTAAGACTATCGAGCAGATGGCGCGAGACCATTTCGTCCGGATCACGCACTGCGGTCAGGTTGTAAGCCTTGTTCCATTTGATCAACAGGGCCAGGTAGCCCAGCAGTAGCTCATGCTGGGCTTCGGTCAGCGCAACGCCCAACTGGCGCGCCCCTGTGGATAACTCTTCGGCGTGTTGCGAGGTGACCAACGAACTCAAGCGCTTTGCTCCAACTGACGGCCCGCGCCGCGTTTTTTCAAATGAATCATCAACAGCGAGATGGCTGCCGGGGTGACGCCAGGAATACGTGAAGCCTGCCCGAGGGTTTCCGGACGAGTTATCCCCAACTTGCTTTGGATTTCTTTCGACAACCCGGAAATCCCGGTGTAGTCGATATCCACAGGCAGCTTGGTGTCTTCACTGGCGCGCAGGCGAGCAATTTCGTCCTGCTGGCGATCAATGTAACCGGCGTACTTGGTCTTGATCTCCACCTGTTCAGCAACTTGTGGGTCTTCAGCGCCCTGGCCTGTCACTTCGACCAAACCAGCGTAGTCGATTTCCGGACGGGAAAGCAGGTTGAGCAAGTTGTACTCATGGGTCAACGGCGTGCCGAATTTTTCTGCGATGGCGTCGCCCTGCTCCGTGCCCGGGCGAACCCAGGTACTTTTCAGACGCTGTTCTTCGAGCGCAATGCTTTCGCGTTTTTTGCAGAAGGCCGCCCAGCGGGCGTCATCGACCAGGCCCAGCTCGCGACCTTTTTCGGTCAAGCGCAGGTCGGCGTTGTCTTCGCGCAGGATCAGACGGTATTCCGCCCGAGATGTGAACATCCGGTACGGTTCCTGGGTACCCAGGGTAATCAGGTCGTCGACCAATACGCCGATGTAGGCTTCATCGCGACGCGGGCACCAGCTGTCTTTGCCCTGTGCACGCAATGCTGCGTTGGTCCCGGCCAGCAAACCTTGGGCCCCGGCTTCTTCATAACCGGTGGTGCCGTTGATTTGGCCGGCGAAGAACAGGCCACCGATCACTTTGGTTTCCAGGCTGTATTTCAGGTCGCGCGGGTCGAAGTAGTCGTACTCGATGGCGTAGCCCGGACGCACGATGTGCGCGTTTTCCATACCGCGAATCGACTGCACGATCTGGATTTGCACATCGAACGGCAGCGAAGTGGAAATTCCGTTGGGGTACAGCTCGTGGGTGGTCAGGCCTTCGGGTTCGATAAAGACCTGGTGGCTTTCCTTGTCGGCAAAGCGGTGGATCTTGTCTTCGATCGACGGGCAATACCGCGGGCCAATGCCTTCGATCACCCCGGAATACATCGGCGAACGATCAAGGTTCGCGGCAATGATTTCGTGGGTACGGGCGTTGGTGTGGGTAATCCAGCAGCTGACCTGTTTCGGGTGCTGTTCTTTGGAACCCATGAACGACATGACCGGGATCGGCGTGTCGCCGGCTTGCTCGGTCATCATCGAGAAATCCACAGAACGCCCATCAATGCGTGGCGGGGTCCCGGTTTTCAAGCGGCCGACGCGCAGCGGTAGTTCACGCAGACGTTTTGCCAGAGCAATCGACGGCGGGTCACCGGCACGGCCACCGGAATAATTTTGCATACCGATGTGGATAAGTCCGCCCAGGAACGTGCCCGTGGTCAGTACGACCGAATCTGCATGAAAACGCAGACCCATTTGCGTAACAACACCACGTACCTGGTCCTGCTCGACGATCAAGTCATCGGCGGCCTGCTGAAATATCCACAGGTTCGGCTGGTTTTCTAGCGTTTCGCGTACCGCAGCCTTGTACAGGATGCGGTCGGCCTGAGCCCGGGTAGCACGTACGGCCGGGCCTTTACGGCTGTTGAGCACGCGAAATTGAATACCACCCTTGTCGGTGGCCATCGCCATTACCCCGCCAAGGGCATCGATTTCCTTGACCAGATGGCTTTTGCCAATCCCGCCAATTGCGGGGTTGCAACTCATGGCACCGAGGGTTTCCACGTTATGCGTCAGCAACAGGGTTTTTACACCCATGCGTGCTGACGCCAGTGCTGCCTCGGTACCGGCATGACCGCCGCCGATGACGATCACTTCAAAACGGGAAGGGAAATCCACCACGCACCTCGTGCCTGCTTATGTAGGTAATCAGGAATTGTTTGTTGAAAGGGTTTTAGAGCTTTGCGGGCAAGTATAGGGACTTAGGGCTTCCTAAAGAACCCTTTGCACAAAATTTAACCAGCTGTGGATGAATCACAGACAATAGAAATTAAAAGAGAGAAATTTATTAAATCTTTGTTTTTATGTTTATTTATACTGGGCAACATTTCTGTGGATAGATCTCTACAGGCCTTTATTTTCAATGTGTACAGCGATTCAAAACGTTGTGGTCATCTGCCAATGAGGCCCTTGGATAAGTGCTTTAAGCCTGTGGATTAAACGACCGGTTATCCACAGATGGGTTTTTACGCAGGTTTCACGCCCTGTTATCAACTGGGCACAGGAGCGGTTATTCACAGGGCTTAATCCACAGAAACGGCCGATTTCGTCCACGGCAAAGCTGGGAATTAATCCCGGGTGGGACAAAAACAGATCTATTGTGGGAAAACACTGGGCCAGTTAATAATAGCGATTATCATTAACCTGCCTTGTCGCGCCTATGCCTCCCTCCTCACATACCGCAGCGGTCCAGCACATCTATGAACAGCACCATTCGTGGTTGCGCGGATGGCTCAAGGGAAAATTGCATAACGCCAGCGATGCAGCCGATGTGGCCCACGACACGTTCGTGCGCATGCTCGGTGGACGACATGCGGCGCAGATCCTCGAACCACGGGACTATCTGGCCACCATCGCCAGGGGCCTGGTGATTGATCGGTATCGCCGGCATGCCATCGAGCAGGCCTACAGGCAGACCCTGGCAGAGCGTCCTGAAGCCACGGCTATCAGTGAGGAAGACAAGGCAATCATCATCGAAACCCTGGTGGCTGTGGATAAAGCGCTGTCTGGGCTGGGTGAGCGTGCACGGCGAATTTTCATGCTGGCACAGATTGAAGGGCTGACTTATCAACAGATCGCCGATCTACTGCAGGTATCGCTGACCACGGTGAAGAAACACATGATCCGTGCCCTCACCGAGTGCTCCCTGATCATGGCCAGCCGGTAATGGTCAGCCCTGACCGCAAGACGTTCGAGGTCGCTGCCAGTTGGTATGTGCAATTCCAGTTGCAATCACCGACGCCCGCACAACATCAAGCGTGGCAGCAGTGGCTTAATCATGACCCGTCCCACCAGGCGGCTTGGGACCAGATGGAGCAGTTGCAACGCAGCCTCGGTGGCCTGCCCCCTGATCTCACACGCCGCGCGTTATCCACCACGCAACAGCGGCGCCAGGTACTCAAGTGGATGCTGGTGCTTGGCGGCAGTGGCTACCTGGGCTGGAACGTCCAGCAACATACGTCGTTGGGTAACGCATGGGCTGATTACCGCACGTCGGTGGGCCAGAGGCGGCGCATCGAGTTGGCGGATGGCACGCAGATCAATCTCAATACTCATACCGCTATCGATGTGGCCTTTGACGGGCACCAACGTTTGATCCGTCTGCGCGAGGGTGAAGTACTTATCCACACCGGCACGCGGGGTGGGCACGTACCGTTTTATGTAGAAACTCGCCAAGGCCGGGTCCAGGCGCTGGGCACTCGGTTTACTGTGCGCCAACTGCCGGACGCCACGCGGGTGGGCGTCTTGGAAGAAAGGGTTGAGATATCCCCCGGCGACCAACCCGAACTTCGCCGCACTATTGGCGCGGGTGAGAGCGCAGAGTTTGATCGGCACAATGTGCGCCCTGCCCAGCGATATGGCGGTGTACAGGCCGCCTGGGTCGATGGCCAACTGATCGTGCTCGATGCTCGGCTAGGAGAAGTTATCGATGAGTTGGCGCGCTATCGGCCGGGCGTATTGCACTGCGACCCAGCCTCTGCGGGCCTACGCGTTTCCGGGACATTCCGTCTGGACTCAACCGATGCCGTCCTCGCTAACCTGCAAGCGAGCCTGCCGATTCAAGTGAAATACTTTACGCGCTATTGGGTGTCGGTCACCCGGATCGGCTAATCGAAAAATAATCCACAGAGGGGTTATCTTTTTTTGACCTGGTGCGGCCCTACAGGTAATCACGACGCTACCTTCAGGGCTTACTCACCTATGCGCCTTCCCACCCCGCTCCGCAAACGACTTTCCTGCCATGGCATGACGTACGGTCTGCAGTTCATCACCGCTACGACCGGTGTGTTGTTATCCACCACCGTCATGGCCGCCAGCGCAACGCAACACTTTGCCATTGCCGCAGGCCCGCTGGACAAGGCCTTGAGCCAGTTTGCCGCCAAGGCCAATGTGATTCTGTCCTTCTCGCCACAGCAAACGGCGCGTTTGAATACGCCAGGGCTGCAAGGTGACTATTCGGTGGACCAGGGCTTTGCGCTACTGTTGCAGAACTCGGACCTGCAGGCGGTCGCACAGGCTCCCGGCAGCTATGTATTACAGGCGGCACCTGCTGGCCAATTGACCTTGGCCCCTACCACCGTGAGCGCTTATCAACAGGGCGGCTTCAATCAAGAGATCGCCGGGGATGTAGGCTACAAGGCTCAGAACAGCCGGATCGGCACGAAGACCAGCACACCGCTGTCCGAGACCCCGCGTTCGGTGTCCGTTGTCACTGGCCAGCGTATCAAGGACCAGAAGTCCCAGACCCTGACAGAAGTGCTGGGCTACGTACCGGGAATCTTCGCCCCACCGTTCGCGGCGGGCGACGGCTTGGCAGGCGATCTGTTTTTCATACGCGGTTTCAACGCCACGGATTACGGCTACGGCCTGCTGCGAGATGGCCTGCGAGTTCAAGGCAATCGATACGACACCACCAGCGAACCCTACGGCCTGGAACGGGTCGAGATTTTCCGCGGTCCTTCTTCCCTGCTCTACGGTGAAAACGCACCCGGTGGCTTGGTTAATCTGGTGAGTAAACACCCGACTGCAACCCCGCAAGGCGAGGTGCAGGTGAGTTATGGTTCGAATAATCGACGCCAGTTGGGTGTGGATATCTCGGGCCCGCTCAACGACAGTGACACTATCCTGGGTCGGGTGGTGATGCTGGGGCGTAAATCCGACACGCAGACCGATCACGTTCCGGACGATCGTCTGTATATCGCGCCATCCTTGACCCTGAACTTCGACGACTACAACACCCTGACGCTGCTGGCCAACTATCAGAAAGACCATACCAACCTGGAACTCGGCCTACCCGCCGCCGGTACCCTGCTTACAAATCCCAACGGCAAGCTGTCCAAACACACCTTGCTGGGCAACCCGGACTGGAACACCTTTGAACGCGAAGCGTGGAGCACCGGCTATGAGTTCAGCCACAGCTTCAATGATGACTGGCAGTTCCGTCAGAACTCGCGCTATATGCAGTCACGTATCAACCGGCACGAAACCTGGCCTGGCTCATTGAATAACGGTGGCTTCGGCACCCGGCTGAACATGAACGCCTACGACCGCTACAACAAGTCGATGGTCTATTCCCTGGATAACCAGCTCGAAGGCAAGTTCCAGTTGGGCAGTGTGGAAAACACAGTGCTATTGGGCGCCAGCTATGACCGAACCTCGTTCAATCAAGACTGGGATGCGGGTTTCGCCGGCACCATCGATGTGTATAACCCAGTGTACCTGCGCGACCCGCTCACTCCCCTGGCAGTGCAAAACACTTTGCTTGAACAGCAGATGAAAGGGGTTTATGCACAGATCCAAAGCAAATACGACCATTGGCTCTTTCTGCTCGGCGGCCGCCAGGACTGGGTCGACAGCGATTACCGAGACAAGGTCAAGCCATCGAGTAATATCAACTCACAGGATCGTAAATTCACTTACCAGGGCGGGGTGATGTACCAGTTCGACAACGGCCTTACGCCGTATGTCAGCTATTCCACCGCGTTTGTCCCCGTGCAGCAGATCTCCAACGCCGGCTCGCCGTTGAAACCGATCACCAGCAGCCAATACGAAGTGGGCGTTAAGTACGAACCGATCGGCTGGGATACGGCGATGACCGTGTCGGTGTATGACCTGCGCAAGCAGGACGATACCTACCTTGATGCCACCACCAACAGCTATCGCCAAGTCGGTGAAAGTCGCGCCAAGGGCGTGGAAGTCGAGGTCAACAGTAACATCAGCTCCAACTTCAACGTGACGGCAGCCTATACCTACACTGACGCTCGGATAACCAAGGATTCGGCCACATCGCTGGTAGAAGGCCGTCAGATGACGGGCGTGCCGCGTAACCAGGCTTCGGTGTGGGGCAAATATCGCTTTCTCGACGGCCAACTCAAGGGTTTCTCCGTGGGCGGCGGGGTGCGCTATTTCGACAGTACCTTTTCCTACACCCCGCCTACGCTCTACGGGAAGCTGGACGCAGGAAGCGTCACCTTGGTGGATGCGGCACTGGGTTATCAGATCAACCCACACTGGTCGGTGGACCTGAACGCCAAGAACCTGTTCGACAAGGAATATGTATCCGGTTGCAACGATGCGGGGCGTTGCTATTGGGGCGACAGCCGTACCTTGCTCGGTACGGTGTCTTACAACTGGTAGACGGTGTGGATAACTCGGTTACTTGCCAATGCAAAAGCTGGAGAAAATCCGCCCCAGCAAATCATCCGAGCTGAAAGCGCCGGTGATTTCACCCAACAGCTGCTGCGCCTGACGCAGATCTTCAGCCAGCAGCTCCCCAGCCCCCGCCAAGGTCAGCTGGGCCCGCCCGTGCTCCAGGGCCGCGCTGGCATGACGCAGCGCTTCCAGGTGCCTGCGCCGCGCACTGAAGCTGCTTTCCGACGTCTGTTCGTAGCCCATGCAGGCTTTAAGGTGTTCGCGCAGCAATTCCAGACCCTCACCGGCCGATTTCGCGCTCAAGCTGATCGTGACGTGGCCATCTTCACTGGTTTCCAGGGCGATGGCTTCACCCGTAAGGTCGGCCTTGTTACGGATCAAGGTGACTTTGGCCGGGTCTGGCCGTTGTTCAAGGAATTCGGGCCACAAGGCAAAAGGATCCACAGCTTCCGGTGCAGTGGCATCCACCACCAGCAACACACGATCGGCTTCGCTGATCGCCTTGAGCGCACGTTCCACGCCGATTTTTTCCACCTGGTCGTCGGTGTCGCGCAGACCAGCGGTGTCGACCACGTGCAGCGGCATACCGTCGATGTGGATATGCTCGCGCAAGATATCCCGTGTAGTGCCGGCGATCTCGGTGACGATGGCCGCCTCGCGCCCTGCAAGAGCATTGAGCAGGCTGGATTTGCCGGCATTGGGCCGGCCGGCAATTACCACCGTCATACCATCGCGCAGTAAGGCGCCCTGCCCGGCTTCACGCAGCACTGTGGATAACTCATCGCGGACTTTGTCCAGCATCGCCAATACATGGCCATCCGCCAGAAAGTCGATTTCTTCTTCCGGAAAATCAATCGCGGCTTCGACGTAGATGCGCAGACTGATCAACTGCTCGGTCAAATTATGCACACGCAGGGAAAAAGCCCCCTGCAATGAGCGCAACGCGTTACGTGCAGCCTGTGCAGAACTGGCTTCGATCAAATCAGCGATAGCTTCGGCCTGGGCCAGGTCGAGCTTATCGTTCAAGAATGCGCGTTCGCTGAATTCCCCGGGTCTGGCCAGGCGGCAACCCAATTGCAAGCAGCGCTGCAGCAGCATGTCCAACACCACAGGACCACCGTGCCCTTGTAGTTCAAGGACATCTTCACCGGTGAACGAGTTTGGCCCTGGAAAATAGATGGCCAGCCCCTCGTCCAATACGCTGTGGTCGGCATCCAGGAACTGGCCGTAATGGGCATAACGGGGTTTCAGCTCCCGGCCGCTGATAGCCTTGGCTGCCACGCCCGCCAATGGCCCGGAAATTCGAACGATGCCGACACCGCCCCGACCTTGAGCGGTAGCGACAGCAGCGATGGTTTCACGAGGAGCGCTCATCAGCAGGTTCCAGAACAAAAGTAACGGAAAGCAAAACGCCCCACTAGGGGGCGTCTTGAGTGGTTATCCACAGAGTAAATTACGCCTCGGCTTTTTTGGTAGCCGCTTCGATTTTACGTGTGATGTACCACTGTTGAGAGATCGACAACACGTTGTTGACCACCCAGTACAGTACCAAGCCAGCAGGGAACCACAGGAAGAAGAAGGTGAAGATGATTGGCATCATTTTCATTACCTTGGCCTGCATCGGATCCGGCGGGGTTGGGTTCAGACGCTGCTGGATAAACATGGTCGCGCCCATGATGATCGGCAGGATAAAGAACGGGTCTTTGATCGACAGGTCAGTTATCCACAGCATGAACGGCGCCTGGCGCATTTCAACGCTTTCCAGCAATACCCAGTAAAGCGACAGGAACACCGGCATCTGTACCAGAATCGGCAAGCATCCACCCAGCGGGTTGATCTTCTCTTTCTTGTACAGCTCCATCATGGCCTGCGACATTTTCTGCCGGTCATCACCATGTTGTTCTTTCAGCGCGGCCAGTTTCGGGGCCACGGCGCGCATACGCGCCATCGACTTGTAGCTGGCTGCCGACAGAGGGAAGAAAAGCCCTTTGATCAGCATGGTCAGGAAGATGATCGACCAGCCCCAGTTACCGACGATGCTGTGGATATGCTGCAACAGCCAGAAGATCGGCTGGGCAATGAACCACAGGAAGCCGTAGTCCACAGTCAATTCCAGGCCTGGGGACAACTCTTTCAGTACCGCCTGGCTTTTAGGGCCGGCGTACAGGGTAGCGCTGGTTTCAGCCTTGGCACCTGGAGCGACGGTCAACGCCGGGCCAGTGAAACCAATGATGTAGTTGCCCTGGCTGTCCTTGCGGGTCTGAACGAGGTTCGCGTCACCCTTGTTAGGAATCCAGGCGGTCACGAAATAGTGCTGCAGCCACGCTACCCAGCCACCTTGGACGGTTTCTTTCAGCGAGCCCTTGTCGATATCTTTCATCGACACTTTTTTGTACGGCTCGTTACTTGTCCACAGGGCGGCGCCCAGGTAAGTGGCGGTACCGGTGGCGGTGCTGGAAGACGGATCGGAGCTGGCGTCACGCTTGAGCTGGGCAAACAGGTTGCCGCTCCAGGCTTTGTCGCTGGTGTTGTCGATCAGGTAAGTGACCTTCAAATCGTACAAACCGCGGGTAAAGCTGAAACGCTTGATGTAGTTGACACCGTCGAGGCTGAATTTCAGGTCGACGTTCAACTGGTTCTGGCCGTCTGCCAGTTGATAAGTCTTCTGCTCGGTCGAATAAACCGGACGACCGGTAGCACGTGCATCCGGACCATTGGTGCCGGTCAGGCCGCTTTGCGCCAGATAGGTACGTTCACCGCCGTTATCGAACAGTTGGAACGGCACATCCGGATGGTCTTGGCGACGTGGATAAAGCGGCAGCTTCAGCTGTGCGATATCACCACCTTGTGGGTCGATAGCCAGGTCGAGCACATCCGTTTTTACGTGGATGAGGTCTTTGTTGGTGACCACTGGCGTTTCTAACGGGGCACTTGTCTCGCCATTCGCGCTGGGAACATCGGCACTCGCGGACGCATTGTTACCCAGCGGGGTGTCCGGAATAGCCGGCGCAGCCTGATTGGTAGCAACATTCTGAGTCGGCAGGGCAGCCTGACCGTAGTCCTGGTTCCATTTAAGGACCATGACATAGGACACGATTGCCAGGGCGACGATCAGGATTGTGCGTTTAATATCCATGATTACTCGGCCATCGAAGAAGAACGGGAGGTAGGGATAGGTGGAACCGGGTCATAACCACCGGGATTCCACGGATGACAGCGACCTAAACGACGAAAGGTCAGCCAGCCACCGCGCAGAGGACCATGATTTTCTATGGCCTCTAACGCGTAGCAGGAACAACTGGGGTAGAAACGACAGTGGCTGGCCATCAGAGGACTAATGGCATAGCGATAAAACTGGATCGGAACGATTGCCAGTTTACGCATCAAGGCTGTCTACCCCTACAGTTTCGGTGCTGACTGCTGGTGCTGGCTTGTGGGTACGCGCCAAACGTTTCCAGAGCTTGCCGAAATGCTGAATCAATTCGGGGTTTTCTACATCACCCAAGCCTTTGCGCGCGACGATAACAATATCCCAACCAACCAGAGTGTCCTGGTGGAGGCGAAACGATTCGCGCATCAGACGCTTGAGGCGATTGCGCTCAACGGAGAGCTTTACGCTCTTCTTGCCGATCACCAACCCGAGACGGGGGTGATCAAGATCGTTGTTACGCGCAAGGAGCAGGAGATTTTTCCCCGGAACCTTGCCGGTGGGGGAGTCAAAGACTGCCTTGAAATGCCGGGGGGTTAGCAGACGCTTTTCCCGACTGAAGTCCTGACTCACCACCAGTACCGGATTATCAAACTGCCAGACGCGCACGACCTTTGGCGCGGCGACGCGACAGGACAGCACGGCCGTTCTTGGTAGCCATGCGAGCACGGAAGCCGTGAGTACGGGCGCGTTTGATGGTGCTTGGTTGGAAAGTACGTTTCATGGCGTTGTTACCTGGTTCGTCCACAACGGGCCGGAATGGCCCCCGTTTTAAGAGACCGGCGATTCTAGAGAAAGCAAGCCTCTAGGTCAATTTCCAACCAGCTTTTCCTTTAATTAGATGTCGACGGGGTCCTGGCGCCCTTCTCCCCGTCTGACTTCCATCTGCCATGCGATAGATATAAAAATAAAGAAGGAAGTTATTTAAAGCTTTTCTGTAAAGCTTATAAAAGCTAGGGACGCGATTATCTGTGGATAACTGCCTTGAGCCCTTGTTCCACGTGTTGTACAGAGAATGACAACACGGGGGAGAAGCGGTGCTCTGCCTGTGCTGCGCTATCGGATAAGCTGTGTGTGGAACAGCTACTTATCCACAGGCCGGTTACCCACAGACTTTCGACCCCACTTGTACAACGAGCTTAGGTGGGTTTATCCACAGAGCTTATGCACAGACCACTGGTCGCATTTTTTGCGGTTAAGGCATTGATTTTGGGTGGCCTGTGAACAACCTACATGTGGATAAGTGGACGGCTGGCCGCTACAATGGCGGCTGTTTTTGCCTCACCGGCTTTCAACTTAGGGGATATCCGTGTCAGTGGAACTTTGGCAGCAGTGCGTGGAGCTTTTGCGCGATGAGCTGCCTGCCCAGCAATTCAACACCTGGATCCGTCCGCTACAGGTCGAAGCCGAAGGCGACGAGTTGCGTGTCTATGCGCCCAATCGTTTTGTCCTCGACTGGGTCAACGAGAAGTACCTGGGCCGCGTTCTCGAATTGCTCGACGAACATGGCAACGGCCTGGCGCCTGCTCTCTCCTTATTAATAGGCAGCAAGCGCAGCTCAGCTCCTCGCGCCGCGCCGAATGCGCCATTGGCCGCCGCCGCGTCGCAAGCCCAAGCTGCAGTGGCGCCTGTCGCCGCAGCACCTGCACCGGCAGCTGCGCCGTCCAAGCCGTCGTCGCGCAAAAATAATGCGCCAGAGAATGAAGAGCCGTCCCGCGACAGCTTCGACCCGATGGCCGGTGCCAGCTCTCAACAGGCGCCCGTGCGCTCCGAGCAACGTACTGTGCAGGTAGAAGGCGCGCTCAAGCACACCAGTTACCTGAACCGCACGTTTACCTTCGAGAACTTTGTCGAAGGCAAGTCCAACCAGCTGGCCCGAGCGGCCGCCTGGCAGGTCGCCGATAACCCCAAGCATGGTTACAACCCGCTCTTCCTTTATGGCGGCGTGGGCTTGGGTAAGACGCACTTGATGCACGCCGTCGGTAACCACCTATTAAAGAAGAACCCGAATGCCAAGGTGGTTTACCTGCATTCGGAGCGCTTCGTGGCCGACATGGTCAAGGCCTTGCAGCTCAACGCCATCAACGAGTTCAAGCGTTTCTACCGCTCCGTTGATGCCTTGTTGATCGATGACATTCAGTTCTTTGCCCGCAAGGAACGTTCCCAAGAGGAGTTCTTCCACACCTTCAACGCCCTGCTCGAAGGTGGCCAGCAGGTCATCTTGACCAGTGACCGTTACCCGAAGGAAATCGAAGGCCTGGAAGAACGTCTGAAGTCTCGTTTCGGCTGGGGCCTGACGGTTGCCGTCGAGCCACCGGAGCTGGAAACCCGCGTTGCGATCCTGATGAAGAAGGCCGACCAGGCTAAAGTCGATCTGCCTCACGATGCTGCGTTCTTCATCGCCCAACGCATCCGTTCCAACGTGCGTGAGCTGGAAGGCGCGCTCAAGCGGGTCATCGCCCACTCGCACTTCATGGGTCGCGATATCACCATCGAGCTGATTCGCGAGTCCTTGAAAGACTTGTTGGCCTTGCAGGACAAGTTGGTGAGTGTGGATAACATCCAGCGTACCGTGGCCGAGTACTACAAGATCAAGATTTCCGACCTGCTGTCCAAGCGCCGTTCGCGCTCGGTGGCACGTCCACGCCAGGTTGCCATGGCCCTCTCCAAGGAGTTGACCAACCACAGCCTGCCGGAAATCGGTGATGTGTTTGGCGGACGCGACCACACCACGGTCTTGCACGCATGCCGCAAGATCAATGAACTTAAGGAATCCGACGCGGATATTCGCGAGGACTACAAGAACCTGCTGCGTACACTGACTACGTGATGACACCAGCGCAGCTTATTAAGGCAAGGGACTAGACCATGCATTTCACCATTCAACGCGAAGCCCTGTTGAAACCCCTGCAACTGGTCGCAGGCGTCGTCGAGCGCCGACAGACCTTGCCGGTGCTTTCCAACGTATTACTGGTGGTCGAGGGGCAACAGTTGTCCTTGACCGGTACCGACCTGGAAGTCGAACTGGTGGGTCGTGTCCAGCTCGAAGAGCCTGCCGAACCCGGCGAGATCACCGTGCCGGCGCGCAAGCTGATGGATATCTGCAAAAGCCTGCCTAACGATGCGCTGATCGACATCAAGGTGGATGAGCAGAAGTTGGTGGTCAAGGCAGGCCGTAGCCGTTTCACCCTGTCGACCTTGCCGGCCAATGACTTTCCAACCGTAGAAGAAGGCCCTGGCTCGCTGACGTGCAGCCTGGAGCAAAGCAAGCTGCGTCGTTTGATCGAGCGCACCAGCTTCGCAATGGCCCAGCAGGACGTGCGTTACTACCTCAACGGTATGCTGCTGGAAGTCTCGGAAGGTATTATCCGCGCCGTGGCCACCGACGGTCACCGTCTGGCAATGTGCTCGATGCGTGCCGATATCGGTCAGCCGGATCGTCACCAGGTAATCGTTCCACGCAAAGGTATCCTTGAACTGGCGCGCTTGCTCACCGAGCCGGACGGCAACGTCAGCATCGTGTTGGGCCAGCACCACATTCGCGCGACCACCGGTGAGTTCACCTTCACCTCCAAGTTGGTAGACGGTAAGTTCCCGGACTACGAGCGTGTGTTGCCTAAAGGTGGCGACAAGCTGGTGGTCGGTGATCGTCAGGCTCTGCGTGAAGCCTTTAGCCGTACTGCGATTCTGTCCAACGAAAAGTACCGTGGTATTCGCCTGCAGCTGGCCAACGGCCAACTGAAAATCCAGGCCAACAACCCGGAACAGGAAGAGGCGGAAGAAGAAGTGGGTGTCGACTACAACGGCGCATCGCTGGAAATCGGCTTTAACGTAAGCTACCTGTTGGACGTGCTGGGTGTTATGACAACCGAACAGGTTCGTCTGATCCTGTCGGACTCCAACAGCAGCGCCCTGGTACAAGAATCCGACAACGACGACTCGGCTTACGTTGTCATGCCGATGCGCCTGTAATCATGCTCAGCAGAAGCTAGATGTCCCTCAGTCGCGTCTCGGTCACCGCGGTGCGCAATCTGCACCCGGTGACCTTCTCCCCTTCCCCCCGCATCAATATCCTCCATGGCGCCAACGGCAGTGGCAAAACCAGTGTGCTGGAAGCCATCCATCTGCTGGGGCTTGCGCGTTCCTTCCGCAGTGCCCGTTTGTTACCCGTGATTCAGTACGAACAATTGGCCTGTACCGTATTTGGCCAAGTGGAACTGGCTGAGGGCGGTCATAGCAGCCTGGGGATATCGCGTGATCGTGGTGGGGAATTTCAGATCCGAATCGACGGGCAAAATGCGCGCAGCGCAGCTCAACTGGCAGAGATCCTGCCGTTGCAACTGATCAACCCCGACAGCTTTCGATTGCTGGAAGGTGCCCCGAAAATCCGTCGGCAATTCCTCGACTGGGGCGTGTTCCACGTGGAACCACGCTTCATGGCCACTTGGCAGCGCCTGCAGAAGGCCCTGCGGCAGCGGAACTCATGGCTGCGGCATGGTACACTTGACGCCGCTTCGCAAGCAGCCTGGGACCGTGAACTGTGCCTGGCCAGCGACGAAATAGATGAATACCGCCGCGCCTATATCAAAGCCTTGAAACCAGTCTTTGAGCAGACCTTGAGCGAGTTGTTGGACCTCGAGGGCTTGACGCTGAGTTATTACCGGGGTTGGGACAAAGAACGTGAGCTGAGTGCAGTGCTCGCAACGTCCTTGCAACGGGATCAGCAAATCGGACACACCCAGGCCGGCCCCCAGCGCGCTGATTTGCGCCTTAGATTAGGTGCACACAATGCTGCGGACATCTTGTCCCGCGGCCAGCAAAAGTTGGTGGTCTGTGCGTTGCGTATCGCGCAGGGCCATCTGGTTAGCCAGGCTCGACGCGGTCAGTGCATTTATTTGGTGGATGACTTGCCGTCAGAGCTCGACGAGCAGCACCGCCGCTCGCTATGCCGCTTGTTGGAAGACTTACGCTGCCAGGTGTTTATCACCTGTGTAGACCACGAATTATTGAGGGAAGGCTGGCAGACGGAAACGCCAGTCGCTTTGTTCCACGTGGAACAAGGCCGTATCACCCAGACCCACGACCATCGGGAGTGAAGGCATGAGCGAAGAAAACACGTACGACTCGACCAGCATTAAAGTGCTGAAAGGTTTGGATGCCGTACGCAAACGTCCCGGTATGTACATTGGCGACACCGATGATGGTAGCGGTCTGCACCACATGGTGTTCGAGGTGGTCGATAACTCCATCGACGAAGCTCTGGCCGGTCACTGCGACGACATCAGCATTATCATCCACCCGGATGAATCCATCACCGTGCGTGACAACGGTCGTGGCATCCCGGTAGACGTGCACAAAGAAGAAGGCGTTTCGGCGGCAGAGGTCATCATGACCGTGCTCCACGCTGGCGGTAAGTTCGACGACAACTCCTATAAAGTATCCGGTGGTTTACACGGTGTAGGTGTGTCGGTAGTGAACGCCCTGTCCGAAGAACTGATCCTCACTGTCCGCCGTAGCGGCAAGATTTGGGAGCAGACCTACGTCCACGGCGTACCACAGGAGCCGATGAAAATTGTCGGTGACAGTGAAACCACCGGTACCCAGATCCACTTCAAGCCATCGGAAGAAACCTTCAAAAACATCCACTTCAGCTGGGACATCCTGGCCAAGCGGATTCGCGAACTGTCTTTCCTTAACTCCGGTGTCGGCATCGTCCTCAAGGATGAGCGCAGCGGCAAGGAAGAGCTGTTCAAGTATGAAGGTGGCCTGCGAGCGTTCGTTGAATACCTGAACACCAACAAGACCGCGGTCAACCAAGTGTTCCACTTCAACATCCAGCGTGAAGATGGCATCGGCGTGGAAATCGCCCTGCAGTGGAACGACAGCTTCAACGAGAACCTGTTGTGCTTCACCAACAACATTCCACAACGCGATGGCGGTACTCACCTGGTGGGTTTCCGTTCTGCGCTGACGCGTAACCTGAACACCTACATCGAAGCGGAAGGCTTGGCGAAGAAACATAAAGTCGCCACCACCGGTGACGATGCCCGTGAAGGCCTGACGGCGATCATCTCGGTCAAGGTACCGGATCCGAAGTTCAGCTCCCAGACCAAAGACAAGCTGGTGTCTTCCGAAGTGAAGACTGCGGTTGAACAGGAAATGGGTAAGTACTTCTCCGACTTCCTGTTGGAAAACCCGAACGAAGCCAAGCTGGTTGTCGGCAAGATGATCGACGCTGCACGCGCCCGTGAAGCCGCGCGGAAGGCCCGTGAAATGACCCGCCGCAAAGGCGCGCTGGATATCGCCGGCCTGCCAGGCAAACTGGCTGACTGCCAGGAGAAGGACCCTGCCCTCTCCGAACTGTACCTGGTGGAAGGTGACTCTGCTGGCGGTTCCGCCAAGCAGGGTCGTAACCGTCGCACCCAGGCCATCCTGCCGTTGAAGGGTAAGATCCTCAACGTTGAGAAGGCCCGCTTCGACAAGATGATTTCCTCCCAGGAAGTCGGCACCTTGATCACGGCGTTGGGCTGCGGTATTGGCCGCGATGAGTACAACATCGACAAGCTGCGTTACCACAACATCATCATCATGACCGATGCTGACGTCGACGGTTCGCACATCCGCACCCTGCTGCTGACCTTCTTCTTCCGTCAGTTGCCGGAGCTGATCGAGCGTGGCTACATCTACATCGCCCAGCCGCCGTTGTACAAAGTGAAAAAGGGCAAGCAAGAGCAATACATCAAAGACGACGACGCCATGGAAGAGTACATGACGCAGTCGGCCCTGGAAGATGCCAGCCTGCACTTGAATGACGAAGCGCCGGGTATCTCCGGTGAGTCGCTGGAGCGACTGGTCAACGACTTCCGCATGGTCATGAAGACACTCAAGCGTTTGTCGCGCCTGTACCCTCAGGAGCTGACCGAGCACTTCATCTACCTGCCGGCCGTGAGCCTGGAGCAGTTGGGCGATCACGCCGCCATGCAGGATTGGCTGGCCCAATACGAAGTGCGCCTGCGTACTGTGGAGAAGTCTGGTCTGGTGTACAAAGCCAGCCTGCGTGAGGACCGTGAACGTAACGTATGGCTGCCAGAGGTCGAACTGATCTCCCACGGCCTGTCCAATTACGTCACCTTCAACCGCGACTTCTTCGGTAGCAACGACTACAAGACCGTGGTTACCCTCGGCGCGCAATTGAGCACCCTGCTGGACGACGGTGCTTACATTCAGCGTGGCGAACGCAAGAAGCAGGTCAAGGAGTTCAAGGAAGCCTTGGACTGGTTGATGGCGGAAAGCACCAAGCGTCATACCATCCAGCGCTATAAAGGTCTGGGCGAGATGAACCCGGATCAGCTGTGGGAAACCACCATGGACCCTGCTCAACGTCGCATGCTGCGCGTGACCATCGAAGACGCCATTGGCGCCGACCAGATCTTCAACACCCTGATGGGTGATGCGGTCGAGCCTCGTCGTGACTTCATCGAGAGCAATGCCTTGGCGGTGTCTAACCTGGACTTCTGATCAGGAACATCTGCTAAAAACAAAAGGCCAACGCTTAGCGTTGGCCTTTTTTGTTGGTTCGTAGTCGCGCATTTTTTAAATGCTCCACGTGGAACATCAGGCTATTTAACTTTCCACAGCGGGTGTCACACTCTCCAACCGATACCCGTACCCATAGATCGTCAACAGCTGCCAACCGCGATCCGCGGTCAGCCCTAGCTTGTTGCGCAGGCGGTAGATATGCGTGTCCAACGGCCGCGACGACACCATTTCTTCGTGGCTCCAGAACCGCTCATAGAGATACTCGCGAGACAACGGCCGGGCCAGGTTGGCAAATAGACAACTTGCCAAACGGTATTCCCGTTCTGTCAGGTTAATGGGCTTGCCCGCTCGGGTGACGGTCAGTTCGGCATCGTCGAACGTCAGATCGTTAAAGCTCTGTACTTCCTGGGTAGCCGACTTTTGCAAACCGTGGCGCCGCAGCACGGCGCTGACTCGGGCTTTGAGTTCGTTGGGCCGAAACGGCTTGCTGACATAGTCGTCCGCCCCGCTGTTCAACGCCGTCACGATATCGCTTTCGGCATCGCGACTGGTGAGCATGATAACGGCGGGAGGCGACTCCATGTGCTCGCGGGTCCAGCGCAATAACGCGATCCCGGAGATATCCGGCAGTTGCCAGTCGAGGATCAGCAGGTCAAAGGTTTCCCGACGTAGCTGGCGTAGCAGGTCTTCGCCACGTTCAAAAAAATGCAGGGACCAGGGCTGTTCAGCCGGACCGGGAATCTGTCGCAGTGTCTGTTCCACCCGTCGCAACTCTGCGGGTTCGTCATCCAGTATTGCGACACGCATGGGCGGGGTCCTTCCTACAAAAATACGAGAGCTTGAATGGGGGGCACATGCTGTACAAATGCCGGCCTATGAATCTGAATAATTATGGACGGATTCTACAGTGCCTGGATCTCTCGATACGCTGAAAGCGCCGTAAACTCAATCCACTACGATCCTCAAAGAAGATACCGGCTCCTGTCGTTCCGTAAAAGCGTCGGTGTGATCGCCTCGCCGGGGCGTTATGCCCGCTCCAATGTGCGGTATCGTTCATTGCGCGGTCGTGGGAAGTCCTCCAATGAGACCGAAATAAGCTTCACTGGTTTCAGAACACTGCATGCACTTCATCGCAACCCCATGGAGAGGGATCCTGGGCTTATGACATCTTTACTTAACGACCATCAATGCCTTGGCCCCCTCATGGCGCTAGCCCTGTGAAGCTCTGGCGCAAAACCGAGAAACGCCAACCTACCCAGGCCCAGCTTTTGTTCCATGGGTTGGTTCGTGAATGGCTGTTGATCGGTTTGGTACTCCTGCCCTTTACGGCCTACTTATCCTTGAGCGCTGGCTTAGCGCTCAATAATCCGCTCTATGACAGCCTGCGCCGCCTCACGCCCTTGCCGGTAGATCCACGCATCGTCCTGGTGACCATCGACGCACCCAGCCTGGAAGCACTTGGCCCATGGCCTTGGCCGCGCAGCGTACATGCCGAGCTGATTGAACGCGTGAACGCCGCACAGCCGGCGGGCATTTTGTTGGATGTGATCTTCAGTGAGACCGACCACAGTCATGACGAGCAGCGCCTGGCCGATGCCGTATGCAAAGCCGGCAATGTATTGCTGCCCATCGCCGGAGACAGCAGCGTCAGCCCCAAGGCTCCCATAGCGCCGTTGTCGCCACTGCTCAAGTGCGCCAAGGGTGTCGGTCACATCAACGTCGAAGCGGACAACGACGGTGTGGTGCGCAGCGTGTATCTACGTGAAGGCCCGCCGGGGAGCACGCTTCCTCAGTTGGCGTGGCTGGCGTTCGCCATGAGCGAGCATGCCGAGACGATGCCGGGCCTGCCACAAGAGCCTACTGGAGGGCACTGGCATCAGGAACATGAGATTCGTGTGCCGTTCACTTCGGAACCAGACCATTTTCCCAGTCTGTCCTACGTCAGCGTACTACGCGGCGAGGTAGCTCCCGAGTCGCTGCGGGGTCGCCTGGTTCTGATCGGCGCCTCAGCCTATGGCATGGCCGATCGTTTCGTGACGCCGCTCTCTTCCACCGTGGGCACCACTGCGGGGGTTGAGATCCAGGCTGAAGTACTGAATGGTTTATTGCAGGGTCGCAGCATCGTCGATCTGCCCGGCTGGTTCGCGGCGTTGCTGGCAACGTCCCTGGTGGCCCTGCTGCTGGGCCTTCTGCTTGTGCGCCCCCGTTACGCCCTGTGGATGACCTTGGCGTGCATGGCCGTGGCTTTGCTGGGCTCATGGGGCTTATTGCGCCTGGGCCACTGGTGGAGCCCCGCAGCATGCCTGATCGGTTTGTTGCTGAGTTACCTGATCTGGAATTGGCGACGTCTGAGCGTAATTCTCGCCTACTTTGGCTGGGAACTGGCACGTCTGGATAACGAACCCAAGGTGCTTCCGGAACGTCGTCGCGCGCCCGCCAGTAAGGGCGATGTGCTGCAAGGGCGGATCTTTGCCCTTGAACAAGCCGTCAGTCGTACACGCGATACGCGGCGCTTTATGGCTGACGGGCTGGAGTGCCTGCCGGTAGCAACGCTGATCACCGACCCTCAGGGCAGCATCCTGTTGGCCAACCGCGTGGCCCGTGAAGTATTCGGCAATGACCTGGTCGGCGAAAACCTCGTCGAACAGCTCGCCGATCTAGGCTATCCCCCGCTGCACAATGGTGTACGCCCTGCCCTGTCGGCGCTGGAACTGGTCGAGTTTCGCGATATCCACCAACGCAGTTTGCGCATGGAACTGGCCCCTTTGCTGCCTGCCGAAGGGGATTTCGCCCTCGGCTGGTTGTTGAGCCTCACGGACCTGAGCAAGGAGCGTGAAGCCCAGCAGCACCGCGAGACGATGCTGCGTTTCCTTTCCCACGACCTGCGTGCACCGCACTCAGCGATCCTTGCCCTGTTGGACGTGCACAACGGGGAGTCCCCGGTGTTTACCCAGATCGAACAGCAGGTGCGGCGGGCCTTGAGCCTGACCGAATCCTTTGTGCAATTGGCCAAGGCTGAAGCGGACGGTTACCAGTTCCAGCCCACCCTGTTTGCCATGCTGGTGATGGACGCCTTTGATCAAGTGGCGGTGATTGCGCAGTTGAAGGGCATCCATTTGGTTCACGACCTGGATGAGGCGGACGAGGCCATGGTCTACGCCGACCAATCGCTGCTCACCCGGGCGTTGTTCAATGTGCTGGAGAACGCGATCAAATACTCCCCATCCGGTACCACCGTCAGGTTGAGGCATGGCAGTGCGCAAGGTTGGTTGGAATGCAGGATAAGCGACCAGGGACCGGGGATTGCGCCTGAGGATCTGCCGGAGTTGTTTAACCAATACCGACGTTTCGATTCGGCTCAAGGCAGTGAGGGGCTTGGACTGGGGCTGACCATGGTTAAAGCAGTGTTGGAGCGGCACGGTGGGCGCATCGTGTGTGAAAGTGAGCTGGGCAAGGGCTCGACGTTTATCCTACTGCTGCCGTTATTGGAGGACTGAAAAAGCGGCTTTTCTGCTGTGCATAAAAAACCGGTCACAAGGACCGGTTTTTTTATGAAGAAAAAACTTATGCACGTTTTTCTGAATTTTATGAGCTTCAGAAATATGTAAGTAAATCAGCTTGTTATGAAGCAAAAAAGCCAATTCGCCAACAAAGCGTACACAGGTTATCCACAGATGCTCAAACGGCCGGCGTCTCCACCACCACAGGTTCCGGAGGCAGGGAGCCCATGGCCCGTTGCTGCGCCTCATTCCACGCCGCAGCGCGGTCGTTCAGGGCGGCGATGGCACGTGGTCCTTCGCCTTCTGCGTACATCGGTTCGCCGATCACTACGGTGATAGTGCCTGGGCGTTTAGCCCAGCCAGTCTTGGGCCAGAACTTGCCGGCGTTATGCGCAATTGGCAGCACAGGCAGGTTGGCGTTGACCGCCAGGGCGGTACCACCCCGTGAGAACTTACCCACGGTGCCGTAGGGCACCCGCGTGCCCTCGGGAAAGATCAGCACCCAGACGCCGTCCTTGAGCAACTCATCGCCCTTCTTCGCGACATGCTTGAGCGCAGCCTTGGGGTTGTCCCGGTCGATGGCGATCGGACGCAACATGGCCATGGCCCAGCCGAAGAATGGCACATACAGAAGCTCGCGCTTGAGCACCTGGCTCAACGGCGAGAAATACGCCGAGAGGAAGAACGTCTCCCAGGTGCTCTGATGGTTCGAGAGAATCACGCACGGTTGATCAGGAACGTTTTCAGCGCCCTTGACCTCGAAACGAATATTCAGGAACACCTTGCTCAGCCACAACGCGCAGCGGCACCAGTAGACGTTGATAAAGCGATAGCGCGCCTTGAAGGGAAGGAACGGTGCAATAAAAAAGCTCAGGGTGCACCAGAGAAACGAACTGGTGCCCAGCAGCAGGTAAAAGAAAAAGGTTCTGATGGCCTGCAAGATCGACATGGCGGCATTTACCGTTGCGGGACACGGCCCGCCTGCTAAAAGCGCACTCCCGAACAGTCCTTGGTCAGGAAGTCGAGGGCGGCTAGTTGTTGATAAGTTCTGCGGCAACGGCCGCCAGATCGTCAAAAATCAAGGTGCCTACCGGCAGGTTTTTAGCCTGGGTCTTTTCGCCTTTTCCGGTTTTAACCAAAACTGGCTGAGAGTCGACGGCTTTGGCCGCCTCCAGGTCACCGAGGCTGTCCCCGACGAACCATATCCCAGCCAAGGGCACCTTGTAATGTTCTGCAATAATTTTCAACATGCCAGGCTTGGGCTTGCGGCAATCGCAGCCTTCGTCCGGCCCGTGGGGGCAGTAGACCACCAGCCCCACCTCGCCGCCCTGCTCGGCCACTAACGCGCGCAAACGCGCGTGCATGGCCTCCAGGGTCGCGATGTCGTAGTAACCGCGGGCGATGCCGGACTGGTTGGTGGCGATGGCCACCGTCCAGCCGGCTTTGCTCAACTGCGCGATGGCCTCGATCGAACCGGGCAGCGGGATCCACTCCTCCACCGACTTGATGTAAGCGTCGGAGTCGTAGTTGATCACCCCGTCCCGATCGAGAATCAGCAGTTTCAACATGATCAGCCCAGTACGGAGATGTCGGCGATATTGATGAACAAGCCACGCAGGCGCGCCAGCATGGCGTAGCGGTTTTTGCGCACGCCAGCATCATCGGCATTGATCATCACCGCTTCGAAGAACGCATCCACCGGCTCACGCAAGGACGCCAGGCGCGCCAACGCTTCAGCGTAGTTACGCTCAGCGATCAGCGGCTTCACGGCGTTCTCGGCCTTGGCGATGGCTGAGTTCAGCGAGAACTCCTTGGCATCGGCAAACAGGCCCGGGTCGACTTCGGCAGTGCCGAGGTTGTCGGCCTTGCTCAACAGGTTCGACACGCGCTTGTTCACGGCGGCCAGGGCATCGGCTTCCGGCAGCTTGCGGAACGCTTGCACGGCTTGTACACGCTGGTCGAAGTCCAGTGCCGAGCCCGGTTGCAGGGCACGTACCGACAGGTAGACGGAAACGTCCACTCCTTCGTCTTCATAACGCGCACGCAGGCGATCGAACACAAACTCCAGCACTTGCTCGGCCAGGCCGGCTTGCTTGACCTTGGTGCCGAACTGGCCGACGGCAAATACCACGGCCTGGGTCAGGTCGAGGTCCAGCTTTTTGTCGATCAGGATACGCAGCACGCCCAAGGCCGCACGGCGCAGGGCATACGGGTCTTTGCTGCCGGTGGGCAGCATGCCGATACCGAAGATACCCACGAGGGTGTCCAGCTTGTCGGCAATGGCCACGGCCGCACCGGTCAGGGTGCTCGGCAGTTCTGCACCGGCACCGCGCGGCATGTACTGCTCGTTCAGGGCCAGGGCGACATCATCCGGCTCGCCGTCGTTGAGGGCGTAGTAGTAACCGGCCACGCCTTGCATCTCTGGGAACTCGCCGACCATCTCGGTGGCCAGGTCGCACTTGGACAGCAAGCCAGCACGCGCTGCCCACGCGGCATCGCCGCCAATACGGGGCGCAATGTAGGCCGCCAGCTTGGAAACACGCACGGCCTTGTCGTAGACGCTGCCGAGTTTTTCCTGGAACACCACGTTTTGCAGGCGCAGGTTGAAGTCTTCCAGCTTCTGCTTCTTGTCTTGCTTGAAGAAGAACTCGGCGTCGGTCAGGCGCGGGCGCACGACTTTTTCGTTACCGGCGATGATCTGCTGTGGGTCTTTGCTTTCGATGTTGGCCACGGTGATAAAACGCGGCAACAACTTACCGTCCACGTCCAGCAGGCAGAAGTACTTCTGGTTGTCCTGCATGGTGGTGATCAAGGCTTCTTGCGGCACGTCGAGGAAACGCTCTTCGAACGAGCACACCAGCGGCACCGGCCATTCCACCAGGGCGGTCACTTCGTCGAGCAGGCTTGGCGGCACGATGGCGGTGCCTTCCTGCAGACGGGCCAGCTCTTCGGTGCGCTTGCTGATCAGCTCGCGACGCTCATTGGCGTCGGCCAGCACGTAAGCAGCGCGCAGGTCGTTGAGGTAGTTGGCCGGCGAAGTGATGCGCACGCTTTCTGGATGATGGAAGCGGTGACCACGGGAGTCACGACCGGCCTTCTGGGCGAGGATGGTGCAATCGATGACCTGGTCACCGAGCAGCATCACCAGCCATTGGGTTGGGCGCACGAACTCTTCCTTGCGCGCACCCCAGCGCATGCGCTTGGGGATAGGCAGGTCGTTCAGGGAATCTTCAACGATGGTCGGCAACAGGCTGGCGGTTGGCTTGCCGGTGATGACCTGGCTGAAACGCAGTTTCGGGCCGCTCTGGTCGATCTCGCTCAGCTCCACGCCACACTTCTTGGCAAAGCCAAGGGCCGCCTGGGTCGGGTTGCCTTCGGCGTCGAAAGCCGCCTGGCGCGGTGGGCCGTCCAGGTTGATGCTGCGATCCGGCTGCTGGGTTTCCAGCGCGGTCAGCAGCACAGCCAGGCGGCGCGGCGCGGCGTAGACCTTCTTGGCTTGAAACTTCAGGCCAGCGGTCTGCAGGCCTTTTTCGATACCGGCCAGGAATGCATCGGCCAGGGTATTGAGGGCCTTGGGTGGCAGCTCTTCGGTGCCCAGTTCAACCAGGAAATCTTGAGCACTCATTGTGCAGCCTCCAGCTTAGCCAACACTTCATCACGCAAATCCGGGGTTGCCATCGGGAAGCCCAGCTTGGCGCGAGCCAGCAGGTAGGCTTGGGCGACGGAACGCGCCAGCGTGCGCACACGCAGGATGTATTGCTGGCGCGCAGTAACCGAAATGGCACGGCGGGCGTCCAGCAGGTTGAAGGTATGGGAGGCCTTCAACACCATTTCATAGCTTGGCAACGGCAGCGGCTGGTCGAGTTCGATCAGGCGCTTGGCTTCGCTTTCATAGAAGTCGAACAGTTCGAACAGTTTGTCGACGTTGGCGTGTTCGAAGTTGTAGGTGGACTGCTCCACCTCGTTCTGGTGGAACACATCGCCGTAAGTCACCTTGCCGAACGGGCCGTCAGCCCATACCAGGTCGTAGACCGAGTCCACGCCTTGCAGGTACATGGCCAGGCGCTCAAGGCCATAGGTGATTTCGCCGGTGACCGGGTAGCACTCGATGCCGCCGGCTTGCTGGAAGTAAGTGAACTGCGTCACTTCCATGCCATTGAGCCAGACTTCCCAGCCCAGGCCCCAGGCGCCCAGGGTTGGCGACTCCCAGTTGTCTTCGACGAAACGAATGTCGTGCACCAGTGGGTCCAGGCCGACATGTTTCAGCGAGCCCAGGTACAGCTCCTGGAAGTTGTCCGGGTTGGGCTTCAATACCACCTGGAACTGGTAGTAGTGCTGCAGACGGTTCGGGTTTTCGCCGTAGCGGCCGTCAGTCGGGCGGCGACTGGGCTGCACATAAGCGGCGTTCCAGGTTTCCGGGCCGATGGCCCGCAGGAATGTAGCGGTGTGGAAAGTGCCGGCGCCTACTTCCATATCGTAGGGCTGAAGTACCACACAACCTTGCTCGGCCCAGTATTGCTGGAGGGCGAGGATCAAGTCTTGGAAGGTACGCACGGCTGGCGTAGGCTGGCTCACGAAATTCACCTGTTACTTGGGCTGCGATTTAAAGAGCGGGAGTATACCCGATTCGGCCCCGCCACCACTCCCTGGAGCCTTATGCCACGCTGCTTTTGGTGTTCTGAAGATCCGCTGTACATGGCTTATCACGATCAAGAGTGGGGAACGCCGCTGCGCGATGCGCAGGGTTTGTTCGAGTTGCTTTTGCTCGAAGGGTTCCAGGCAGGCCTGTCCTGGATCACCGTTTTACGCAAACGCGAGCATTATCGAAAGGTGTTGTTCGGCTTTGACGCGCAGCGTCTGGCGCAATTGAGCGATGACGAAATCGAGGTGCTGATGCAGGACCCGGGCATCGTGCGCAATCGCTTGAAGCTCAACGCTACCCGGCGCAACGCCGCGGCCTGGCTGGCGCTGGAAGATCCCGTGGGGTTGCTGTGGTCGTTTGTCGGCGGCAAACCCAAGGTCAATCACTTCAAGGATCGCAGCGACGTCCCGGCGATCACGCCCGAAGCCCAAGCCATGAGCAAAGCCTTGAAAAAGGCCGGCTTCACCTTCGTGGGGCCGACCATCTGCTACGCCTTCATGCAGGCCTCGGGCATGGTCATGGACCACACCCAGGACTGCGACCGTTACGCGGACTTGGCCAACGCCGGTTAGAATGCCGGCTTTGCGCACCACACACGATCAGGAGTGACCTGTGGAAAAGTTTAAAGGCGCCTTGCTGGTAGGCGCTCTTCGGTTGTTTGCCCTGCTGCCCTGGCGCGCCGTACAAGCCGTCGGCACGGGGATCGGCTGGATCATGTGGAAAACCCCCAACCGTTCCCGCGATACCGTGCGGATCAACCTCTCCAAATGCTTCCCGGACATGGACCCTGCAGAACGCGAGCGCCTGGTGGGCCGCAGCCTGATGGACATCGGCAAGTCCCTCACCGAAAGCGCCTGCGCGTGGATCTGGCCGGCGCAGCGCTCCATCGACCTGGTCCGCGAAGTCGAGGGCTTGGAAGTGCTGCACGAGGCCCTGGCTTCTGGCAAAGGCGTGGTGGGCATCACCAGCCACCTGGGCAACTGGGAAGTGTTGAACCACTTCTATTGCAGCCAGTGCAAACCGATCATTTTCTATCGCCCGCCCAAGCTCAAGGCGGTGGACGAACTGCTGCGCAAACAACGCGTGCAGCTGGGCAACCGCGTGGCGGCTTCCACCAAGGAAGGCATTCTCAGCGTGATCAAGGAAGTGCGCAAAGGCGGCCAGGTGGGCATTCCTGCCGACCCGGAGCCGGCTGAGTCCGCCGGGATCTTCGTACCGTTTTTTGCCACCCAGGCGCTTACCAGCAAGTTCGTGCCGAACATGCTCGCGGGCCACAAGGCCGTTGGCGTATTCCTGCACGCCCTGCGCCTGCCGGACGGCTCGGGCTACAAGGTGATCCTGGAAGCGGCGCCGGAGGACATGTACAGCACCGACACCGCGACGTCCTGTGCGGCGATGAGCAAGGTAGTTGAGCGCTATGTAGGCGCTTACCCAAGCCAGTACATGTGGAGCATGAAGCGCTTCAAGAAACGCCCGCCGGGTGAGGCGCGGTGGTATTGATACACCGCTGACCTCCAGCCCAATGGAGATCAAATGTGGGAGCTGGCTTGCCTGCGATAGCATCACCTCGGAGTGCCTGATATACCGAGGTGATGCTATCGCAGGCAAGCCAGCTCCCACAGGTGATCACCTCAGGTTTGGCGATCAAGTTTCTTCAGGAACACCGTCATTTCTTTTTCGGCCTGTTTGTCGCCATGGGCCTGGGCGGCTTCGATGCCCTTCTCCCATGCCAGGTGTGCTGCCGCGCGATCTTCCAATCCCAGCCGCGCCTTGCCCAACAACTTCCACGCCGCCGAATACTTCGGATCGAACTCGACGCATCGCTGCAAATGCTCGGCCGCCGTTGCGTTGTCCTTCAGGTCCAGATAACCCTTGCCCAGGCCAAAGCGCAGCAATGAATTATCCACACCCTTGGCGAGCATTTTTTCCAGGGATTCGAGCATGGCGGTGCATCCTTTAGCTACATAGCGGTTTCGATATCGTCATCGCGGCCAAGCCCGCTCCCACACTTGGAACGCGATCACATGTGGGAGCGGGCTTGCCCGCGATGGCGGCGGCAGGCTCACTCAATTTTTTAATCAGAAAAAACTCAGCCCCACGTGGAACAGCTTCTCCACATCGCGGATATGTTTCTTGTCCACAAGGAACAAAATCACGTGGTCTCCGGTGGCGATCACCGTGTCGTCGTGGGCAATGATCACTTCTTCATCGCGAATGATCGCGCCAATGGTGGTACCGGGCGGCAGGCCGATATCGCGGATCGCCTTGCCAATCACTTTGCTGGACTTGGAGTCACCGTGGGCAATCGCCTCGATGGCTTCCGCTGCGCCACGGCGCAACGAGTGCACGCTGACAATGTCGCCACGCCGTACGTGGGCGAGCAAGGTGCCAATGGTCGCCAACTGCGGGCTGATGGCAATGTCGATATCGCCGCCCTGGATCAGGTCGACATAGGCCGGGTTATTGATGATGGTCATCACCTTCTTCGCCCCCAGCCGCTTGGCCAGCAAGGACGACATGATATTGGCTTCATCATCGTTGGTCAGGGCCAGGAAGATATCGGCGTCGGCGATGTTTTCTTCCATCAGCAGGTCACGGTCCGAGGCGCTGCCTTGCAGTACAACAGTGCTGTCGAGGGTGTCGGACAAATGCCGGCACCGCGTCGGGCTCATCTCGATGATCTTCACCTGGTAGCGGCTTTCGATGGCTTCTGCCAAACGCTCGCCAATCTGCCCACCGCCGGCGATGACGATGCGTTTGTAGCTTTCGTCGAGCCTGCGCATTTCGCTCATGACCGCACGAATGTTCGCCTTGGCGGCGATGAAAAATACTTCGTCGTCAGCCTCGATCACCGTATCGCCCTGGGGCAGGATCGGCCGGTCACGGCGGAAAATCGCGGCGACGCGGGTTTCCACATTCGGCATGTGCTCACGCAGCTGGCGCAATTGCTGGCCAACCAGCGGCCCGCCGTAATAGGCCTTCACGGCTACCAGTTGCGCTTTGCCTTCAGCGAAGTCGATAACCTGTAGCGCACCTGGAATTTCGATCAGGCGCTTGATGTAGTGGGTCACCACCTGTTCCGGGCTGATCAGGACGTCTACCGGGATGGCGTCGTTGTCGAACAGCCCGGCGCGGGTCAGGTAAGCCGCTTCGCGCACCCGAGCGATCTTGGTCGGGGTGTGGAACAGGGTGTGGGCGACCTGGCAGGCGACCATGTTGGTCTCGTCGCTGTTGGTCACAGCCACCAGCATGTCGGCATCGTCGGCACCGGCCTGGCGCAGCACCGTCGGAAACGACGCGCGGCCTTGCACCGTACGAATGTCCAGGCGGTCGCCCAGGTTGCGCAAGCGCTCGGCATCGGTGTCGACCACGGTGATGTCGTTGGCTTCACCGGCCAAATGTTCGGCCAGCGTGCCACCCACCTGCCCTGCTCCAAGGATGATGATTTTCATCCGGTCACTCCCTTAAAACCATTCAGCCGCGCGCGGCGGCAATCTTGATCAGTTTGGCGTAGTAGAAGCCATCGTGCCCGCCTTCCTGCGCGAGCAGTTGGCGGCCGTGGGGCTGCTTGATGCCGGCGCTGGTGGCGAGGTCCAGTTCGCGCGCGCCGCTGGTGCGGGCGAGGAAGGCTTGGATGACCTCGGTATTTTCGGTGGGCAGCGTGGAGCAGGTGGCGTAAAGCAGGATGCCGCCCACTTCCAGGGTTGGCCACAGCGCGTCGAGCAGTTCGCCTTGCAACACCGCCAGGGCGGCGATGTCGTCGGGCTGGCGGGTCAGCTTGATGTCCGGGTGCCGACGGATCACACCGGTGGCGGAGCAAGGAGCGTCCAGCAGGATGCGCTGGAATGGCTTGCCGTCCCACCACGTCGCGGTGTCGCGGCCGTCGGCGGCGATCAGGTCGGCGCTGAGGCCCAGGCGTGCAAGGTTTTCCCGCACGCGCACCAGGCGCTTGGCCTCAAGGTCCACAGCCACCACACCGGCCAGGTCTTTTTCAACCTCAAGGATGTGACACGTCTTACCGCCTGGCGCGCAGCAGGCGTCGAGTACGCGCTGGCCGGGGGCCAAATCGAGCAGATCGGCAGCCAATTGCGCGGCCTCGTCCTGCACGCTGATCCAGCCTTCGGCAAAGCCCGGCAGGCTGCGCACATCGGCGGCGGCTTCCAGCACGATACCGTCCGTGCTGTACACGCACGGGGTGGCGTTGATGGCCGCGTCGGCGAGTAATTGCAGGTATGCATCCCGGCTGTGGTGGCGACGGTTGACCCGCAGGATCATCGGCGGGTGCGCGTTGTTGGCCGCGCAGATAGCCTCCCATTGCTCGGGCCAAAAGGCCTTCAGGGATTTTTGCAGCCAGCGCGGGTGGGCGGTGCGCACCACCGGATCATGTTCCAGCTCGGCCAACAGCGTTTCGCTTTCACGCTGGGCGCGGCGCAGCACGGCATTGAGCAGGGCCTTGGCCCAGGGTTTTTTCAGCTTGTCGGCGCAGCCGACGGTTTCACCAATGGCGGCGTGGGCGGGCACGCGGGTGTAGAGCAACTGGTAGAGACCCACCAGCAACAGCGCCTCGACATCCGCGTCCGCCGTTTTGAACGGTTTTTGCAGCAGCTTGGCGGCCAACGCAGACAACCGTGGCTGCCAACGGGCGGTGCCAAAGGCCAGGTCCTGCGTAAACCCCCGGTCGCGGTCTTCAACCTTATCCAACTGCGTGGGCAATGAACTGTTCAGCGAAGCCTTGCCGTTGAGCACGGCGGCGAGAGCCTTGGCGGCGGCCAGACGTGGGTTCATTGAGTGACCACTCCAAGCGTGGTGCCCAGGGCGAATTTCTCACGACGACTGTTGAACAAATCACTGAAGTTCAGCGCCTTGCCGCCGGGCAATTGCAGACGCGTCAGGCACAGCGCCTGTTCACCGCAAGCCACCAACAGGCCGTCTTTGCTGGCGCCGATGATCTCGCCGGGAGCGCCTGCACCATCGGCCAGGGTCGCGGCCAACACTTTCAAAGCCTCGCCGTTCAGGGTGCTGTGGCAGATCGGCCACGGGTTGAAGGCACGTACCAGGCGCTCAAGCTCCACGGCTGGGCGGCTCCAGTCGATGCGTGCTTCGTCTTTGTTCAATTTGTGCGCGTAGGTGGCCAGGCTGTCGTCCTGTACCTCGCCTTCCAGTGTGCCGGCAGCCAGGCCGGCGATGGCCTGGATCACGGCGGGCGGCCCCAGTTCAGCGAGGCGGTCGTGCAGGCTGCCGCCGGTGTCTTGGGCGGTGATCGGTGTGGTGACTTTGAGCAGCATCGGCCCGGTATCCAGGCCGGCTTCCATGCGCATCACGGTCACGCCGCTCTCGCTGTCGCCTGCTTCAACGGCACGTTGAATCGGCGCCGCACCGCGCCAGCGGGGCAGCAGTGAAGCATGACTGTTGATGCAACCCAGGCGCGGTATATCCAGCACAGCCTGAGGCAGGATCAAACCGTAAGCCACCACCACCAGCAGGTCCGGCTTCAGCGCGGCCAGTTCGGCCTGGGCGTCGGCGTTACGCAGGGTCGGCGGTTGCAGCACCGGAATGTTGTGCTCCAGTGCTAATTGCTTGACTGGGCTCGGCATCAGTTTTTGCCCGCGACCGGCCGGGCGATCCGGCTGGGTGTACACCGCGACGATGTCATAAGGGCTGGCAAGCAGCGCCTTGAGGTGTTCGGCGGCAAATTCAGGAGTGCCGGCAAAAACAATGCGCAATGGCTCGGTCATGGGAGTTCTCGGTTAAAAACAGTCACAAAAGAAAAAGGCTTGCCGCAGCAAGCCTTTGGAAGAAGGGCATCAGGCTTGCTGGCGATGCTTTTTTTCCAGCTTTTTCTTGATCCTGTCCCGCTTGAGCGTGGACAGGTAATCGACAAACAGCTTGCCGTTGAGGTGGTCGCATTCATGCTGGATGCACACCGCCAACAGACCTTCGGCAATCAGCTCAAACGGCTTGCCGTCACGGTCCAGCGCCTTGATCTTCACGCGCAGCGGGCGTTCAACGTTCTCGTAGAACTCCGGCACCGACAGGCAGCCTTCCTGGTATTCGCCCATCTCTTCGGTCAGCGGTTCGAACTCAGGGTTGATGTACACCCGAGGTTCGCTGCGATCTTCCGACAGGTCCATGACCACGACACGCAGATGCACGTTGACCTGGGTAGCGGCGAGGCCGATGCCCGGGGCTTCATACATTGTTTCAAACATGTCATCGACCAACTGACGAACCTTGTCGTCCACTACGGCCACCGGCTTGGCGATCGTGCGCAGGCGCGAGTCGGGAAATTCGAGGATGTTCAAAATAGCCATAAGCGTAATTGCTGCACATGTGAGGAAGAGACAAATCGGCGGTGGGAAGGACCCATACGGCCGGTGTGAAACGCTCGGAAGCCGCGAAGGCTATGGCATTTCACGCGAACGCACATAATAAAGGAGATTCACCCCATGAGGAAATCGCTACTCGTCTTGCTGCTGTGGGCCCCGTTCGCCACGGCATTGATTGTGCAACCCACTGAGCGTCTGGATCAGGCCGCGCAACAGGCCATTCAGCATTTTTTACTGCACAACCGTATTTTTGACTCCCCCCACGACCTGGACAACGCGCCTTATATTATTGCGGCTCAAGGCGGGCGCGTGCTGGGTGCCAACGACGAGCGTGTGCATGCGCGCGGGCATCTGGACCCGGCCCAGCCCAGCTACGGGATCTTTCGGCGGGGCAAGGCCTACACCGACCCCGTTACCCAGGAATTACTCGGCATCAATGCCGACGACATCGGCACTGCGCGCTTTGTGCTTGCCGACAGCCTCACCACCTTGGCAGTGCAACGGGTGACCCAGGAAATTCGCCCGGGTGACCGTTTGTTGCGCGCCGAGCCTCCCGTTGCTTTGGCCAGCCTGGAACCCTGCAAACCCGCACCCTTGATTACAGGGCACATCATCGACATCCCCAAGGGCGTCACGCAGATTGGCGTGCTCGATGCTGTGACCCTGAACAAGGGCCGCCGCGATGGCCTGATGGAAGGCCAACTGCTGACGGTGATCAAGGCTGGCGCCACCGTGCGAGACGCCCTCACCGGTACGCCCACGCCGCTCCCGGATGAGCGAGCGGGCACCCTGCTGGTGTTTCGCACCTACGAAAAGCTCAGCTATGCCCTGGTGCTCAGTGCTTCAAGGTCGTTGGCCGTGCAAGACCGTTTCGAGACGGCTCAACAAGCGCAATAAATAGCCTGCTAAATAAGTTACCAACAGAGTTATCCACAGCTTGTTCCGGTCAAGGATGATCATATGAATCCGATAAACAGTAGCGATATTTCCCCGGCAGAGCTGGAAGCCCGGCTACGCTTGCACAGGCTGCCAGAACTGGGGCCCAAGCGTTTTCACGTGTTGATCGAAGCCTTTGGTTGCGCTTCCAAGGCTCTGAGTGCTCCCGCCAGCGCCTGGCGTTCCCTCGGTTTGCCCGCCATCAGTGCCGAGGCCCGACGTAGCCCCAAAGTCCGTGACGGTGCCAGTGAGGCGTTAGCCTGGCTGGCGCGCCCGGCCCAGCATTTGCTGATGTGGGACCAACCAGAGTACCCGGCGTTGCTCGCGCAGATCGACGATGCGCCGCCGTTGTTATTCGTGGCGGGCGACCCCGGTATTCTGGAAAAACCACAGTTGGCCATGGTCGGAAGCCGGCGTGCCTCTCGCCCAGGCATGGACACGGCAGCGGCCTTTTCCCGCAGCCTGGCGAGCGCCGGTTTTGTCATCACCAGTGGGCTGGCGGTGGGCATTGACGGCGCGGCGCACCAGGCGGCATTGGACGTGGGCGGCCATACCATCGGCGTACTTGGCACTGGCCTGGAAAATTTTTATCCACAGCGCCATCGCAAGCTTGCTGCGGCGATGATCGCCCAAGGCAGCGCCGTGGTTTCCGAGTTTCCGCTGGATACCGCGCCCCAGGCCGGTAATTTCCCACGGCGCAACCGGATTATCAGCGGGTTGTCGTTAGGCGTGCTGGTGGTGGAGGCCAGTATGTCCAGCGGCTCGCTGATCACCGCACGCCTGGCGGCGGAGCAAGGGCGCGAGGTGTACGCGATTCCGGGTTCCATCCACCACCCCGCCGCCAAGGGCTGTCATCAACTGATCCGTGATGGCGCGGTGCTTGTGGAAACCATCGAGCACATTCTTGAAAGCCTGCGCGGTTGGCAGCGGTTGTCCCATGCTGCGCCGGTGCCCGTGATCCATCCGTTGGTGGCGCTGCTGCACGCGGCACCGCATAGCAGCGAAGCCTTGGCGATTGCCAGCGGTCGGCCGTTGTCCCAAGTACTGGCCACCCTGACAGAGCTGGAGTTGGAGGGCCAGGTGATTTGCGAAAGCGGGCGCTGGCTGGCGCGGTGTCCGCTTTTGTAGTGGACGTTTTTGGCGCTAGGTTTTGTAACGAAGATCGGTAAACTGCCCAGAGCTTTAGTCCGGAGAGTAAACAATGGTCAACAGGTGGCGTGTGCTGGAAGCCGCACGGGAAATTCGCGCAGGCGCGGTGATCGCCTATCCGACCGAAGCGGTCTGGGGCCTGGGCTGCGACCCGTGGAACGAAGAAGCAGTGGATCGGCTGCTGGCGATCAAGAACCGCTCGGTCGACAAAGGCCTGATCCTGGTGGCGGACAATATTCGTCAGTTCGACTTTCTGTTTGAAGATTTCCCGGACACATGGATCGAACGCATGGCCAGCACCTGGCCAGGGCCGAATACGTGGCTGGTGCCCCATCAAGACTTGCTGCCCGAATGGGTCACGGGTGTGCATGACACCGTAGCGCTGCGGGTCAGTGATCATCCGTTGGTGAGAGATTTGTGCGCCGAGGTCGGCCCGTTGATTTCCACCTCGGCCAACCCACAGGGCCGTCCGGCAGCCCGCACGCGGATTCGCGTGGAGCAGTATTTTCGCGGGCAAGTGGACCTGGTGTTGGGCGGCGCCTTGGGTGGGCGCAAGAACCCGAGCCTGATTCGGGACCTGGTGACGGGTGATGTGGTGCGCCCCTCCTAGGTGCAGCTCGTTCCCACGCTCTGCGTGGGAACGCCGCATTGGACGCTCTGCGTCCGCTTGTGACGCAGAGCGTCACGGTATGCATTCCCACGCAGAGCGTGGGTACGATCTTAAGGCAGCAGGATGGTCGATCCAGTCGTGCGCCGCCCCGACAACTCCGTCTGCGCTTTGGCCGCCTCTGCCAGCGAGTAGCGCTGGTTGATATCAATGCGCACCTTGCCACTTTTGATCATCGAAAACAGATCGTCCGCCATCGCCTGCAAGTTCGCCGGGTTGTTCGCGTAGGTCGCCAAAGTAGGCCGGGTCACGTACAGCGATCCTTTCGCCGACAGAATTCCCAGGTTCACCCCATCCACTGCACCCGACGCATTGCCGAAGCTCACCAACAAGCCCCGTGGCGACACGCTGTCGAGCGAGGTCAGCCAGGTGTCTTTGCCGACGCCGTCATATACCACCGGGCACTTCTCGCCGTCAGTCAATTCCAGTACGCGTTGTGCGACATCTTCCTTGCTGTAGTCGATGGTTTCCCAGGCGCCCAGCGATTTGGCCAAAGCGGCCTTTTCCGGGGAGCTGACCGTACCGATCAACTTCACGCCCAGGGCCTTGGCCCATTGGCAGGCCAGGGAACCCACGCCACCGGCGGCGGCGTGGAACAAAATGGTTTCACCGCCTTTGAGCTCATAGGTCTGGCGCAACAGGTATTGCACGGTCAGGCCTTTGAGCATGGCACCGGCGGCCTGTTCGAAGCTGATCTCATCCGGCAGGTGCACCAGGTTGGCGGCAGGCAACACATGCAGCTCGCTGTAGGCACCCAGCGGACCGCTGCCGTAGGCCACGCGGTCGCCAACTTTGAATTGGCTGACTTCACTGCCCACCGCGTCCACCACGCCAGCGCCTTCCGCACCCAGGCCCGATGGCAGGGCGGGCGGCGCGTAGAGACCACTGCGGAAATAGGTGTCGATGAAGTTCAGGCCGATGGCCTCGTTGCGCACCCGAACCTGCTGTGGGCCAGGCTCCGCTGGCGTGTAGTCCACATATTCAAGTACTTCGGGGCCGCCATGGGCGCTGAACTGGATACGTTTGGCCATCTGCACTTCTCCTTGGGTTCGAATCTGCGTAGCCCCCTATCGGACTCCTAAGCTTGATCCTCGTCAACTGCTGTGCACCTAAGTGCAGTGGCATGTAGGCGCAGTGGTATCCTGTGCGCCCATTTGCCGCCGACGCCCCATGGGCCTCGCGTAGCTTTGCCCGATTCAAGGTGATGCCATGACTACCCGCACCGAGGCCGTTAAAGCCTACCTGCTTGACCTGCAAGACCGCATTTGCAGCGCCCTGGAAACCTTCGAGACGGACACTCGCTTTATCGAAGACGCCTGGACCCGGCCAGCCGGCGGTGGCGGTCGTACCCGTGTGATGGAAAACGGTTCGGTGATCGAAAAAGGCGGTGTCAACTTTTCCCACGTGTTCGGCAGCGGTCTGCCACCGTCTGCCAGTGCCCATCGCCCTGAACTGGCGGGCCGTGGGTTTGAGGCCCTGGGTGTGTCGCTGGTGATCCATCCGCATAACCCTCATGTACCGACTTCCCACGCCAATGTGCGGTTTTTCATCGCTGAAAAAGAAGGTGAAGAACCGGTGTGGTGGTTCGGTGGTGGCTTCGATCTCACCCCGTATTACGGCAATGAAGAAGACTGCATTCACTGGCACCGCGTGGCCGAGCAGGCCTGTGCACCGTTTGGCCCGGACGTGTACTCCCGCTACAAGGCCTGGTGTGACACCTACTTCCACATCAAGCACCGCAACGAGCCCCGTGGCATCGGTGGGCTGTTCTTCGATGACTTGAACGAGTGGGGCTTTGACACCTGCTTCGCCTTCATCCGCGCCATCGGCGATGCCTACATCGATGCCTATCTGCCGATTGTGCAGCGTCGCAAGGCCATGGCGTACACCGAGCAACAACGCCAGTTCCAGGAGTTCCGCCGGGGCCGCTACGTTGAGTTCAACCTGGTCTATGACCGTGGCACCCTGTTCGGCCTGCAATCGGGCGGGCGTACGGAGTCGATCCTGATGTCGCTGCCACCTCAGGTACGCTGGAGCTACGACTGGAAGGCCGAAGCCGGCAGCGAAGAGGCGCGCCTCACCGACTACTTCCTGCAAGACCGTGACTGGCTCGGCGTTGCCGCGCCCAAGGCGGCGGTGTGATGGACCGTTATGTGGTGTTCGGCAACCCCATCGGCCATAGCAAGTCGCCGCTGATTCATCGTCTGTTCGCCGCCCAGACCGGCGAGCAACTGGACTACAGCACGATGCTCGCGCCGTTGGAGGACTTCACCGCCTGTGCCCGTGAGTTTTTCCAACAGGGCCGTGGCGCCAACGTGACGGTGCCGTTCAAGGAAGAGGCCTATCGCTTGGCCAATACCCTGACCGAACGTGCCCAGCGCGCCGGCGCCGTGAACACCTTGAGCAAACTGGCTGACGGCACGTTGTTGGGCGACAACACCGACGGCGCGGGCCTGGTGCGCGACTTGACGGTCAATGCCGGGCTGAGCCTGCAAGGCAAACGCATCCTGTTGTTGGGCGCCGGTGGTGCGGTACGCGGTGCGCTGGAGCCGTTGCTGGCGCAGCAACCCTCGTCGTTGATCATTGCCAACCGCACCGTGGAAAAGGCCGAGCGGCTGGCTGAGCTGTTCGATGACCTGGGCCCGGTGTCTGCCAGTGGTTTCGACTGGTTGCGTGAGCCGGTGGATGTGATCATCAATGCCACGTCGGCCAGCCTGTCAGGCGATGTACCGCCGATTGCCGGCAGCCTGATCGAGCCGGGCAAGACCTTCTGCTACGACATGATGTACGCCAAGGAACCCACCGCATTCTGCCGCTGGGCGAGCGAGCAAGGCGCGGCGGTGGCGATGGATGGCCTGGGCATGCTGGTGGAGCAAGCGGCGGAAGCCTTCTTGCTGTGGCGCGGCGTGCGTCCGGATTCGGGCCCCGTACTGGCCGAACTGCGCCGGCAATTGGCCTGATTCCACACGCTGATGTGGCACACTTAATGTGGGAGCTGGCTTGCCTGCGATAGCAATAGGTCAGTTACCCATGTGCTGGCTGACCCACCGCTATCGCAGGCAAGCCAGCTCCCACAGTTTTGATCGCGTTCAGTTTTCAAAGTCGATGGGGCAGTTATCGGGCCCGTCGAGCTTTTTCAGCTCCTCAACCACCTGCGGCCTGGCCCCACGCAACGTCAAGCTACGGCCCAACCCCGCCAACCGCCGCGCCTCCTGGTGCAGCATCTCCACCCCGGAATAGTCGATAAAGTTGATCTGCTGCGCCTCGATCACCACCCGCTCACCCTGCAGACGTTGCAGGCGCACTTGCAGGTAATGGCTGGCGCCAAAAAAGATCGAGCCGCCCACCCGCAACACATCCGCTTCACCGTCGCGCCAGTGTTGCACCCGTGGCTGCGAGGTGCGTTTGAGGTAGAAAAACAGCGACGCCAGTACCCCGGCATAGATCGCCGTTTGCAGCTCCAGCAACAAGGTGGCGACACAGGTCAGGCTCATCACCACAAATTCGGCGCGGCTGACCCGGAACAGCGCACGAATGCCGCGGTGGTCCACCAGGCCCCAGCAGATCAGCAGGATGCTCGCCGCCATGCTCGGGATCGGAATATGCGCAATCAACGCTGCGCCAAATAACGCGAATAACGCCACCCACAGAGCCGAAAAAACCCCCGCCAATGGCGAACAGGCACCCGCCTCATAACTGAGGCCCGAGCGGGTGAACGATCCGGCTGACAGGTATCCGGAAAAAAATCCGCCCACGATGTTGGATAAACCCTGGGCGCGTACTTCCTGGTTGGCGTCGAGCAGTTGTTGCGAGCGGGCGGACAGCGAACGGGCAATCGACAGGCTGGTCACCAACCCCAGCATTCCCACCGCCACGGCACTGGGCAGCAGGCGTAGTACCAGATCCAGATCCATCGGCAACGGGCTGAACGGCGGCAGTTTGCCAATAAACGAACTGACCCGTGCCACATGCCCGAACATCGCCGGCAACAGCCATGCCGCCAGGCTGCCCAACACCAAGGCGATCAACAATGTCGGCCAACGTGGCACGAGGTACTTGAGCAGCATACCTGCCAGCAATGTACCCAGCCCCAGGGCCAGGGACGCGTGGTCCCACTCGCCACGATGGTCGATCAGCGCCAGCAGGCCATTGATAGCCGTGGCCTGGCTCGGTAAATCCAAGCCGAGCAGGTTGGGCAATTGCCCCAAGGCGATCACTACGGCGGCACCCAGGGTGAAACCCAGCACCACCGAATGGGAGACAAAGTTCACCAACGCGCCGAAGCGCAGCAGGCCGAGCAACCATTGGAATACCCCGGCGAGGAAGGTCAGCAACAGGATGAGGGTGATGTAGTCCTGGGAGCCTGGCACGGCCAGTGGGCTGATGCTGGCGTAAAGCACGATGGAGATGGCGGCCGTGGGCCCGCAGATCAGGTGCCAGGACGAGCCCCACAGGCAGGCGATCAATACTGGGATGATGGCTGCGTAGAGCCCATATTCGGGTGGGAGACCGGCGATCAGTGCGTAGGCAATCGACTGCGGCAGCGCAAGCACAGCGCCGCTGAGGCCGACGATCGCGTCCCGGCCGACGCTGGCGCGGGTTTGGCGCGGCAGCCAGCGCAGGAAAGGCAAGAGTGTATGGCGGTTGGGCCGGGGCATCGCAGGCTCGGATAAAGGGTTTTGGCAAGAGTATCAATATGCATGGGTACCTGTGGGAGCTGGCTTGCCTGCGATGCTGGCGCCTCGGTGTGAGAGGCATACCGGGGTGATGCTATCGCAGGCAAGCCAGCTCCCACAGGGGTCAGCGGCAAGCGTCAGAGTTGATCGTTCCCACGCTCTGCGTGGGAATGCTGCTCGGGACGCTCTGCGTCCGATTTTAACGTCAGAGTTTGGCTTTTACCGCTGGCAACGCCTCCTGGCCGTCCAGGGTTTTCACCCCCTCCAGCCACTGGTCCAGGACCGCCGGGTTGGCCTTGATCCACGTCTTCGCCGCCTGCGCATTGCTGACCTTGTTGTTCGCCACGTCAGCCATGATGCTGTTCTCCATGGCCTGGGTAAAACTCAGGTTGGTCAGCAGTTTGCCGACATTGGGGCACGCTTGTGCGTAACCCTTGCGAGTCAAGGTATAGACGCTGCCGGTGGCACCAAAGTACTGCTCGCCGCCCTTGAGGTAGCGCATTTTCAGTTGCACGTTCATCGGGTGCGGGGTCCAGCCGAGAAAGGTGATAAAACGCTGTTTCTTCACCGCTCGCGAGACCTCTGCGAGCATCGCCTGTTCGCTTGACTCGATCAGCTTCCACTGCCCAAGGTCGAAATCATTCTTCTTGATGATCTCCTGCAGCGAGATATTGGCTGGCGCGCCGGAGCCAATGCCGTAGATTTTCTTGTCGAACTTGTCGGCAAATTTATTCAGGTCGGCAAAGTCATGCACCCCGGCGTCCCACACATAGTCCGGCACGGCGAGGGTGAACTCGGTGCCCTCCAGGTTCTTCGCCAGTTGCACCACATCGCCGTTGGCCACGAACTTGTCGTAGAAGCCTTGCTGCGCCGGCATCCAGTTGCCGAGGAAGACATCCACCTGGCCGTCCTTGAGCCCGCCGAAGGTAATCGGCACCGCCAGGGTGTCGACCTTGGGTTGATAGCCCATGCCCGTCAGCAGGAAACTGGTGATAGCGTTGGTGGCGGCAATATCGCTCCAGCCTGGGTCGGCCATCTTTACCGTTTCGCAGCGCGTGTCTGCGTACACCTGGGCGCTGCTGAGCACCACCAAACTCAGTACCACGGTCAACTTTTGCATGGCCTTCCCTCTGTCTACTTATTGGTTTTGGCAGGGTTGTGGAAAACGTGCTTTGCGCTCCAGGTCATCAAGGTCGATATGGTTGCGCATGTACTGCTGACTGGCGTCTACCAGTGGCTGGTGATCCCAGCTCTTGAGCTTGCCTTGGGTCAGCGCTTCAAACACCAGGCGGCGACGGCGTTGGCTGGCGAGCACCTGTTGATGGATCGCCGGGATATCCCATTTAGCCCGCGCTTCACGCAAGAACGCCTCGAACAATGGCCGATGTTCAGCTGACTGGCTGAGGTTTTCCTGCTCGCTCGGGTCGTTGTGCACATCGAACAATAGGCAAGGATCGTCCTCGCTGTAGATGAATTTGTAGGCGCCCCGGCGAATCATCATCAATGGGCTGACGGTGCCTTCGGCCATGTATTCGCCAAACACTTCGTCATGCCCGCCCTGCCCCTGCAAGTGCGCGACCAGCGAGCGGCCGTCCAGCGGCAAGTGCGGATCCAGTTCGCCTCCGGCCAATTCCACCAGGGTCGGCAACAGGTCGGCGGTCGACACGGCCTGGGTGACGCGGCCAGCGGCGAACTGCCCCGGCGCACTGATCAGCAGTGGCACGCGGGCGGCCATTTCAAACCAGTGCATTTTGTACCAGAGGCCGCGCTCGCCAAGCATGTCGCCGTGGTCGCCAGAGAAAATGATCAGGGTGTCGTCGGCCAGGCCGGTGTCTTCCAGGGTCTGCAGCAGCTTGCCGACGTTGCTGTCGATGTAGCTGCAGGCACCGAAGTAGGCGCGGCGGGCGTCGCGGATCTTATCCACAGGCAGCGGTTTGTCCCACAAGTCATAAACCTTGAGCAGCCGCTGGGAATGCGGGTCGAGATCGGCCTGGGGCGGCGTCGCGGGCATTGGGATCTCGGTGTCGGCGTAGAGGTCCCAGAACGGCTTGGGAATGGTGTAAGGGTCGTGGGGATGAGTCATCGACACGGTCAGGCAGAACGGCTGGTCGCCCGGCTCGCGGATGTGGTCGAACAGATATTGCTGGGCCTTGAACACCACCTCTTCGTCGAAATCCAGCTGGTTGGTGCGTACACACGGACCGGCTTGCAGCACCGAGGACATGTTGTGATACCAGGTAGGGCGTACGTCTGGCTCATCCCAGTTCACCGCCCAGCCGTAGTCGGCGGGATAGATGTCGCTGGTCAGGCGTTCCTCATAGCCGTGCAACTGGTCGGGGCCGCAGAAGTGCATCTTGCCCGACAGTGCGGTGCGGTAGCCCAGGCGGCGCAAGTAGTGGGCATAGGTCGGCACGTCGGCGGGGAAATCGGCGGCGTTGTCGTAGGCGCCGATCTTGCTCGGCAACTGGCCGCTGACCAAGGTGAAGCGCGACGGTGCGCACAACGGGCTGTTGCAATAGGCGGCGTCGAACACCACGCCTTGTGCCGCCAGGCGGCTGAGGTTGGGCAGCTTGATCGGGGAAGGCCCGTAGAACGGCAGCATCGGCGCGGCCATCTGATCGGCCATGATAAAAAGAATGTTCTTGCGCTTCATGGTTTCTCGGCATTCCATAGGCAGTGTTTATGCCAATGAGCATGCGGTCCATAAGTTATGGGGTAAAGCCCATACGCAGCAATGACTAGGATAAGTTGAGCTTATGTATGAAGCGCTGGGTGACCTCTCTCTCGATTTGCTGCGCGCCTTTGAGGCGGCGGCGCGTCATCGCAGTTTCACCGCGGCCGCGATGGAGCTGGGTACCACCCAACCGGCGGTCAGCCAGCAAATCAAACGCCTTGAAGAGCAACTGGCGATCCGCCTGTTTGATCGCATTTACCGCGGCATCGAACTGACCGACGCCGGTGCCCTGCTGTTCGAGCATGTGCAGGGCGGCCTGCAGAATATCAACCAGGGGCTCGGCGCCATCACTCAACAAAGCCAGCATGAAGTGCTGCAAGTCGCCACCGACTTTGCCTTCGCCGCCTATTGGCTGATGCCGCGCTTGCATCGCTTTCACCAGGCCAACCCGCAGGTGGATGTCAGCCTGGTCACCAGTGAGCGCAACCACGCCACCCTGCGCAGCGATATTGATGTGGCGGTGCTGTTCGGCGATGGCCGTTTCAAGCAGGGCGAGAGCCTGTGGTTGTTCAATGAGGAAGTGTTCCCGGTGTGCAGCCCACAGTGGCTCAAGGAGCAGGTCGCGCCCCTGACGGTGCAGGCCTTGCAAGACTGCCCGTTGCTGCACCTGCGTCAGGAAAACAACAGCCAGTGGTTCGACTGGAACGGCGTGTTCCGCGAACTGGGTATCACGGCTGCGCCGACCCCTCGGCAATTGCGCTTTGACAACTACACCTTGCTGATCCAGGCCGCGATTGCCGGCCAGGGCGTCGCCATCGGCTGGCGCCACCTGGTGGATAACCTGCTGGAGCAGAATTGGCTGTGCCGGCCGATCAGCCACACGGTGACGTCGCGCTTGGGCTATTACGTGGTGCAGCCCCAGCGCAAACGCCGCGGACAGTTGGTGGACCGCTTTGTCGAGTGGCTGGTGGCGGAACAGGCCAACAGTGCGCACTCGTTGACCGGGCTGGCCCTGCCGTCGATTGCGGTCTAGGATCGGCGCACAGTGGAACCGGAGTCTGTCATGCAACGTATCAAGGGCTACCACGCCCATATCTACTTCGACGCCAGCACGATTGAGCAGGCGCGCACGCTCTGTGAAGACGCCGCCAAGTTGTTCCCGCTGCGCATGGGCCGCGTGCACGAGCGGCCCGTGGGCCCGCACCCGGATTGGAGTTGCCAGTTGGCGTTCGAGCCGGAATATATCGGCGTGGTGTTGCCGTGGCTGGCGCTGCATCGCAATGGTCTGGTGGTGTTCCTGCACCCTGAAACCGGTGACGACCTCAAGGACCACACCGATTACGCCATCTGGATGGGTGCGATGCGCGAACTGGACCTGTCTATTTTTTAGCCTTTCCTACCCGATAATCCTGCGTCTTTCCCTAAGTAAAAACAGGATGAGTTGTAGGATTAATCTTGTCTTGTCTCATTATATGGGATTGATATTTATATATTGAGATATTCCGCGCCCTAGGTTTATATTCGCTCATCTGCTTTTTTCAGCACCCACTCATTTCAGGTGAAGCGATGCAGGCGCAATTGATCGCGCTCGATTGGGGGACCAGCTCCCTTCGTGCTTACAAACTCGGCCCCGCGGGGGTTGTGCTGGAACAGCGCTCGCAAGCCTGGGGCATCATGCATTTGCCCACAGAGCCCCGGGAAATAGCCGGTGCGCTGTGCACTGACGGCTTTGAACTGGCGTTCGATAGCGCCTGCGGCGATTGGCTTGATGCCCAGCCCGAGCTGCCGGTGATCGCTTGCGGCATGGTCGGCAGCGCACAGGGTTGGAGCGAGGCGGCCTATCGCAGCACGCCCGTGGATGTCGCCAGTCTCGGCCAGGCGTTGCATGGCATACGCAGCCTGCGCGGGGTGCAGGTGCATATCGTGCCGGGGGTGATCGAGCAAGTGGGTCTGCCTAATGTCATGCGTGGCGAAGAAACCCAAGTGCTCGGCGTACTGCAAGGGCTAGGGCCCCAGGTGTTGATCGGCCTGCCCGGCAGCCATTCCAAATGGGTCGAGGTGGTGGAAGGCCGCATTACCCATTTCGATACCTTCATGACTGGCGAAGTGTTTGCGGTGTTGAGCAAGCACAGCATCCTGGGGCGTACCCAACAGGCGAGCGAGCAGTTCCAGGCCGAGGCGTTTGATCGAGGCGTGCGCGTGGCGCTGTCCAACGATGGTCAGCGTGGCGTGCTTTCGACCCTGTTCAGTGCCCGTACCCTTGGGCTCACCGCGCAGCTGGCGCCCGACCAGCAACCCGATTACCTGTCTGGCCTGCTCATCGGCCATGAGCTCGCCGGCTTGCCAGATTCGGCCAAACATCAGCCGATCATCCTGGTCGGCGCTGCTGCACTTTGCGCCCGCTATCAACGCGCCCTCGCCCTTTGCGGATTTGCCCACGTCAGCCTGGCGCAAGAAGCCACTGAGCGTGGCCTGTGGCAACTGGCGCAAGCCGCCGGGCTCATTCGACCTGTACTGGAGGCCTGACATGCTCAAGCAAGCACTCTCACAAAACGGTTTGATCGCCATCCTGCGCGGCCTACGCCCCGACGAAGCCCAGGCGGTCGGCCAGGTGCTGTACGACGCGGGGTTTCGCGTGATCGAAGTGCCGCTCAACTCGCCAGACCCTTACACCAGCATCCGCATCCTGCGCGACAGCTTGCCCGCCGATTGCCTGATCGGTGCCGGCACGGTGTTGACGCCTGAGCAGGTCGAACAGGTCAAGGCCGCCGGAGGCGAGGTGATCGTCATGCCCCACAGCGATGCCAAGGTGCTGCGTGCCGCTAAAGCGGCGGGCCTGTACTTGTCGCCTGGGGTAGCCACGCCTACCGAAGCCTTTGCCGCACTGGCCGAAGGCGCCGATGTGTTGAAGCTGTTCCCGGCCGAGCAGATGGGCCCTTCAGTGATCAAGGCATGGCTGGCGGTATTGCCGGCGGGCACATTGCTGCTGCCGGTGGGCGGCATCACCCCGGACAACATGCAGGTGTTTACCGACGCCGGCGCCAAGGGCTTCGGATTGGGTTCCGGGCTGTTCAAGCCGGGCATGACAGTGGATCAGGTTGCGAGCCGTGCCCAGGCTTATGTCGCCGCCTGGAAAGCCCTCGGCTGAGAGCATATTCCGCGCCCACAGGCGCTGCATCTATAAGAGAGACAAGAGATGAAAATCACCAAACTGACGACCTTTATCGTTCCGCCGCGCTGGTGCTTCCTCAAGGTCGAAACCGACCAGGGTGTGACCGGCTGGGGCGAGCCGGTGGTCGAGGGCCGCGCTCACACGGTGGCCGCCGCCGTCGAAGAACTGTCCGACTACCTGATCGGCAAAGACCCACGCAATATCGAAGATATCTGGACCGTGCTCTATCGCGGCGGCTTCTACCGAGGCGGCGCGGTGCACATGAGCGCCCTCGCCGGTATCGACCAAGCGTTGTGGGACATCAAGGGCAAAGCCCTCGGTGTGTCGGTCAGCGATCTGCTGGGCGGCCAGGTGCGTGACAAGATTCGCGTGTACTCATGGATCGGCGGTGACCGCCCCGCCGACACCGCCCGTGCTGCCAAAGAGGCCGTAGCGCGTGGCTTCACGGCGGTAAAAATGAACGGCACCGAAGAATTGCAGTTCGTCGACAGCTTCGAAAAAGTCGACCTGGCCCTGGCCAACGTCGCTGCCGTGCGCGATGCGGTCGGCCCTAACGTGGGTATCGGCGTCGACTTCCATGGCCGCGTGCACAAGCCGATGGCCAAGGTGCTGATGAAAGAGCTCGACCCATACAAACTGATGTTCATTGAAGAGCCGGTGCTGAGCGAAAACTACGAAGCGCTGAAAGAACTGGCGCCGCTGACCAGTACGCCGATCGCCCTGGGCGAGCGCCTGTTCTCGCGCTGGGATTTCAAGCGGGTGCTCAGCGAAGGCTACGTCGACATCATTCAGCCGGACGCCTCCCACGCCGGTGGGATTACCGAAACCCGCAAGATCGCCAACATGGCCGAAGCCTACGACGTGGCCCTGGCCCTGCACTGCCCGCTGGGCCCGATTGCCTTGGCGGCATGCCTGCAACTGGATGCGGTTTGCTACAACGCGTTTATCCAGGAGCAGAGCCTGGGTATTCACTACAACGAAAGCAATGATCTGCTCGACTACGTGCGAGACCCGGGCGTATTCGACTATGACCAGGGCTTTGTGAAGATCCCCAACGGCCCGGGGTTGGGCATTGAGATCAACGAGGAGTATGTGGTTGAGCGCGCGGCCATCGGCCATCGCTGGCGCAATCCGATCTGGCGCCATGCCGATGGCAGTTTTGCCGAGTGGTGATTTCCACTTGATTGAAACGCGCTAAAAATGTGGGAGCTGGCTTGCCTGCGATGGCGGTGGGCCAGTCACCGCAGCGGTGCCATTCATGCCGCCATCGCAGGCAAGCCAGCTCCCACATTGAGCGCGTTCCTTCCTCAACAAATATAAAAAGAGGCACCCCCATGCACCCTGAATCCCCCACCGGGCAGGCTCCCTTAGTCACGCCTAGCAGAAAGCGCTTTTTCATCATGGTGCTGCTGTTCATCACCGTGGTCATCAACTACCTCGACCGCAGCAATCTGTCGATTGCCGCGCCCGCGCTGACCAGCGAGCTGGGGATCGACCCGGTGCAAGTCGGGCTGATTTTCTCTGCCTTCGGCTGGACGTACGCGGCCATGCAAATCCCGGGTGGCTGGCTGGTAGATCGAGTGCCGCCGCGCATTCTCTACACGGCAGCCCTGCTGCTGTGGTCGATTGCCACCGTGATGCTCGGTTTCGCCGCCAGCTTTATCGCGCTGTTTGTGCTGCGCATGGCCGTGGGCGCGGTGGAGGCACCGGCCTATCCCATCAACAGCCGTGTGGTCACCACCTGGTTTCCCGAGCGCGAGCGTGCCACGGCTATCGGCGTCTATACCTCCGGGCAATTCGTCGGCCTGGCGTTCCTCACCCCGGTGTTGGCGTGGCTGCAGCACCAGTACGGCTGGCACATGGTGTTTGTGGTAACCGGTGGCGTCGGCATCCTGTGGGCCGCGATCTGGTATGCGGTGTATCGCGAGCCCAAGGATTTCAAAGGCGCCAACGAAGCCGAAATCCAACTGATCCGCGACGGTGGCGGGCTGGTGGACATGCAGGCTAAAACCGTCAAGGCACCCTTCAGTTGGACCGACCTCGGCATCGTGCTGAGTAAACGCAAGCTGTGGGGCATCTACCTGGGCCAGTTTTGCCTGAACTCCACGCTGTGGTTCTTCCTGACCTGGTTCCCGACGTACCTGGTGAAATATCGCGGCATGGACTTTATCCAGTCTGGCTTGCTGGCCTCTTTGCCGTTCCTGGCCGCGTTTGTGGGCGTGCTGTGTTCGGGGGTGTTTTCCGATTGGCTGATTCGGCGTGGGACGTCGGTGGGCTTTGCGCGCAAGTTGCCGATCATCAGCGGGCTGCTGATTTCCACGGCGATCATCGGGGCCAACTATGTGGACTCGACGGCATGGGTCATCGCGTTTCTGGCGGTGGCGTTTTTCGGCAATGGCCTGGCGTCGATCACCTGGTCGTTGGTGTCGACCTTGGCGCCTGCCCGTCTGCTGGGGTTGACCGGCGGGGTGTTCAACTTCATTGGCAACCTGTCGGCGATTGCCACACCTATCGTGATTGGCTTTCTGGCCAGTGGCTCGTCATTTGCGCCGGCCATTACCTACATTGCGGTCTTGGCGCTGCTCGGCGCGCTTTCCTACATATTGCTGGTCGGCAAAGTAGAGCGGATAGAACTGTAAAGAGGGCGACCTTCGGGTCGCCCTTTTTTCGTTCTACGGCACCGACATCTCGTTGCGAAATACATTGTGCGGATCCCAGCGCTGTTTGGTACGGCGCAAGCGGCTTTCGATCATCAGGTCGGGAAAGAAGATTTTGTACCACTGGGGGTTTTTGCCGTTGGCCGGGTTACCCCCTTTGTAAGTCATGTCGAGGTCGGGGTAATTGATGTAGCAGCCTTCGAACGCGTTGTTGAGCGGTACACCTTGAGCATCGGCAAACGCGTTGAAGTACAGCCCTCGGATCCAGTCAGCATGGGCTTGGTCCGCGGCGGCGCTGTCGCCGTGCCAATAACATTGGGGTTGCCACTTGAGGAAGGACGAACGCTGGGCGGCCGACGACTCCTTGAGTACGGGCGCACTGACGGCGTTGATCTGGCCGCCGAAGGACTGAATCTGGATCAGGCTTTGTGTCAGGTGGTTGTCAGGGTCTGGCCAGGTCAAGGTCCGCCAGATGGCCCCTAGTACGAGAGGGCTGAACTCACCTTTCTGATAGGCCGATTTATAGCGCCCACGCTGATTGTCTCCCGAACCATTCAATGTTTGCTGGCACGCCAGCCAATCCAGGCGCCGGGCCGCAGTCTGGGCAGATGACACTGAGTCGACGGGGCGCCCGCCGGCTGTGCCAGGCGGCAAATGGACCACATGAAACGGCACCAGCGACTCGGTGGCAGGTAAGCCGATGGCCGTGAGCATCTTGTCGACAAAATCATCGAAGGGCGCACGGTCGTTCAGCTCACCATCCTTGTCCACATAATGGATGCCCAAGGTGATATTACCTGTGTGCTCGTGGCGCATTTCCAGTTTGGTCGCCAGGCCCCAGGTGTCCCGGTTGTTCTGATGACTGGCGAACCATAGCTGGTAAGCCACCAGCAGATTGTTTAGTGCATCCTGGGTCAGTACTGACCAATCCCATTCCAACACCAGCCACAGTACTTCTTTGGGGGCCGGTGGCAGGTCCTTGAAGTAATAGCTGGTGATAATGCCAAATTGCCCACCCCCCGCACCGCAGCACGCGGCGAACAGGTCCAATTCGTCCTGTTGGGTGCTGTCCCGGCTGACATGGCGCGGTTCGAGCCCTTTGCCTTGGCTGTCAGGCACCAGGATATCGACCCCACTGAGCCAGTCACACACCAGTCCATACTTGCGCGACAGCAGCCCGTAGCCGCCACCACAAATGTGCCCGCCCAGGCCCACTGAGTAACATGAGCCGCCGGGCAGGGTCTTGTTGGCCTGCTTGTACAACGCGCTATAGCTGTCCCAGACCTGGCTGCCGGCCTCTAGGCGAAAGCGGTAGCGAAAGGGCTGCGTCGGGCTCAGCTCTGAGCCGATTTGCCCGCTGGCATCGTAGACCACTCGGTTCAGCGCGCTGATATCCAGGATCGACAGCACCTCATGCGGGCTGTCGGGCATCTTGTTGGCGACAAACCCTTCGTAGCAATGACCGCCGCTGCGTACGGTGATGCGCCCATTGGGCAGGGCCAATGCCTGGGCGGCGGCGTCCATGATGTCTTGCGGGCTGCGGCACAGGTAAATCAGATTGGCGCCCTTGGCCGACGACTGGCCCTGCACGTTTCCCAAGGGCCAGCGCAGGTTGAAGCCTTTTTGTAGGGCTGAGTGACGACGGTCTGAAACCGTGACGAGATCAAATGCCATGATGTACTCCTTAAAGAGACAAGAATGACTTCTGATGCGGCTAACTTAACGACCGAGGGGCAAGGACTGCAGGACTTGCGAAGGTGGTTAGACGGCAAAGGGCACGAAGTGCGATAAAAAAGGAGGTGGGCGACATGCCCACCTCCTTTGAAGCCTAGCGTATGAGCTGGGTCGTTGCGCCGTGCAGTTTACTTGCGTGCGTTGCGAACACCTTCCGACAGCGCCGCGCACAGGGTCAGTACGCCATCAATGGCTTGCTGGTCGTTCTTGGCCGTGGCGATGTGATCGATCAGCGCCGAACCCACTACCACCCCGTCTGCCAGGCGTGCGATGGCCGCTGCCTGGTCCGGTGTGCGGATACCAAAGCCGATGCTGATCGGCAGGTCGGTATGACGGCGCAGGCGGGTCACGGCTTCTTCGACGTGTTCCAGAGTGGCGGCGCCCGCCCCGGTGACACCGGCGACCGACACGTAATACACAAACCCGGAGCTGCCGTTGAGCACAGTAGGCAGGCGCACATCATCGGTGGTCGGCGTGGTCAGGCGGATAAAGTCGATGCCTGCGGCCTGGGCCGGGTCGCACAGCTCGCCGTTGTGCTCGGGGGGCATGTCCACCACGATCAGGCCGTCGACGCCAGCTGCCTTGGCATCGGCAATGAACTGCGACACGCCATATTTATGGATCGGGTTGAAATAGCCCATCAACACCAGCGGCGTGTCGTTGTTGTCCTGGCGGAACTCGCGAACCATCTGCAGGGTTTTCAACAGGTTCTGTTTGGCGGCCAGCGCGCGGATATTGGCCAGTTGAATGGCCGGGCCGTCGGCCATCGGGTCGGTGAAGGGCATGCCCAGTTCGATCACGTCGGCGCCAGCGGCCGGCAAGCCCTTGAGGATCGCCAGCGAGGTGTCATAGCCGGGGTCGCCAGCGGTGACGAAGGTCACCAGGGCGGCGCGGTTTTGTTCTTTAAGTTGCGCAAAGCGCGTTTGCAGGCGGCTCATCAGTGTTTCTCCTGCTTGGACTGTTCCATATGGTGCATCACGGTCTGCATGTCTTTGTCGCCACGGCCCGAGAGATTGACCACCATCAGATGATCCTTGGGCAAGTTTGGCGCGCGCTTGAATACTTCAGCCAGGGCGTGGGCGCTTTCCAGGGCAGGAATGATCCCTTCCAGGCGGCAGCATTTGTGGAAGGCTTCCAGGGCTTCGTCGTCCGTTACCGACGTGTATTGGACGCGGCCAATGTCATGCAACCAGGCGTGTTCCGGGCCGATGCCGGGGTAGTCCAGGCCTGCGGAAATCGAGTGGGCGTCGATGATCTGGCCGTCGTCGTCCTGCAGCAGGAAGGTGCGATTGCCGTGCAGCACGCCCGGGACGCCGCCGTTGAGGCTGGCGGCGTGCTTGCCGGTTTCGATGCCATGGCCTGCGGCTTCAACGCCGATGATCTCGACGCTGGTGTCATCCAGGAACGGGTGGAACAGGCCCATGGCGTTGGAACCGCCGCCGATGCACGCCACCAGGCTGTCCGGCAGGCGGCCTTCCTGGGCTTGCAGCTGGGTGCGGGTTTCCTTGCCGATCACGGCCTGGAAGTCGCGCACCATCGCCGGGTATGGGTGTGGGCCGGCCACGGTGCCGATCAGGTAGAAGGTGCTGTCGACGTTGGTGACCCAGTCGCGCAGGGCTTCGTTCATGGCGTCTTTGAGGGTGCCGGTGCCGGCGACCACGGGGATGACCTCGGCGCCCAGCAGCTTCATGCGAAACACGTTGGCCTGCTGGCGCTCGATGTCGGTGGTGCCCATGTAGATCACGCATTGCAGGCCAAAGCGCGCCGCCACAGTTGCGGTGGCCACGCCGTGCATGCCGGCGCCGGTCTCGGCGATGATGCGTTTCTTGCCCATGCGCCGGGCCAGCAGGATCTGGCCGATGCAGTTGTTGATCTTGTGCGCGCCGGTGTGGTTGAGCTCTTCGCGCTTGAGGTAGATCTTGGCGCCGCCGCAGAACTCGGTGAGGCGTTCGGCAAAGTACAGCGGGCTTGGGCGTCCGACATAATCGCGCTGAAAGTAGGCCAATTCTTCGTTAAACGCCGGATCTACCTTCGCCGCTTCGTATTCACGGGCCAGGTCGAGAATCAACGGCATCAGGGTTTCAGCGACGTAGCGGCCGCCGAACGCACCAAACAGGCCGTTGGCGTCGGGGCCGTTGCGTAGATCGGTCTGGGACTGAGTCATGGGACGCTCCAGGAAAAATGTGTTTAAAGGCAATGACGGTCACTCTACTCGTGACGCCCTGGCCTGAAAACCGATAAGATCGCCGTAACCTGTCAGGAAAACTCACAGATGAGTCGTAATCTCCCGCCCCTTAATGCCCTGCGCGCTTTTGAAGCCACTGCTCGCCTTAACAGCGTCAGCCAGGCTGCGCAGCTATTGCACGTGACCCACGGTGCTGTCAGCCGGCAGTTGAAAGTACTGGAGGAGCATTTGGGCGTGAGCCTGTTCGTCAAGGATGGACGCGGCCTTAAACTCACAGATGCTGGCGTCAGGCTACGAGATGCCAGCAGCGAGGCTTTTGAGCGGTTGCGCGACGTGTGCGCCGAACTCACCCAACGCGGCGCTGATGCGCCCTTCGTTCTTGGCTGTTCAGGCAGCTTGCTGGCGCGTTGGTTTATCCCTCGGCTGGGGCGGTTGAATGCCGACTTGCCGGATTTACGCCTGCACCTGTCGGCGGGCGAAGGCGATCTGGACCCGCGCCGTCCGGGGCTGGATGCCCTGCTGGTATTCGCTGAGCCGCCTTGGCCGGCGGACATGCAAGTGTATGAATTGGCCAGCGAGCGTATCGGCCCGGTCTTGAGCCCCCGCTTCGCCGGTTTTGAACACCTGTGTCAGGCCCCAGCGTCGGAACTGCTGGAGCAACCCTTGCTTCACACCACGTCAAGGCCGCAAGCCTGGCCCAGTTGGGCACGGCAACACGGCATCGAACCCGGTGCGCTGAAGCTCGGCCAGGGGTTTGAGCATTTGTATTATTTACTGGAAGCGGCGGTTGCCGGCTTGGGAGTGGCAATTGCGCCAGAACCGCTGGTGGCAGAGGACCTGCGAGCGGGTCGCCTGGTGGCGCCGTGGGGGTTCAGTGAAACCCCGGCGCACCTGGCGTTGTGGCTACCCAAGCGCGCCGCAGACGGGCGCGCCGGGCAGTTGGCGCAATGGCTCAAGGCTGAGCTGTTGCGTCAACCGGTGTAACCGGTCAATCAGTCACCGCGCTTGCACAGCAGGTAAGCCGCCAGCAGGCCCAGCGCGCCCACGGCGACGCCAGCGGTCGTCCATGGGTGCTCTTGTGCGTAGTCACGGGTGGCAGCGCTGGTTTCGCGGATTTTGACTTTGCTTTCTTCGTAGGCGTCGCTGATCAGATGGCGAGAGTGCTTGAGCGCGTTCTCGGCATTGCTCTTCAAGGCCTTCAGCGTTTTGCGCGACTCATCGGACGCGTCGTCCTTGAGGCTCTCCAGAGATTTGAGCAGGCTCGAAATCTCGGCTTCCATGCTTTCCAGCGACGCTTTGCGTAAAGAAGTGTTGGCCATGTGGACATCTCCTGAAGTGATTGAGTGGCGTGTGTAGATACCGACTGCGCCGGTTTCAGAAAGTGCAGTAATTCTGAACTTTCGCCTCCCAACGGTCGCCTGAAGCAGTACGCACATTCGCTGCTAGTCTTGATTGACGACCTAAAGGAGAAACGCCATGAGTGATCATCACACATACAAGAAAGTCGAACTGGTAGGCTCTTCCACCACCAGCATCGAAGACGCGATCAACAATGCCCTGGCCGAAGCCAACAAGAGCATCAAGCATCTGGAATGGTTTGAGGTGACCGAAACCCGTGGTCACATCAAGGATGGCAAGGCTGCACACTTCCAGGTCACGCTCAAAGTGGGATTCCGCATTGCCAGTAGTTGATCGGCAGAGTTGAACTTTGCCCGCTGGCCGATTGCCATAACCTGCGCTACAAACAACGGGTGCCGACGCGATGAGCGTCGGCACGCTCTTTTTGATCAGCGCAAGGAAAGTAACGGATGAAGAAGTTTCTGTTAGCGGTAGGGTTGTTGAGCATTGCGGGTACCGCTATGGCGGCGGGCAAGCCTTGTGAAGAGTTGAAAAGCGAAATCGCAGCGAAAATCGACGCCAAGGGTGCTTCGGGGTATTCGCTGGAAGTGGTGGACAAAGGTGCTACGCCAAGTGACCACACAGTAGTTGGCACCTGCGAAGGTGGCACCAAGGAAATTGCCTACAAGCGCGGTTAATCTCGTGTTGTGGACATAAAAACCGACGCAAGTGCGTCGGTTTTTTTCGCTTGGATTTCAGCCCTTCATCACTTGTGCGAGCAGCTCGTAGGAATGAATCCGGTCGGCGTGCTCATACAGGTCACTGGTAAAAATCAGCTCATCAGCGCCGGTCTGCTCGATCAACACCTCCAGCTTGCCGCGAATCTTCGCCGGGCTGCCCACCATGGCCAGGCCGAGGAAGCTGCCCACCGCGTCTTTTTCGTGAGGCAACCACAGGCCGTCCATGGTTTTTACTGGAGGGCGCTGCACCAGGCTCTGGCCGCGCATCAACGCGAGAATACGCTGGTACACCGAGGTGGCCAGGTAATCGGCCTGCTCATCGGTGTCCGCGGCCACCAGCGGAATGCCGAGCATCACGTAGGGCTTGTCCAGCACCGCCGAAGGCTTGAAGTGATTGCGGTACACGCGAATTGCTTCGTGCATCAGGCGCGGCGCGAAATGGGAGGCGAAGGCGTAAGGCAAGCCACGCTCACCGGCCAATTGCGCGCTGAACAGGCTTGAACCCAGCAGCCACACTGGCACATTGGTGCCGGTGCCCGGTACCGCGATAACCCGTTGGTCGGGCGTACGCGGGCCCAAGTAGGCCATCAGCTCGGCCACATCTTCGGGGAAGTCATCGGCACTGCCGGAGCGCTCACGGCGTAGGGCGCGGGCGGTCATCTGGTCGGAACCGGGGGCGCGCCCCAGGCCCAGGTCGATACGGCCAGGGTAGAGGCTTTCCAGGGTGCCGAACTGCTCGGCGATCACCAGTGGCGCGTGGTTAGGCAGCATCACCCCGCCGGAACCCACGCGAATGGTCGAGGTGCCGCCTGCCAGGTAACCGAGCAGTACCGAGGTAGCCGAACTGGCGATACCGTCCATATTGTGGTGCTCGGCTACCCAGAAACGGTGGTAGCCGAACTTCTCCACATGCTGGGCCAGGTCCAGGGAATTACGCAGGGACTGCGCCGGGTTGCCGTCGGCGCGCACGGGCACGAGGTCAAGGGTCGAGAATTTTACGTCGGACAGCGATTTCATAAGCCTGCTTCTCCAATTGGGCGCACAGGCTTTTTTAAACGAGCCAAAACCTGCCGCTGCATGTGCATACCCTATGCAATGAGGGCATATACCCGAGATTCAATAGTAACCGCCAAATTTCCTACTTAATCACTAGGTTTTTCTTACAAGTGAACTTTGCCGCGGCGTCTATCCTCAGAACCCTTACCGACGCAAAACCACCGTTCGAGGAGAAAGCTATGAGTATCGTTAAAAAGGCATCCGCGCATTGGGAAGGTGACCTGAAGACTGGCCTGGGCTCCATTTCCACCGAAACCGGCGTGCTGCGCGAAGCGCCCTACGGCTTCAAGGCCCGCTTCGAGGGCGGCAAGGGTACCAACCCTGAAGAATTGATCGGCGCGGCTCACGCCGGCTGTTTCTCCATGGCGTTTTCCATGATTCTTGGCGACGCCGGGCTCAAGGCTGACAGTATCGACACCCAGGCCGAAGTGACCCTGGACCAGGTCGAGGGCGGCTTTGCGATTACAGCAGTGCATCTGATCCTGAAGGCCAAAATTCCAGGCGCGAGCCAGGCGCAGTTCGATGAACTGAGCAAAAAGGCCAAGGAAGGGTGCCCGGTGTCCAAGGTGCTGAATGCAACCATCACCTTGGATGCCACGCTGGTCAACTGACACAGCAGTCATCTTGTGTGGGAGCGGGCTTGCTCGCGAATGCGGTGGATCAGCCGATATCTTCGGTGCCTGATACTGCGTATTCGCGAGCAAGCCCGCTCTCACATTTTTGGTGCTGCGTTAAATTAGAACTCGTGTTTGCAAAATGTGGTCGAATAGCCCATGCAGCCTAGGCGCACACTCGTGCGCAGCGCATTCAGGGAGCTCCACACATGAAACGTTTTGCCTTGGCAATCATCTGCGGTGTATTGGCCACTTCGGCCGTGGCCGCGCCAAAAGATTGTGAAGAGCTCAGGAAAGAAATCGAAGTGAAGATCCAGGCCAAGGCGATTCCGTCCTACACCCTGGAAATCATCACCGCCGAAGAAGCCAAGAACCATGACGAAGCCATGATTGTCGGCTCATGCGAAAACGGCACCAAGCGCATCATCTATCAAAAGAACAACGACTGACTTAGATGCAGTTCACGCTGCGCTCTTCGGCCAATAGCTGGCGGGTTGAGTCGTACAGCCGGATGTTGGGCGTGAACGCCAGTGATCGCCCTTCCAGCACATAGTGCTGGCCGGCCTGAAAGTGGTCGTACTGCAGCGTCATGAAGCAGGTGCGATACATCATCTGGCTGAGGCCACCCAGGCCGCCGCCGGCGGGCACTTCAAAGTCAAAGCGCACCATCAGCTCGTGAGGGCCGGGAGGCATTTGAAAAAAGCGCCCGTCGTCGAGGTTTTTCCCGTCCAGGCGCTGAGCCATCACCAACTTGGAACCCGGTGTCGGCGTGGTGAAATCCACCCAGGCCTGCTGCGGGTCCACAGGGGGGATGGGGGTATAGGCGCAAGCGCTGAGGAACACAGCGGCGAGGGGAAGCACAAGCTGGCGCATGGCAGGTACTCAACACGAAGAGAGGCTTGAGTATAAACACGCCATGCCGTGGAAAAATCCCCTGCAAGCGCGATAGTCTGGCGAACCCATCATCCAGGAGCAGTCAGGGCATGATCAGGCGTTTTCTTCCAGGGCTGATGGTTGTGCTGCTCAGCGGCTGCTCCAGTGTCAGTTATTACAGCCAGTTGGCGAGTGGCCAGTGGCAGCTGTTGCGGGCCCGGGAGCCGGTTGCCGAGGTCATCGCCGACCCTGCTCGCCCGCCAGTGCTGCGCGAGCATCTGGCTCAATCGCAGAGAGCCCGAACCTTTGCCAGTGAACAGCTGCATCTGCCTGACAACCAAAGTTATCGGCTGTATGCCGATATCGGCCGGCCCTATGTGGTCTGGAATGTCTTTGCCACGCAGGAATTTTCTCTGTCACCACAGAACCATTGCTTTCCCATCGCCGGTTGCGTCGCCTATCGCGGCTACTACAACCAAGGCGCTGCGCGGGGCGAGGCGGCGCTGTTGCGGCAGCAGGGCATGGATGTGTCGATTGGTGGCGTGGAGGCCTATTCCACCCTGGGCTGGTTCAACGACCCGATCATGAGTTCGATGATGAGCTGGGGCGATGAGCGCCTCGCCACGCTGATCTTCCATGAGCTGGCCCACCAGCGCTTCTACGTGAAAGACGACACCGAGTTCAACGAGTCCTATGCCAGTTTTGTCGAGCAGGAAGGCACCCGACAATGGCGTGCGGCGCGGGGCCTGGCGCCTGTCGGCGATGCGGCGTTGAAGCAACGCGATCAATTTATCCGGCTGATTCTCGATACCCGCAAACGTCTGGAGGCGTTGTACGCGCAGCCGTTGGCGGCGGACGCCATGCGCCGGGCCAAAGCGGCGCAATTCGAGCAGTTGCGCAGCGAATACCGGCGCCTGCGCGATAGCCAATGGGGTGGTGACAAGCGTTATGACGCCTGGATCAACCAGCCGATGAATAACGCGCGGCTTTTGCCGTTTGGGTTGTATGACCAATGGGTGCCGGCGTTTGCGGCGTTGTTTGCGCGGGAAGGCGGGGATTGGGTGAGGTTTTATGCGGCGGTGGAGAAGTTGGGTGAGCTGCCGGTGGAGCAGCGTAAGGCGGCGTTGAGGCAGTTGGAGAGGGTTGGCCGTTAGGGCCTTATCGCAGGCAAGCCAGCTCCCACAGTTGACCGATTTTCAACATGAGAATGCGGTCAACTGTGGGAGCTGGCTTGCCTGCGAAAGCGGTCTCAAGGACGCTGCAAAAACGCCTGATGCATCTGGTCCAACGTCTCGAAATGCCAGGTCGGCGCCTCGGCATTCAGCTCTTCAAAACTACCAAACCCATACCCCACGGCGACCGAATCCAGCCCATTACTGCGTGCCCCGATCAGGTCATGCTTGCGATCACCGATCATCAAGGTGGTGGCCGGGTCCAGTTGTTCCTCACGCATCAAATGCGCGATCAATTCCACCTTGTTGGTACGCGTGCCGTCCAACTCGCTGCCGTAGATCACCTTGAAGTGCTTGGCAAAGTCGAAATGCCGCGCAATCTCGCGGGCAAATTCCCACGGTTTGGAGGTGGCGATGTACAGCTGGCGCCCTTGGCTGTTCAACTCTTCCAACAACGGCATGACCCCGTCGAACACGCGGTTTTCATACAGTCCGGTAACCTTGAAGCGCTCGCGGTAGAAATTCACCGCCTCCCATGCCTTGGCCTCGTCGAAGGCGTAAAACTGCATGAACGCCTGCAACAAGGGCGGGCCGATGAAGTGTTCGAGCTTGGTCAGGTCGGGCTCATCAATGCCCAGTTTGGCCAGGGCGTACTGGATCGAACGGGTAATGCCCTCGCGCGGGTCGGTGAGGGTGCCGTCCAGGTCGAACAGGACGGTGGGGTGATGCAGGGTCATTGATCGAATCCTTCGGCCAGGTGCAGGTCTTTGAGCTTCACGTAGTTCGCCGCGCTGTAGGTGAAAAAGGCGCGCTCTTTGTCAGTCAATGCGCGAACCTGCTTAACCGGGCTGCCCACATACAAAAAACCGCTGTCGAGTTTCTTGCCTGGCGGCACCAGGCTGCCGGCACCGATGATCACGTCGTCTTCAACCACGGCGCCATCCATCACGATGCTGCCCATGCCGATCAGGACGCGGCTACCTACGGTGCAGCCATGCAGCATGACCTTATGGGCGATGGTCACATCGTCGCCGATCAGCAACGGGAAACCCTGCGGATTGAACGGCCCGGCATGGGTGATGTGCAGCACGCAGCCGTCTTGCACGCTGGTGCGCGCACCGATGCGGATGCGGTGCATGTCGCCGCGAATCACTGTCAGCGGCCAAACCGAGCTGTCAGTGCCGATTTCGACATCGCCGATCACCACCGCCGAAATATCGACAAACGCCCCGGCGCCGAGGGTCGGCGTGTGGTTCTGATAGGTGCGAAGGGTCACGATAGCCTCTCTCTGTTGTGCTGATAGCTGCGGTGGGTGTTGATTGTAATTAAGATGGCCCCATCTTTGTTCTACATGTTTCTTCAGCCAAGGTGCCAACCGTGAGCGCGAACAACCCTCTTTTGCAGTCCTACGACCTGCCGCCGTTCTCGGCGATCCGTGCCGAGCACGTCCAGCCGGCCATCGAACAGATCCTCGCCGACAACCGCGTGGCAATCGCAGAGATCCTGCAAAGCCAGGGTAAAAATCCGACGTGGGCCGGCCTGGTCCTGGCCATGGATGAACTCAATGATCGCCTCGGCGCGGCCTGGAGCCCGGTCAGCCATCTCAATGCCGTGTGCAACAGCGCCGAACTGCGCGAAGCCTACGAGGCGTGCCTGCCGGCCTTGAGCGCTTACTCCACCGAAATGGGCCAGAACCGTGAGCTGTTCCAGGCCTTCGAAGCCCTGGCCAACAGCCCGGAAGCTGCCGGTTTCGATGTGGCACAAAAAACCATTCTGGAGCACTCCCTGCGTGACTTCCGCCTGTCGGGTATCGACTTGCCGCCGGAGCAGCAAAAACGCTACGCCGAGGTACAGAGCAAGCTGTCCGAGCTGGGCAGCAAATTCTCCAACCAGTTGCTGGACGCCACCCAGGCCTGGACCAAACACGTCACCGATGAAGCCACCCTCGCCGGCCTGACCGATTCGGCCAAGGCGCAAATGGCCGCCGCCGCTCAGGCCAAGGGCCTCGACGGCTGGCTGATCACCTTGGAATTCCCCAGCTACTACGCCGTCATGACCTACGCCCAGGACCGTGCCCTGCGTGAAGAGGTGTACGCCGCCTACTGCACCCGTGCCTCGGACCAAGGCCCGAATGCCGGTCAGAACGATAACGGCCCGGTGATGGAACAGATCCTCGACCTGCGTCAGGAACTGGCCCAATTGTTGGGTTATGCGTCGTTCTCCGAGTTGAGCCTGGCCACCAAGATGGCCGAATCCAGCGACCAGGTGCTCAGCTTCCTGCGTGACCTGGCCAAGCGCAGCAAGCCGTTTGCCGCCCAGGACCTGCAGCAACTCAAGGCCTATGCCGCCGAGCAAGGCTGCGCCGATCTGCAAAGCTGGGACAGCGGTTTCTACGGCGAAAAACTGCGTGAGCAGCGCTACAGCGTGTCCCAGGAAGCGCTACGCGCCTACTTCCCCATCGACAAAGTGCTGGGCGGCCTGTTTGCCATTGTGCAGCGCCTGTACGGCATCGAGATCGCCGAGCTTAAAGGCTTCGACACCTGGCACCCGGATGTGCGCTTGTTCGAGATCAAGGAGAACGGCGAGCACGTCGGACGTTTCTTCTTCGACCTGTACGCCCGCGCCAACAAGCGTGGCGGTGCCTGGATGGATGGCGCCCGTGACCGCCGCCGTACCGTTGATGGCGTGCTGCAAAGCCCCGTCGCCAACCTGGTGTGCAACTTCACTCCGGCCGACAGCGGCAAGCCTGCCCTGCTGACCCACGATGAAGTCACCACCCTGTTCCACGAATTCGGCCATGGCCTGCATCACCTGCTCACCCGCGTGGAACATGCCGGCGTATCCGGTATCAACGGTGTGGCGTGGGACGCGGTGGAACTGCCGAGCCAATTCATGGAGAACTGGTGCTGGGAGCCTGAAGGCCTGGCGCTGATCTCCGGCCACTACGAAACCGGCGAGCCCCTGCCCCAGGACTTGCTGGAGAAAATGCTCGCGGCGAAAAATTTCCAGTCCGGCCTGATGATGGTGCGTCAGCTGGAGTTCTCACTGTTCGACTTTGAACTGCACGCCACCCATGGCGATGGTCGCAGTGTGGCCCAGGTGCTTGAAGGCGTGCGCGATGAAGTCTCGGTCATGCGCCCACCGGCCTACAACCGCTTCCCCAACAGCTTCGCTCACATTTTCGCCGGCGGTTATGCGGCGGGCTACTACAGCTACAAGTGGGCCGAAGTGCTGTCGGCGGATGCGTTCTCCAAGTTTGAGGAAGACGGCGTGCTCAACGCCCAGACCGGGCGTGCCTTCCGTGAAGCCATCCTGGCGCGTGGCGGTTCCCAGGCGCCGATGGTGCTGTTCGTCGACTTCCGCGGACGCGCGCCGTCGATTGACGCACTCTTGCGCCACAGCGGCCTGAGTGAGGACGCAGCAGCATGAGTGAAGGGCCTGTGATCACCAAAAAGCAATTTATCGCCGGGGCGGTCTGCCCGGCGTGCAGCGAGCCGGACAAGTTGAAGATGTGGACCGAAGACAGCGTGCCGCACCGCGAATGCGTGGCCTGCGGGTATACCGATACGCTGAATGATCAAGGCCTGTCGGTGCCCAAGGAGTTGGGCACTAGGGTCAATACCACCGCGTTGAAAGCGCCGGCGGATCCTAAAGTGCAGGCAGTGCAGTTCTTCCCGAACCCGAAGCTGAAAAAAGACTAAAACCGCACCCCCTGTAGGAGCGAGCTTGCTCGCGAAAAACGTTAACGATAACGCGCGCTATCCTGGATAAGCGCGGCGCTGTTGAGTTTTTCGCGAGCAAGCTCGCTCCTACAGTTGTTTCTCTGCCTGGCCCGTTGTGGTGATCCAGTCTTTCATTGAGCACAACGCAAACGCGCTGGTGCTGCAATCCCCATTTGCTAAAGCTGTACGCAACTTGTCGACATCAGCTTTTATCATGTAGCGAACGCCGTCCTTGAAACCATTGCTGCTGCCAAAGCCGCCCAAGGTCATTTCGTTCAGCGCGTCCTCCTTGCTCCACCCTTGAACCACCACCCGATACATCGCTGCCATCAGGCCGGTGCGGTCGGCGCCGTGCTTGCAATGCATCAACACCGGGCCATCGGCCTCTGCTGCCTGAATCGCCCTGATCGCCGCCAGCACGTCGGCATCGTCGACGTGGTTGGTGCGATAACTCAACTGCACCTGTTTGATATCAGATGATTGGAGCCACTGCGCATCAGATTCCGGCAGGAAGTTGATGACCGTAGCGATCTTGAGCGTGTGCAACAGCGGCAGCGCACGCTCGTCCGGCAATGCACTGCGATAGAGCGTGGGTGTCATTTGATGCAGGTTGTATTGGTTACCCACCGGCTGGGCCCATTCCGGCGAGCGGATCGACGCAGCCTCATCGGCTTGTACGGTGTTGAGCAGGCTCATGAGCGCCAGGCCGAGAGCGAGCAGTATGCGTGTGTTGAACATGAACGTTGTGACCGAGCGAGGAAGTGGTTGATGGGCCACAGACTCACTCACGGCGGGTCAATAAGGCGTGAGGTTCGCGTCAAAGAATCGTGATACTTGCTATCTGATCCGGTGTTTTTGTCGCCGAATTGACGCCTCTGAATTCTTAGCCTGCTATCATTTGTAACTAATGTTTGCCATTGTGCTGTGTCTGCTTGGATCCAATTAGCGGCAAAGCCTTCACGCTGCTCCCAGAAGCGGCGGATAAACCCGTGACCACATGATGAGGTGTACCCATGTCTGATCAAGATCAAGACAACCCCCGGCGTGACTTTTTACGCAAATCCTTGACCTTGATCCCGGTGGTCACGGTTGCCAGCACCGGCCTTGGCGGTTCGATGTTGATGGCCACTCCGGAACCGGCCCAGGCCGAGCCGGCCAAACCCGCGGTCAGCGACAAAGCCTACGAGCCAAGCTATTTCACGGCCGAGGAATGGGCGTTTATCAACGCCGCCGTCGAGCGCTTGATTCCCGCTGACGCCCAGGGACCCGGTGCCTTGGAGGCTGGCGCGCCGGAATACATCGACCGCCAGATGAACACCCCTTACGCCAGTGGCGCCCTGTGGTTCATGCAAGGCCCGTTCAACGCCGATGCGGCGCCGGAGATGGGCTGGCAGAGCAAATTGGTGCCCAAGGAGATCTATCGCCTGGGTATTGCTGCGACGGATGCCTGGTCGAAAGCGTTCAACGGTAAAGCTTTTGCTGCGCAAGACAGCGCTACCCGAGACGATATGCTTAGGCGTCTGGAGGCTGGCGGCAGCGAAGTGGCGGCGCACTTCGACGCGGTGCCGCCCAAGATGTTCTTCAACCTTTTGCTGCAAAACACCAAGGAAGGCTTCTTCTGCGACCCTATCCACGGCGGTAATAAAGGCATGGTCGGCTGGACCATGATCGGCTTCCCCGGCGCCCGCGCCGATTTCATGGATTGGGTGGAACGCAACGAGCAATACCCCTTCCCGGCTGTTTCCATTCGCGGCGAGAGGGCGTAAACGTGGCGACCATCATGAAGAAAGTGGATGCAGTGATTGTGGGCTTCGGCTGGACGGGCGCGATCATGGCCAAAGAGCTGACAGAAGCGGGCCTCAACGTGGTAGCGCTGGAGCGCGGCCCGATGCAGGACACTTATCCAGACGGCAACTATCCCCAGGTCATCGACGAATTGACCTACAGCGTGCGTAAGAAGCTGTTCCAGGACATCTCCAAAGAAACGGTGACCATTCGCCACAGCGTGAATGACGTCGCCCTGCCCAATCGTCAGTTGGGCGCGTTCTTGCCGGGTAATGGCGTTGGTGGTGCGGGGCTGCACTGGTCGGGCGTGCATTTTCGCGTTGATCCAATTGAGCTGCGCATGCGCAGCCATTACGAAGAGCGCTACGGGAAGAACTTCATTCCCAAGGACATGACCATCCAGGACTTCGGCGTCAGCTATGAAGAGCTGGAGCCGTTTTTCGATTATGCGGAAAAAGTCTTTGGCACCTCCGGGCAAGCCTGGACGGTCAAGGGCCAACTGGTCGGCGAAGGCCGTGGCGGCAACCCCTACGCGCCGGATCGATCCAACCCGTTTCCGCTTGCGGCGCAGAAAAATACCGTCTCCGCCCAGCTGTTTCAGAAAGCGGCGACCGACGTAGGTTACAAACCTTACAACCTGCCTTCGGCCAACACGTCGGGGCCGTACACCAACCCCTACGGTGCGCAGATGGGCCCGTGCAACTTCTGCGGTTTTTGCAGTGGCTACGTGTGCTACATGTATTCCAAAGCATCGCCAAACGTGAACATCCTGCCGGCCTTGCGCCAGGTGCCCAACTTCGAGCTGCGGCCCAATTCCCACGTGCTCAAGGTCAACCTCGACAGCACCAAGAAGAAAGCCACCGGCGTGACCTACATCGACGCCCAGGGCCGCGAATGTGAACAACCGGCCGACCTGGTGATTCTTGGCGCATTCCAGTTCCATAACGTGCGCCTGATGCTGCTGTCGGGCATCGGCAAGCCCTACGACCCGATTACCAACGAGGGTGTGGTAGGCCGCAACTTCGCCTACCAGAACATGGGCACCATCAAGGCGTTCTTCGACAAGGACACCCACACCAACAACTTTATCGGCGCGGGCGGCAATGGCGTGGCCATCGACGACTTCAACGCCGACAACTTTGACCATGGCCCCCATGGCTTTGTGGGGGGGTCGCCGATGTGGGTCAACCAGGCGGGCAGCCGGCCGATTGCCGGTACGTCCAACCCGCCGGGCACGCCGGCGTGGGGCAGTGCCTGGAAGCGCGCCACCGCCGATTACTACACCCATCAAGTCTCAATGGATTCCCACGGTGCCCATCAGTCCTACCGGAGCAACTACCTGGATCTGGACCCGGTTTACCGCGATGCCTACGGCCTGCCGCTGCTGCGCATGACCTTCGACTGGCAAGAAAACGACATCAAGATGAACCGCTTCATGATGGAAAAAATGGGCAAAGTGGCCCAGGCCATGAACCCCAAGGCCATCGCCGTGCTGGGTAAAAAGGTCGGTGAGCATTTCAATACCGCCTCCTACCAGACCACCCACCTCAACGGTGGCGCGATCATGGGTACCGACCCGAAAACCAGTGCGTTGAACCGCTACTTGCAGAGCTGGGATGTGCACAACGTCTTCGTCCCTGGTGCTTCCGCTTTCCCACAAGGCTTGGGCTACAACCCTACCGGCCTGGTGGCAGCGTTGACCTATTGGTCGGCTCGCGCGATTCGCGAGCAGTACCTCAAAAACCCCGGCCCACTGGTTCAGGCATAAGGAGCGATGACCATGAAAGCATTCGTTATTGCCTCCCTGGCGCTGTTCAGCAGCTGCTCGATCAGCGCTGCCGAAACCGATCTGATCAAACAGGGTGAATACCTGGCGCGCGCCGGCGACTGTGTTGCCTGCCATACCGCCAAGGGTGGCAAGCCCTTCGCTGGCGGCCTGCCGATGGAAACACCGATTGGCGTGATCTATTCCACCAACATCACCCCGGACAAGACCGGCCTGGGCGACTACAGCTTCGAGGATTTCGACAAGGCCGTGCGCCATGGCGTCGCCAAGAACGGTAGTACGCTTTACCCGGCGATGCCCTACCCGTCTTACGCGCGCGTCAGCGACAGCGATATGCAAGCGTTGTATGCGTACTTCATGAAGGGGGTCGAACCGGTCGCCCAGGAAAACAAGGACAGCGATATTCCCTGGCCCCTGAGCATGCGTTGGCCGTTGGCGGCCTGGCGCTGGATGTTTGCCCCGGCAGTCGAGGCGCATCAGCCGCAAGCCGCTGCCGACCCGGTGATCGATCGCGGTGCCTACCTGGTGGAAGGTCTCGGACATTGCGGCGCCTGCCATACGCCGCGTGCCCTGACCATGCAGGAAAAAGCCCTGAGTGCCACGGACGGCAGCGCCTTCCTCTCTGGCAGTGCGCCGTTGGAAGGCTGGATTGCCAAAAGCCTGCGCGGCGACCACAAGGACGGTCTCGGCAGCTGGAGCGAGGAGCAGTTGGTGCAGTTCCTCAAGACCGGTCGCAGCGACCGCAGCGCGGTATTCGGCGGCATGAGTGATGTGGTCGTGCACAGCATGCAGTACATGTCGGAAGATGACCTGACCGCCATCGCCCGTTACCTCAAGAGCCTGCCGGCGGTCGATCCCAAGGATCAGCCGCACCAGTACGACAAGCAGGTAGCGCAAGCGTTGTGGAAGGGGGACGACAGCAAGCCGGGTGCGTCGGTGTATATCGACAACTGCGCGGCCTGCCACCGTACCGACGGCCATGGCTATACGCGGGTATTCCCGGCGCTGGCGGGCAACCCGGTGCTGCAGACGGCAGATGCCACGTCGTTGATCAACATTGTGTTGAACGGCGGCACCTTGCCGGCCACCCATGCGGCGCCGTCAACCTTCACCATGCCGGCGTTTGCCTGGCGTCTGTCGGACCAGGAAGTGGCGGATGTGGTCAGTTTTATCCGTGGCAGTTGGGGCAACCAGGGCGCACCGGTCAAGGCGAGCGATGTGGCGGATCTGCGCAAAAACGATCTGCACACCACCTCGGGCGATGACCTGGGGCAGGTGACGCAAAAGCACTGATAAGTTCGCTGGCCGCCCAACGGCACTGGTCAGAAGCTTCGCGCCTCGATACTGTATATAAAAACAGTATCGAGGCGTTTTCATGTCTACTGCGCTGCCGCCCCGTGGCCGGGGTACGGCCACTAACCTGCACAATCGCTTTGCACCCACCGTCAGCGTGGCCGAGGACGACGGTTGGTACCAGGAAGTGCCGCCGACCCAAGGCACCGAAGTGCGTATCGAAACGGCCAAGACCATCATCACCCGCAACACCTCCCCGGACTTGCCGTTTGATCGGTCCATCAATCCGTATCGCGGTTGTGAACATGGTTGCATCTACTGCTATGCACGGCCAAGCCACGCCTATTGGGACATGTCGCCCGGGCTGGACTTTGAAACCAGATTGATTGCCAAGAGCAACGCGGCCGATGTGCTGGAACAGCAGTTGTCGAAGCCGGGCTACGTGTGTGCGCCGATCAACCTGGGCTCCAATACCGATCCGTACCAGCCAATCGAGCGCGAATACCGGATCACCCGGCAAACCCTTCAAGTCCTGCTGCGCTACCGCCACCCAGTGACGATCATCACCAAGGGCTCGCTGATCCTGCGCGACCTCGACCTGCTGACCGAGTTGGCCCGCCAGCGCCTGGTGGCGGTGATGATCAGCCTCACCAGCCTGGACGATGAGCTCAAGCGCATCTTGGAACCGCGCACCGCAGCGCCCAAGGCACGGCTGCGGGCGATTCGGGTAATGCGCGACGCGGGTATCCCGGTGGGCGTGCTGTGCTCGCCAATGATCCCGATGATCAACGACAGCGAGCTGGAGAGCCTGCTTACCGAAGCTCACGCGGCCGGCGCACAAAGCGCGGCGTATATGATGCTGCGCCTGCCGTTGGAGGTGGCGCCGTTATTCGAGGAGTGGTTGGCGGCCCATTACCCCCAGCGTGCGGCCCATGTGATGAGCCTGGTGCGCCAGGTGCGCGGGGGTGAGGTGTATGACAGCCGGTTTGGCGTGCGCATGCGTGGTGAGGGGCCGTTTGCCGATTTGCTGGCGCAGCGTTTCAGCAAGGCAATCAAGCGCCTGGGGCTGAATCGGCGGGAAGGGTTCAACCTCGATTGCACGGTGTTTTGCCCACCGGGCAGGCAGATGACTTTGTTGTAGACTGATGGAGAGACGTGCACCTTTGCTGTAGGAATAGTCGCGTTTTGACATCACTGAAACCCGCGTTCTAGAGCGGTTCATTCAGTTTGAGTTAAGTTTCGACGGTTACCTTGTTCAGCGAGTGACTGATGAGTCGGCGGCCTGGCCGGTGCTTGTTTTACAACTATTTCACCGCCATGGCGTCGAACTGACCTGAACCCTCCCCTGCATTGATCAAGAGGATGAATCATGAGTGACAAGGATAAACAGCCGTTGGCTGCGTCGGCTTCAGCCCCTCAGGTGGCGGAATCCGCCGATGCAGCGCTGCAGCATATCGTTGACGGCTTTTTGCATTTCCATCACGACGTCTTCCCCCAGCAGGAAGAACTCTTCAAGAAACTCGCCACCGCCCAGAGCCCACGGGCGATGTTCATCACCTGCGCCGACTCGCGCATCGTGCCCGAGCTGATTACCCAAAGCTCCCCAGGCGACCTGTTCGTGACCCGTAACGTCGGTAACGTGGTGCCGCCTTACGGCCAGATGAACGGTGGTGTTTCCACGGCCATCGAGTACGCGGTGCTCGCCCTTGGCGTACAGCACATCATCGTGTGCGGGCATTCGGACTGCGGCGCCATGCGTGCGGTGCTCAACCCCGACAGCCTGGAGAAGATGCCAACGGTCAAGGCCTGGTTGCGTCACGCCGAGGTCGCCAAGACAATGGTCCATGACAACTGCGACTGCGCCAACGAAGGCGAGAGCATGGCGGTGCTGACCGAAGAAAACGTTATCGCCCAACTGCAACATTTGCGCACCCACCCTTCCGTGGCTTCGCGCATGGCCAATGGTCATTTGTTTATCCATGGTTGGATCTACAACATCGAGACCAGCGAAATCCGGGCCTACGATGCGGAAAAAGCGGCGTTCCGACCGCTGAACGGCACCGAGCCGATCCCTTCAGCGACGCCTAAAGCGCGCTTCTAAAACACTTCCCTGCCGGGTAATGCGGTGGCTGCCATGGATGCAGCCAGGCTTTACCGCGCCCGGCGAATGCCTCGGGAGAGTCATCATGCGTGCTGCTCAATTGAAAGCTGTATTGCCACGGGAGCTGCTCGCCTCGGTGGTTGTTTTTCTGGTCGCCTTGCCACTGTGCATGGGCATCGCGATTGCGTCCGGCATGCCGCCGGCCAAAGGCCTGATCACTGGCATCATCGGCGGCTTGGTGGTGGGCTGGCTGGCCGGCTCGCCGCTGCAAGTCAGCGGCCCGGCGGCGGGTCTGGCGGTACTGGTGTTCGAACTGGTGCGCCAGCACGGCATGCTGATGCTGGGGCCGATCCTGTTGCTGGCCGGCTTCCTGCAATTGGTGGCCGGGCGTTTACGCCTGGGCTGCTGGTTTCGCGTCACCGCGCCGGCGGTGGTCTACGGCATGTTGGCCGGTATTGGCGTGTTGATCGTGCTGTCGCAGATCCATGTGATGCTCGACGGCGCGCCCAAGCCGTCAGGGCTGGATAACCTCGCAGGCTTCCCGGCAGCGCTGGCTGAAGCGATTCCTACCTTCGGCGGCGGCCTCGGCTGGCAGGCTGGCGTACTCGGCCTGTCGACGATGTTGGTGATGTACCTGTGGGACAAATTCCGCCCGCAACAACTGCGGTTTGTGCCTGGCGCGTTGCTTGGCGTGGGCCTGGCCACTGTCGCCAGCCTAGTGCTGGCGTTGCAGGTCAAGCGAGTGGAAGTCCCGGAAAACCTGGCGGACGCTATCGACTGGCTGCGCCCCAGCGACCTGCTGAACCTGGCAGATCCACAGCTTTTGATCGCGGCATTCGCCGTGGCGTTTATTGCCAGTGCCGAAACCCTGCTGTCTGCCGCAGCGGTGGACCGCATGCACAGTGGTCAACGTTCAGATTTCGACAAGGAATTGTCGGCCCAAGGCGTGGGCAACATGCTCTGCGGCCTGGTGGGTGCATTGCCAATGACCGGCGTGATCGTACGCAGCTCGGCTAACGTCCAGGCTGGTGCTACCACGCGTCTGTCGGCGATGTTCCATGGCCTGTGGTTGCTGGGTTTCGTGCTTTTGCTGTCGAGCGTGCTGCAGAGCATTCCGGTCGCGAGCCTGGCGGGTGTGCTGGTATACACCGGGATCAAGCTGGTAGACGTCAAGGCGTTCAAGGCGCTGGGGCGCTATGGGCGGATGCCGATGTTCACCTATGCGGCCACCGCGCTTGCAATCATCTTTACCGATTTGCTGACCGGCGTGCTGGTGGGCTTCGGGCTCACATTGCTCAAGTTGGCCTTCAAGGCCTCGCGCCTGAAAGTCAGCCTGATCGACCTGCCCCAGGAAGGTGAGATGGAGCTGCGTTTGACGGGGGCGGCGACCTTTCTGAAGGTGCCGGCGTTGACTCAGGTTTTGTCGGCGGTGCCTGCGGGGACCACCCTGCATGTGCCGTTGAGCAACTTGAGTTACATCGACCACTCTTGCCTGGAGTTGCTGGAAGAATGGGGCCGGGCCAACGCGGCCAAGGGCTCGACGTTGGTGATCGAGGCGCGTGGGTTGAAGCGTCGGCTGGAAGGTCGGGTGCGAACGACAGTGGGGATCGGCTCAGCGCCTGCCTGACCCCTCAAAAAACTGTGGGAGCCGGGCTTGCCCGGCTCCCACATTGGATCCCTATCGGATCTGAAGTCTACGCAGGCTGATCCAGCGACAGCTCAACCCCAAGCTGGCGCGACAGGCATGGCCAGCGCTTCCAGGACGCTTCGGTCTGCGGGCTCTTGAGCTGTTCGCGATAGGCCTCGACCGACTCCAGCGCAAAGCTTTCCTCGTTAAGCATCTCATCCACCGCCAGGTGCACGGCTTCATCCAATTGATTGGCGAAGTCTTCACCGATCAGTTGATGGGCGATCACGTTGGCCACGGTGGTATCCGCTGGAATCAACGGCTGGCCAAAATGCTTGATATACAGATCGTTTACTTCTTCGACCAGGCGATGCGCCAGGTAGGCCTCATCCAGCAGGCCATCAAGGCCGTCGTGGCCGGCCAGAATCGCTGGCGGCTGCAGGAAGAAATGTTCAGCGATTTTCAGTACCGGTTTGATCTGGCTTTCAATCCCGGCCTCACGGGCCACGTCATTGGCGGCGTCGAGCAAATCAGGAACCAGGTCGATGTAAGCGGTCACAAAACGGGTCATGACCATGTTGCGATCACCGTCAGCCAGGGCGATGGACGAATGCAGGTGCGGCACTTGTTTTTTCAGCTGGCTGACGAGCTGGCCGGTGCTGGCTTCGTGTTGATGGGCACGGGAAATCTGCTCGCGCAATGCGGCGGTGTTCATGAGGGCTCCAGTGAAGCAGGCGTAGGAAAAGGGAGAAGATAAGGTAGTTCGTTTATACGAGCGCCTAAGACGCATTTGTCATAATTATTTCATGGTTATAGGCAGGGGTTATATCGAAATGCCATCGTTCGTCGGATAAACGATTCCGCTGCCTATTTTACGGGCTCCGTCTGTCTGTTTCTATTCATTTGCCCCCACACATTGCGGGGTTGCTACGGCTGTCTATACTCGATTTTGTACGCAATTAGCTGATGACGCCCAACTGCATGACGCAGGCAAGGCTTGGCGGTTGTAAGCAGTATGGAAGCCGCTCCCTTCGCCGCAGGTGCAAACCGGCGGGATAACAAGAAACATAAAGGGGAACCCGCAATGACGCGACATCCACACGTTTGGATGGGCCTCCTGTTGTGGTCGGTATTCGGCCAGGCGCACGCCGCCTGGACTACGAATATGGCGCCAGGGGCTACTGAAGTCAGCCACGCTGTGTTTGACCTGCACATGACCATTTTCTGGATCTGTGTGGTGATCGGCATCGTCGTGTTTGGCGCGATGTTCTGGTCGATGATCCTGCACCGTCGGTCCACGGGCCAGGTAGCGGCCAAGTTTCACGAAAGCACCACCGTGGAAATCCTCTGGACCGTGGTGCCCTTGCTGATCCTGGTGGCCATGGCTATTCCGGCCACCAAGACCCTGATCAACATCTACGACAGCAGTGAGTCGGATATCGATATCCAGGTCACCGGCTATCAGTGGAAGTGGCACTACAAATACCTGGGTCAGGATGTGGAGTTCTTCAGCAACCTGGCCACCCCCGCCGAGCAGATCCATAACCAGGCCACCAAGGGTGAGCACTACCTGTTGGAAGTCGACCAGCCGCTGGTATTGCCGGTGGGCGCCAAGGTGCGCTTTCTAGTGACCGCCGCCGATGTGATCCATTCCTGGTGGGTGCCGGCCTTTGCGGTCAAGCGCGACGCCATCCCCGGCTTCGTCAACGAGGCCTGGACCCGCGTCGAGAAGCCCGGCATCTACCGTGGCCAGTGCGCCGAACTGTGTGGCAAGGACCATGGCTTCATGCCCATCGTGGTGGAGGTCAAGTCCAAGGCTGACTACGACACCTGGCTGGGCGAGCGTAAGGAGGAGGCCGCCAAGCTCAAGGAGTTGACCTCCAAGGAATGGACACTGGACGAACTGGTGGCACGTGGCGACAAGGTCTATCACACCACTTGCGTGGCCTGTCACCAGGCCGAGGGCCAAGGCTTGCCACCGATGTTCCCAGCGCTCAAGGGCTCGAAAATCGCCACCGGGCCGGCCAAAGACCATCTGAGCATCGTGTATCACGGCAAGCCCGGCACCGCGATGGCAGCCTTCGGCAAGCAGCTCTCTGAAGTGGATATCGCCGCTGTGGTGACCTATGAGCGTAACGCCTGGGGCAATAACAAAGGCGACATGGTCACGCCCAAAGACGTGCTGGCTCTGAAACAGGCCCAAAGCAAATGACGACTTTCATTGCCAATGCCCTGAATCGTCCCGCTCACTCGCTTGCAGGAGAACGGCCATGAGCACTGTGATCGACCACGGTCATGCCGACCACGCCCACGGCCCCGCCAAAGGCTTGATGCGCTGGGTGCTGACCACCAACCACAAAGACATCGGCACCATGTACCTGTGGTTCGCCTTCACCATGTTCCTGCTCGGCGGCTCGTTCGCCATGGTGATCCGCGCCGAGTTGTTCCAGCCGGGCCTTCAGATCGTGCAGCCGGCGTTCTTCAACCAGATGACCACCATGCACGGGTTGATCATGGTATTCGGCGCGGTGATGCCGGCGTTTGTTGGCCTGGCCAACTGGATGATCCCGTTGATGATCGGCGCGCCGGACATGGCCCTGCCGCGCATGAACAATTTCAGCTTCTGGCTGTTGCCGGCGGCGTTCCTGTTGCTGGTGTCCACCTTGTTCACGCCCGGCGGCGGGCCGAATTTCGGCTGGACCTTCTACGCCCCGCTCTCTACCACTTATGCGCCGGAAAGCGTGACGTTCTTTATCTTTGCCATCCACCTGATGGGCATCAGTTCGATCATGGGCGCGATCAACGTGGTCGCCACCATCCTCAACCTGCGTGCGCCGGGCATGACCCTGATGAAAATGCCGCTGTTCGTGTGGACCTGGCTGATCACCGCATTCCTGCTGATCGCGGTGATGCCGGTATTGGCGGGCTGCGTGACCATGATGCTGATGGACATTCACTTTGGCACCAGCTTCTTCAGTGCGGCCGGTGGTGGTGATCCGGTGCTGTTCCAGCACGTGTTCTGGTTCTTCGGGCATCCCGAGGTGTACATCATGATCCTGCCGGCCTTTGGCGCCGTCAGCTCGATCATCCCTACCTTCTCGCGCAAGCCGCTGTTCGGTTACACCTCGATGGTCTACGCCACCGCGAGCATCGCGTTCCTGTCGTTCATCGTGTGGGCGCACCACATGTTCGTGGTGGGCATTCCGCTGGTGGGTGAGCTGTTCTTCATGTACGCCACCCTGCTGATTGCCGTGCCCACGGGCGTAAAGGTGTTCAACTGGGTCAGCACCATGTGGCAAGGCTCACTGACGTTCGAGACGCCGATGTTGTTTGCGGTGGCCTTTGTGATCCTGTTCACCATCGGCGGCTTCTCCGGGCTGATGCTGGCGATTGCGCCGGCGGACTTCCAGTACCACGACACCTACTTTGTGGTGGCGCATTTCCATTACGTACTGGTGCCCGGCGCGATCTTCGGGATCTTCGCTTCTGCCTACTACTGGCTGCCGAAATGGACCGGCCATATGTACGACGAAACCTTGGGCAAGCTGCACTTCTGGTTGTCTTTCGTGGGCATGAACATGGCGTTCTTCCCCATGCACTTTGTGGGGCTGGCCGGTATGCCGCGCCGAGTGCCGGACTACAACCTGCAGTTCGCTGACTTCAATATGGTCTCGTCCATTGGTGCCTTCATGTTTGGCGCCACGCAGATCTTCTTCCTGTTCATTGTCATCAAGTGCATCCGTGGCGGCCCGCCTGCGCCGGCCAAGCCGTGGGATGGCGCCGAGGGCCTGGAATGGAGCGTGCCCTCACCCGCGCCGTATCACACCTTCACCACGCCGCCGGAGGTCAAATGAAGCCCTCCCTATACTCCCCCTGTGGGAGCGGGCTTGCCCGCGATGGCGGTAGGTCAGGCGCTGAATCTACCAACCCCCAGGCCCTCATCGCAGGCAAGCCAGCTCCCACAGAAAGTCCAAAGCCAGGTGGGCGCCATGGCTGACTCCGTCCCGCTCAAGCGCCTGGTCACCCGCCTGCTGATCCTGGTGCTGGCGATGTTCGCCTTTGGCTTCGCCCTGGTGCCGATCTACGACGTGATGTGCAAGGCGTTCGGCATCAACGGCAAGACCGCCGGGCAGTACGAGGGTGAGCAAATGGTTGACCCCTCGCGCCAGGTGCGGGTGCAGTTTCTGTCCACCAACGCCATCGACATGGTCTGGGAATTCCACTCCAAGGCCGATGAGATTGTGGTCAACCCCGGTGCAGTCAACGAGATGCTGTTCGTGGCCTACAACCCCACCGATAAGCCGATGACAGCCCAGGCGATACCCAGCATTTCCCCGGCCGAAGCGGCGATGTACTTCCACAAGACCGAATGCTTCTGCTTCACCCAGCAAGTGTTGCAGCCCGGTGAGCGCATTGAGATGCCCGTACGTTTCATCGTCGACCGCGCGATGCCCAAGGATGTGAAGCATTTGACCCTGGCGTACACGCTGTTCGATATCACTGCGCGCCAGCCGCCCGTGGCCGTCAGGACCGGGGGCTAGCTACTGTTTGCCCCCTCAATCAGGAGAGCGAATACATGTCGACTCATGATACGTACTACGTACCAGCGCAAAGCAAATGGCCAATAATTGCCACGATTGGCCTGCTGGTCACCGTGTATGGCCTGGCCGTGTGGTTCAACGACTTGAAGGCCGCGCGGCCCGAATCCCACGGGCCGTGGATCTTTTTCGTCGGCGGTTTGTTGCTGGCCTATATGCTGTTTGGCTGGTTTGGCGCGGTGATCAAGGAAAGTCGCGCCGGGCTGTACAGCGCGCAGATGGACCGCTCGTTCCGCTGGGGCATGACCTGGTTCATCTTTTCGGAGGTGATGTTCTTCATCGCCTTTTTTGGTGCGCTGTTCTACGTGCGTGTCTGGGCCGGGCCTTGGTTGGCGGGCGAGGGGCCCAAGGGCATTGCGCACATGCTGTGGCCGAACTTTGAGTTTGCCTGGCCCCTGCTGAACAACCCCGACCCCAAGCTCTACCCTGCGCCCAAAGGCACCATCAGCCCCTGGGGCCTGCCATTGGTGAACACCATCCTGCTGGTGAGTTCCAGCGTAACCATCACCATTGCCCACCATGCCCTGCGCAAAGGCCATCGTGGTGCGCTGAAACTCTGGCTGGCGATCACCGTGCTGCTGGGCTTGGCCTTTCTCGGGTTCCAGGCCGAGGAATACATCCACGCCTACAAAGAGTTGGGCCTTACCTTGGGTTCGGGGGTGTACGGCGCGACGTTCTTCATGCTCACGGGCTTTCACGGCGCCCACGTGACCATCGGCACCATCATTCTGTTTGTGATGCTGATGCGTATCCTGCGCGGGCATTTCAATGCCGAGCACCAGTTCGGTTTTGAGGCGGCCAGTTGGTATTGGCACTTTGTGGACGTGGTGTGGATCGGGCTGTTTTTCTTTGTCTATGTGCTCTGACGCGGCTTACCACGGCGCATGAGAGACCAATTGGCCGCTGAAAAAGCCCCAGGCGATCAAGCCCACGGTGATCACGGCCAGGGTGACACGCACGGTCAAGGCAGTGACGAGGCGGTTGGAGTTGCCCTCGTCCTTGACCAAGAAGAACAAGCCACTGAACAGGCTCACGACGGTCGCGATCAGCATCAGGGCAATGGCGGCTTTGAGCATGGTCTGGCTCCGGGCTAATTGGGGAGGGGCGATGAGATCGAGTATAGCCAGTGCCATGCAACGCTTTCGCCCGGGCATCGCGCCGACGCTGGTGGTACTGGTGTTGCTGCCGTTGATGGTGGGCCTGGGGTTTTGGCAATTGTCCCGCGGGCACGAAAAGCAACTGTTGGTAGACCGTTATGCCGAGCGCCGCGCCGCCGAGCCGGTCAGCAGTGCTCAGCTCAATGACATGGCTGATCCAGCCTTCCGTCGCGTTCACCTTCGCGGGCAACTGGATGGTGCACACAGCGTATTGCTGGATAACCGCATGCGTGACGGCAAGGCCGGTGTCGAGTTGCTGCAACCCTTTCATGACCAGGCCAGCGGCCTGTGGCTGTTGCTCAATCGCGGCTGGCTGCCCTGGCCGGACCGGCGTATCGCGCCCGCCTTTACAACCCCTGAACAGACGCTGAACCTCGACGCCTGGGTGTACGTCGCCCCCGGCGAGACCTTCCAACTGCATGCCGACCCGGCCAGCACGCAATGGCCGCGCCTGCTGACCGCGCTGCACCCTGCCGCCCTGTGGGGCGAACTGGGGCGCAGTGGCTTTGCCTATGAGCTGCGTGCCGAAGCGGGCCCCGGTACCTACGAAACCAGCTGGCCTGTGGTCGCCATGGGCCCGGAAAAACACCTGGCCTACGCTGTGCAATGGTTCGCCATGGCCATGGCGTTGCTGGCGCTTTACCTCTACCTCGGATGGCATAACAAAAAGGAGAAGCCCCATGGGAGCGGTCATGAATCCACCCAGCACATCTGACACGCCTGATCGGCGCAAGGGGCGCTGGCAGCTGATTTTGATCCTGATGATGGTGATCGGCCCGATGGTGCTGGCCACCTTCATGTACAAATTGCAGTTCTGGGTGCCGGACAGCCGCAGCTATCACGGCGAACTGATTGGCAACGGCCAGACCCGCGCCGACATCGGCGTGCAGGCCGATGAACAGCGCTGGCAACTGCTGGTCACCGCCCCCACCGCCTGTGCTGCCAATTGCCAGCAACTGGTCTACCTGGCGCGTCAGCTGCAGATCAGCCTTGGCCGTGATGCATCCCGTGCCAGCCATGCCCTGGCGGGTGCGCAACCGTTGAGCGGCGAATACGAGGCCAAGCTCAAAGCCGAATATCCACAGCTGCAGCGCTACCCGCTGGATGTGTCGACCTTTACCAGGAACGCTGCCGCGCCTGGCGATGCGCAATTGTGGATCGTCGACCCCCACGGCAATCTGGTGCTGCGCTACGACGCCAAGGTCAAGGGCAAGGACTTGCTCAACGATCTGCGCCTGCTGCTGAAACTGTCGAACATCGGATAAGGGCACCCTCATGGCCAAGCCTGGATTTCGCCTCGCGCTGTTTGCCACGTTACTGGCGTTGTTTGTCGTGCTGCTCGGTGCTTATACCCGCCTGACCCACGCCGGCCTCGGCTGTCCGGACTGGCCGGGCTGCTATGGCTTTATCAGCGTGCCGCAAAGCGAAGCCCAACTGGCTCATGCCGAGTTGCACTTTCCCGACACGCCGGTGGAGGCCGACAAAGGCTGGGCCGAGATGACCCATCGCTACTTCGCGGGCAGCCTGGGCCTGTTGATCGCGCTGCTGGCGGCGCGTTCGTGGCGTCATCGACGCGATCCGGGCCAGCCGGTGAAGCTGCCGCTGTTCCTGCTGACGGTGGTGTTCGCCCAAGCGGCGTTTGGCATGTGGACCGTGACCTTGAAGCTCTGGCCGCAAGTGGTCACAGGGCATCTTTTGGGCGGCTTTGCGACCTTGAGCCTGCTGTTTCTGCTGACCCTGCGGCTGTCCGGCGTACTACCGGCGCTGGTCGTGCCCAAGCGCCTACAATATTGGGCGACGGCGGGCCTGGTGCTGGTGATCGGGCAGATCGCCCTGGGCGGCTGGGTCAGTTCCAACTACGCCGCGGTGGCCTGTGTCGATTTGCCCACCTGCCACGGCCAATGGTGGCCGGCAGCGGACTTCGCCAATGGTTTTCACCTGACCCAGCACATCGGCCCCAATTACCTGGGGGGCCAGCTCGACAGCGAAGCGCGCACCGCCATCCACCTGACGCATCGCATCGGCGCCGTGCTGGTCACGCTGGTGCTGCTCGGTTTGGCCTGGCAACTGCGGGCAGTGGGGATGACGCGCCTGGCCGGCTTGTTGTTGATCGCCCTGGCCGCGCAGATCTGCCTGGGGGTGAGCAATGTGGCGTTCGGCCTGCCGCTGCCGGTGGCGGTCGCGCACAACGCTGGCGGGGCAACGTTGTTGATGACGCTGGTGCTGGTCAATTATCACGCGCGCACCAGCCTGGTTCGGGTGCGACACCCGCGCCTGTTTGGCTGGCGTTTTATCCCGCGCAAGCAGGTGTCAGGTCTGATCACCCTTAAAGGAGAACTGCCATGGCGACCGTGATCGGCGCACGTCGCGACCGGGCGATCTGGCGTGACTATTTGGAGCTGACCAAGCCCAAAGTGGTGGTGCTGATGCTGATCACTTCGCTGGTGGGCATGTTCCTTGCCACCCGCGCCGGTGTGCCCTGGACAGTGCTGGTGTTCGGCAACCTCGGCATTGCCCTGTGTGCCGGCGGCGCGGCGGCGGTCAATCATGTAGTGGATCGACGGATTGATGCCGTGATGGCGCGCACGCACAAGCGGCCGATGGCTGAGGGGCGTGTCTCGCCGATGGCGGCGTTAGCGTTTGCGTTGTTCCTGGCGATTGCAGGATTGGCTCTGCTATTGGCGTTTACCAACCCGCTGGCGGCCTGGCTGACCTTGGCTTCGCTGCTGGGTTATGCGGTGATCTACACCGGCTTTCTCAAGCGAGCGACGCCGCAGAATATTGTCATCGGCGGTCTGGCCGGTGCGGCGCCACCGCTGCTGGGTTGGGTGGCTGTCACTGGGCATGTGAGTGCCGAACCCTTGCTGCTGGTGCTGATCATCTTCGCCTGGACTCCGCCACACTTCTGGGCCCTGGCTATTCACCGCAAAGAGGAATACGCCAAGGCCGACATCCCGATGCTGCCGGTCACCCATGGCGAGCACTACACCAAGGTGCATATCCTGCTGTACACCTTCGCCCTGCTGGCGGTAAGCCTGATGCCCTACGTTATCCACATGAGCGGGCTGCTCTACTTGGGCTTTGCGCTGGTATTGGGGGCGCGCTTTCTGCAATGGGCCTGGGTGTTGTACCGTGGCAGCCAGCCGCACGCGGCGATCAACACGTTCAAGTACTCTATCTGGTACTTGCTGCTGCTGTTTATCGCCCTGCTCGTAGACCACTACTTATTGTTGAACCTATGACTCGAACTCAAAAAACCGTCTTCATCCTCGTGGCCCTGGTGGCGTTGATCATGGGCCTGACCGTCAACAAAGTGCTCTCGGGCAAAGGCCAGGGCGACCCCACTGCGCTGATCGACGCCGGCATCATTCTGCTGCCGCAAAGCCGCCAGTTGCCAGCGGTGACCATGACTGACCAGGAAGGTCAGCCGGTGGTGGTCAATGAGTTGAAGGACAAGTGGAGCCTGCTGTTTTTCGGTTACACCTTCTGCCCGGATATCTGCCCGACCACCCTCGCCCAGCTTCGCCAGATCAAGAGCGAACTGCCCAAAGAGGCTGTGGATAAGTTGCAGGTGATCCTGGTGAGCGTCGATCCGAACCGCGATACCCCGGCGCAGCTCAAGCAGTACCTGGGTTACTTCGACCCACAGTTCCAAGGCCTGACTGGCGCGAATGTGGAGGATGTACAGAAGGTTTCGAATGCGGTGAGCATTCCCTTCATTCCGGCGGATACCAACAAGCCGAACTACACCGTCGACCACAGCGGTAACCTCGCACTGATCGGCCCGGATGGTACCCAGCGTGGGTTTATTCGTGCGCCGTTGAACAACCAGAAGCTGGTGGCGCAGTTGCCGGGGTTGCTACAGCGCAAGTGAGCACCTGATGATCGTTCCAACGCTGAGCGTGGGAATGCAGTTAGGGGCGCTCTGCGTCCCCAAGCGTGACCCAGAGCGTCACAAGAGGCGTTCCCACGCAGAGCGTGGGAACGATCAGATCAGGAGAGATCAGAACGCTGGCTTGATCGCGCCTTTGTACTTCTCTTCGATGAATTTCTTCACTTCAGGCGTGTGCAAGGCTGCAACCAGCTTCTTCACCGCGTCTGCATCCTTGTTGTCTTCGCGGGTCACCAGGATGTTCACGTAAGGCGAGTCGTTGCCTTCGATCACCAGGGCATCCTTGGATGGGTCCAGCTTGGCTTCCAGGGCGTAGTTGGTGTTGATCAGCGCCAGATCGACCTGGGTCAGCACGCGCGGCAAGGTAGCGGCTTCCAGTTCACGGAATTTCAGGTTTTTATCGTTGCCGGTGATGTCCTTGATGGTCGACAGGATGTTGGTCGGGTCCTTCAGGGTGATCAGGCCGTTCTTGGCCAGCAGCAACAGCGCACGGCCGCCGTTGGTGGCGTCGTTCGGGATCACCACGTTGGCGCCGCTTGGCAGGTCTTCGAGCTTCTTGTACTTGCTGGAGTAAGCGCCCAGGGGTTCCAGGTGCACGGCGCCGACGCTCACCAGGTGAGTGCCTTTGGCCTTGTTGAATTCATCCAGGTACGGCTGGTGCTGGAAGAAGTTGGCATCCAGGCGCTTTTCAGCCACCTGTACGTTCGGCTGCACGTAGTCGGTGAAGACTTTGACGTTCAGGTCCACGCCTTCTTTGGCCAGGGCAGGCTTCACGAATTCGAGGATTTCGGCGTGAGGCACCGGCGAAGCAGCGACCGTAATGGTCTCGGCGTGGGCGGAAAACGCAGCCACGGCGGCGAAGGCAACCAGTAGTTTTTTCATCCAGCAAGCTCCTTGTTCGGGCATCTGCCGGCTGCGCGCCGGCAATGGCCGTTATTTACGAGAAAAGTGCACCACCAGCCGGTCGCCGACGGTTTGCAGAATTTGCACCAGAATCAACAGCATCACCACAGTGACCACCATCACATCGGTCTGGAAGCGCTGGTAGCCAAAACGGATTGCCAGGTCGCCCAGGCCGCCAGCACCGACCACGCCAGCCATCGCGGTGTAGGAAACCAGTGTAATAGCCGTCACCGTAATCGCCGCGAAGATGCCAGGGCGGGCCTCGGGCAATAGGGCATTGGTGATGATCTGGCGGGTGGTGGCGCCCATGGCCTGGGTGGCTTCGATGATGCCACGGTCCACTTCGCGCAGTGCGGTTTCCACCAGGCGCGCAAAGAATGGCGTAGCGCCGACGACCAACGGTGGGATCGCACCGGCAACACCCAGCGACGTGCCGGTGATCAGTACCGTGAACGGAATCATCACGATCAACAGAATGATGAACGGCAGCGAGCGCAAGATATTCACGATCAGCGACAACAGCGCGTACAGGCCTTTTTGTTCGAACAGCTGGCGCGGGCTGGTCAGGAACAACAGCACGCCCAGAGGCAGGCCCAGCAGCACGGTGAAGAACAGCGAGCCGAACAGCATGGTCATAGTGTCGCCGGTGGCGAGCCAGATTTCAGACCAGTCGATATTGGCGAAGAAACTCAGGAACACGTCCATCAGCGCAGCACCTCCATGTGAACGTCTGCGGCGGTGAAGCGTGCAAACGCAGCTTCCATGTCACCGCCGGTGACGGCGAGGGTCAGTTGCCCGTAAGGGATGTCTTTGATGCGGTCGATACGACCGGCAAGAATGCTGTAGTCCACACCGGTTTCCCGTGCGACGGTACCCAACAGTGGCGCGTAGGTCGCGTCCCCTTGGAACGTCAGGCGCACGATACGGCCTGGCACATGGGCAAAGTCGTCGCGCTGCTCGCCTTCGTCCACCTGTTCGGCTTCTTGTACGAAGCGCTTGGTGGTCGGGTGCTTGGGGTGCAGGAACACGTCGGCCACCGAGCCTTGCTCGACGATCACCCCGGCGTCCATGACGGCGACCTGGTCGCATACGCGGCGGATCACGTCCATTTCATGGGTGATCAACACGATGGTCAGGTTCAACTCGCGGTTGATCTCGGCCAGCAGTTGCAGGACCGACGCCGTGGTTTGCGGGTCGAGGGCGCTGGTGGCTTCGTCACAAAGCAGGATTTTTGGCTTGGTCGCCAGGGCTCGGGCGATGCCGACGCGCTGTTTCTGGCCGCCGGACAACTGCGCCGGGTACTTCTTGGCGTGGTCCGACAAGCCGACGCGGGCGAGCAGCTCAGCCACACGTTGGTCGATTTCCTTGCGCGACAGTTCACCGGCGAGCGTCAGCGGCAGCGCGACGTTGTCGGCCACGGTCTTGGACGCCAGCAAGTTGAAGTGCTGGAAGATCATCCCGACCTGCTGACGGAAGCGGCGCAGGCCGTTGGCATCCAGGGCGGTGACTTCTTCACCGTCGACCGTGATCTGCCCGCCGCTGGGTTCTTCCAGGCGGTTGATCAGGCGCAGCAGTGTGCTTTTACCCGCACCCGAGTGGCCAATCAGGCCGAACACCTGGCCGTTGGCGACGCGCAGGCTGGTGGGGTGCAGGGCGGGGATATCCTTACCGGCGACGCGGTAGGTTTTATGGACGTTTTGAAACTCGATCACGTAGCGAACCTTGTGGGGCGCATTGAAAAGGGATCAGCGGTTAGCCGGGCGCGCATTTTAGCCTGTCCGTATAGCGTTTCTTAGCATTTATTTCGTATTCATCCAGTCATTTGGCAATAACGCGATCAAAGGTCATAAAAAAGGAACGGTGCAAAACCGCGTCAGTCACTACTTAAGCAACTCGATTTCCCAGGTGCCGTGCCTGGGGTTTTGCTCAAACGAGCCGGGGACCGCTCTGGCCACTTTGAATAAGGAGTTTTGACTGATGAGTACCAAGAAGCCAGCCACCCCGCCGAAGAGTGAACTCGCGGGCACTGATACCCTGGACCGTGGCAACACCAACGCCAAGCTGCAGGCGTTGGAAGAATTCCGTTCCGATGCAACCGGCCAGGCCCTGCGCACCAACCAGGGCGTGAAAATTTCCGATAACCAGAACAGCCTGAAAGTCGGCGCTCGCGGCCCGTCGCTGCTGGAAGACTTCATCATGCGTGAAAAGATCACGCACTTCGACCATGAACGCATCCCTGAGCGCATCGTGCATGCCCGTGGTACGGGGGCCCATGGCTATTTCCAGAGTTACGGCGACCATTCGGCGCTGACCAAGGCAGGTTTCCTGCGCACGCCTGAGCATAAAACCCCGGTGTTCGCGCGTTTTTCCACGGTGCAGGGCCCGCGTGGCTCCGGCGACACCGTGCGTGACGTTCGCGGTTTTGCCGTGAAGTTCTTCACCGACGAAGGCAACTTCGACCTGGTGGGCAACAACATGCCGGTGTTCTTCATCCAGGATGCGATCAAATTTCCTGACTTCGTCCACGCGGTGAAACCCGAGCCTCATAACGAGATTCCTACCGGCGGTTCGGCCCACGATACGTTCTGGGACTTTGTTTCGCTGCAACCGGAATCCGCGCACATGGTGATCTGGGCCATGTCCGACCGCGCCATTCCAAAAAGCCTGCGCGCCATGCAGGGCTTTGGGGTACACACCTTCCGTTTGATCAATACCGAAGGTAAGTCCAGCTTCGTGAAGTTCCACTGGCGTCCAAAAGTCGGCACCTGCTCGCTGGTATGGGATGAGGCGCAAAAGCTGGCCGGTAAAGATACGGACTACCACCGTCGTGACCTGTGGGAAGCGATTGAAAGCGGCGATTACCCCGAGTGGGAGCTGGGCGTACAGATCGTGGCCGAAGAAGACGAGCACACGTTTGATTTCGACTTGCTCGACCCGACCAAGATCATTCCAGAAGAACTGGTACCGATCACGCCGCTGGGCAAAATGGTGCTCAACCGTAACCCGGACAACTTCTTCGCTGAAGTCGAGCAGGTTGCGTTCTGCCCGGGCCACATCGTGCCGGGCATCGACTTCACCAACGACCCATTGCTGCAGGGCCGTCTGTTTTCCTACACCGATACCCAGATCAGCCGACTGGGCGGGCCGAACTTTCATGAGATTCCAATCAACCGGCCTGTCGTGCCTTTCCATAACGGCCAGCGCGACGCTCAGCATCGCACCGTGATTGATAAGGGTCGTGCGTCCTACGAGCCAAACTCTATTGATGGTGGTTGGCCGAAAGAAACCCCTGCTGGTCCTACCGATGGTGGCTTTGAGTCCTACTACGAGCGCGTCGATGCCAACAAAGTACGTGAGCGCAGCGAATCCTTCGGTGACCATTTCTCCCAGGCGACGCTGTTCTACAACAGCATGAGCCACCACGAGAAAGAGCACATTATCGCGGCCTACAGTTTTGAGCTGGGCAAGGTGGAGCGCGAGTTCATCCGTGCGCGCCAGGTCAACGAGATCCTGGCCAATATCGACCTGGAGCTGGCCAAGCGCGTTGCGCAAAACCTCGGCTTGCCGGCGCCGACCAAGGGCACCGTGCCTGCCCGTGAAACGTCGTTGAAAGAATCGCCAGCCTTGAGCCAGGTGAATTTGCTGTCGGGCGATATCAAAACGCGCAAAGTGGCGATTCTGGCAGCCAACGGCGTTGATGGTGCGGCCATTGACGCGTTAAAAGCCGCGCTTGAAGCTGAAGGCGCCCATGCCAAGTTGCTGGGGCCTACTTCGGCGCCGGTAACCACCGCGCAGGGCAAGACGCTGCCGGTCGACGCCTCGATGGAAGGCATGCCGTCCATTGCCTTCGACGCAGTGTTTATCCCGGGTGGCAAAGAGTCCGTGAAGGCGCTGAGCGGTGATGGCGTGGCGTTGCATTACGTACTGGAAGCCTACAAACACCTGAAGGCGATTGCGGTAGCCAGCGATGTGAAGCCGTTGCTGGACCTGCTGAAACTGGAGGAGGATGCGGGGTTGATCGTGGGCGCGGATGCCAAGGCGTTCAAGGCCTTCTTTGCGGCCATTGCCCAGCATCGAGTGTGGGAGCGTGAGCCGAAATCCAAGGCGATTCCGGCTTAACTTATCGGTTGTTTGTTAGATCGTCATCGTAGGCAAGCCAGCTCTCACACTGTTCAAATGTGGGAGCTGGCTTGCCTGCGATGCTTTTAGTCCGCCTTGCGCGGAATCAGCACAACCTGCGCCGGAATATGTTTCAGGATTTGCCGGTGAATCTTCAGGTCATACCCCGAATCAATCCGCTTGACCCGCTTGGTCAGTAACGTGGCCAGCCACGGGTAATCCTGGGTGCGTGGCACCTGGATGCTGACGTCGCACTGGTAATTCACCACATCGGTGGCGATGGCGTCCAACTGATGGCGCATGTCTTCAACATCCGCAAGGTTCAGCGCCACGGTGGTGCTCGGCGCTGCCGGGTCGATGACCTTGGCGGCAGGCTTGGCCTCAGCGGCTTTCAACGCAGCTTCTGCCTGGTCCAATTCGGCTTTGCGCGCATGGCTGATGGCGCTGTTGACGCCACCGGTCAGCGCAGGGGCCTTGGGCATCAAAGCGCGGGCGCGGCTCAGGGCCGTGGCGGCAGCGTTGACGTCGCCTTTTTGCAGCACGATCTGGCTGCGTTGCAGGTAGGCTTCGGCCAATTGACGCTGGTAGGCCTCAAGTGCCGGGTCATTGGGCGATTGGGCCTGCAATGCAGCCAGCTGGTCTTCGGCGGTGGCCAATTCGCTGCTGGCCAGGTTTTGTTCCAGCTGCGCGATGGCCGCAGCCCGCGGATCCGGAGCCTGGGGGGCAGCGGGCGGCGTACTTTGGCAGGCGCCCAGCAGCAGTGAAAATGCGGCAAGGAGCAGATAACGGGAGGTGAACGGCTTCATTCCTGCGACTCTCTATTTGCGCAAAAAGCGAGCAAGTCTACACCCCTCGACGGGGCAGGACAAAACTCAGCAGAAACAGGGCGGCCGCCGTAACCACAATCGACGGCCCGGCCGGTGTGTCCTTGAACCAGGACAGCGCCAGGCCACCACACACTGCAAGCATCCCCAGGAGGCTGGCGCCAATCGCCATCTGCTCCGGAGAGCGAGCGTGGCGCTGGGCGGCGGCGGCTGGAATGATCAGCAGCGACGTGATCAACAATACGCCGACAATCTTCATCGCGACAGCAATCACCACGGCGATGAGTAGCATCAAGGCCATACGCAGGCCTGCGACGGGCAAGCCTTCTACCTTGGCCAGTTCTTCATGCACGGTGATCGCCAGCAACGGGCGCCACAGGGCCACCAGCAACGCCAGCACCGCAGCGCTGCCGCCGAGGATCCAGGCCAGGTCGGTCGGGCTGATCGCCAGCAGGTCGCCGAACAGGTAGGCCATCAGGTCGATGCGCACTTCATGCATGAAGCTCAGCACCACCAGGCCCAGAGACAAGGTACTGGGCGCAAGGATGCCCAGCAGTGTGTCGGAGGCCAGTGGCTGGCGTTGCTGCAGGGTCACCAGCAGCACGGCTAGCAGCAGGCAGCCGACGGTCACGGCGATGGCCGGGCTTACATCCAGCAGAAAGCCCATGGCCACGCCCAGCAAGGCAGCATGGGATAAGGTGTCGCCGAAATAGGCCATGCGTCGCCACACCACGAACGAGCCCAATGGGCCCGCCACCAGTGCCAAAGCCAAGCCTGCCAGCAGGGCGTAGAGCAGAAAATCAGCCATGCTTGCAGCTATCTCCATGAACGTGGGGGGTATCGACGACGGCGCCATGCAGGTCATGGGCGTGGTCATGGTGGTGATGGTAGATCGCCAGGCTCTGGGCGTTCTTGCCGAACAGCTCCACGAACGCCGGGTCGCCACTGACCTGTTCCGGGTGGCCGGAGCAGCACACGTGGCGGTTGAGGCAGACCACTTGGTCGGTGGTGCTCATGACCAGGTGCAAGTCGTGGGAGACCATCAGTACGCCGCAACCATGGCGGTCGCGCAGGCGGGTGATCAGGCTGTACAGCTCGGCCTGGCCGGCGACATCGACACCTTGCACGGGTTCATCGAGTACCAGCAGCTCGGGCTCGCGCAGCAGGGCGCGGGCCAGCAGCACGCGCTGCATTTCGCCACCGGAGATGCTTTGCACCGGGTTGTCGATGACGTGTTCGGCGCCGACTTCCTTAAGCGCAGCCTGGGCGCGGGCGCGGTCTACGCCAGGCACCAGGCGCAGGAAGCGCAATACGGAGAGCGGCAATGTCGGGTCCACATGCAGCTTTTGCGGCATATAGCCCACGCGCAGCTTGGGCTTGCGCCAAACCGTGCCGCTGTGGGGCTTGAGCAGCCCGAGTACGGCGCGCACCAAGGTGGTCTTGCCAGCGCCGTTGGGGCCGATCAAGGTGACGATTTGCCCCGGTTCCACGCTCAGTGCGATGTTCTCCAGCACGTTTTGCCCGGCGAACGTGACCCCGACCTGCTCCAGGCGGATTAACGCATTGCTCATCAAACCCCCTGGCAGCCTGCGCACAGGCCGACCACTTCGACCGTTTGCCCTTCGACCTTGAAGCCGACGTCGGCAGAGCTTTTGATAATGGCGTCGCTGATGCTTTTTTGTTCAAGCTCAATGGCGGCGTGGCACTCGCGGCAGATCAAGAACTGGCCCTGATGCGCGTGCTCCGGGTGGTTGCAACCGACGAAGGCGTTAAGCGAGGCGATACGGTGCACCAGGCCGTTTTCCAGCAGGAAATCCAACGCACGGTAAACGGTGGGCGGCGCGGCGCGGCGGCCGTCCTGCTCGCTGAGGACGCCCAGAATGTCGTACGCGCCCAAAGGCTTGTGGCTCTGCCACACCAGCTCCAGCACCCGGCGACGCAAGGCAGTCAGGCGCAAGCCTTTCTTTGCGCACAGGGTGTCGGCCTCTGACAATGCGGTGTGCACGCAGTGAGAGTGGTCGTGGGGACGGCTGGCAAGCGGTGTTTTAGGCATGAGCGGCGACAGATATTTGATAGAGACGTTATTATGTTACCCGTTCCTACGCCATCGAGTGGTCATCGTGTCCCGACTTTTTCCCGTTTTTGTCGTATTTGTCACCAGTTTGTTCGTTGCGGGTGCCGCTCAGGCCGAGGTCAAGGTACTGACGAGCATCAAGCCGTTGCAACTGATTGCCGCTGCCGTGCAGGACGGCGTGGCTGTTCCAGAGGTATTGCTGCCGCCGGGGGCGTCGCCGCACAACTTCGCTTTACGCCCATCCGACGTACGGCGTGTGCAGTCGGTGGACCTGCTGTACTGGATCGGGCCGGACATGGAAACGTTTTTGCCGCGTGTGCTCAAAGGCCGTACGGCGCCAACGGTGGCCGTGCAGGACCTGCCAGGCATGAAACTGCGCATCTTCGGCGAAGATAGCCATTCACATGCCGATGAAGCCGACGAACATGACCATGATCACCGCCCAGGCAGTGTGGATGCGCACCTGTGGCTGTCCACGGTCAATGCACGTGTGATCGCCGCTCGGATGGCGGCCGATCTGAGCGCTGCCGACCCAGCCAATGCCGAGCGTTATCAGAGCAATGCGAAGGCCTTCGAAGAACGCCTGAACGCGCTGGATGAGCGCCTGAAGCAGCGTTTGGCGGGCGTTGATGGCAAACCTTATTTCGTGTTCCACGAAGCCTTTGATTACTTCGAAGAGGCGTACGGTTTGAAGCATGCTGGCGTGTTCAGCGTGGCCGCCGAAGTGCAGCCGGGCGCGCAGCACGTAGCGGCGATGCGCGCGCGTTTGCAGGACGTGGGCAAGACTTGCGTGTTCAGCGAGCCGCCGTTGCGACCTCGCTTGGCCGAAACCCTGGTGGCCGGGTTGCCGGTGAAGTTGGCGGAATTGGATGCGTTGGGTGGCTATACGCCGGCTACCGCGCAGGGTTATGAGCAGGTGCTGGAAAAACTCGGCAATGATCTGGCCGGTTGCCTGGAGTCGCTCTGACAGGCAATACAAAACCCCTGTGGGAGCGGGCTTGCCCGCGATAGCGGTGTGTCAGTCGATACCGCTATCGCAGGCAAGCCAGCTCCCACATTGACCGAGTCGGTCTTTTAAAGCGCGAACGGTAGGTGGAGCGTGACCTGCTGACGCTGCGCCAGGCGATGCTCGAACTCAGCCGGGTCGTGAATCAACACATCCTGCCCGGCAAATGACTCGGCCGCGATCAGCCGGGACAGCCAGAACCGTACGCACGCCACGCGCAGCATGGTCGGCCATAGCTCGGCTTCCTTCGCGGTAAACGCTCGTAGCCCCGCGTAAGCGCCCAGCAGCGCCCGGGCACGGTGACCGTCAATCACGCCATCGGCATCCGAGCACCAGTCATTCAAGGCGATTGCCACGTCGTAGAGCATCGGCCCCGAACAGGCGTTGTAGAAGTCGATCAGGCCCGTCAGGTGCGTGCCTTCAAACATCGCGTTATCGCGAAACAGATCGGCGTGCACATTCGCTCGTGGCAGGCCGAGGATGTCAGCCTTGTGAGCGTCGATCTCGGCCAGCGCATCGCGCAACAGGCGTTGCTGGGCCTCGTTGAGGTGCGAAATAAGCTGCGCGCCCTCGCTGAGCATCCACGCCAGGCCGCGGTCGGTCTTGCGTTCAAGTACCTTTTCGCCCTGGGTGGCCAAGTGCAGGTGGCCGAGCAGTTCGCCAACCTGGGCGCAATGCTGCGCATTGGCCTCCTTGATGTGCTTGCCCGCCAGGCGCGGTTGCAGCAAGGCCGGTTTGCCCTTGAGTTCGCGCAAAGCGATACCGTCGGTGGTACGCAGGGCGTACGGCACAGGCAGATCGGCGTCGTGGAGCACGTCAAGCAGTTCGATGAAGAACGGCATTTCTGCCACCGGGCCACGCTCAACCAGGGTCAGGACGAATTCACCCTGTTCCAGGCTGATAAAGAAATTGGTGTTTTCGCTGCCGGCGGCAATCCCTTGGAAATCAAGCAGGCGGCCGAGCCCGTAAGGGGCGAGAAAGGTTTCCAGCTCGGGCCGAGCCAGGGGGGTGAACACAGACATGGTTAAAACTGCCGTTACGGGCGCTGCGGTGGGCAGCGCCGGTTAAAATTAAGAAATCATTTCCATTCGAAGATCTTCCATGACGGGATCAGCATATCCGGCTGGTCAGAGCGGATGAAGTTCGCGTCGGTGCCGTCCGCACGTACCAGAAAGTACGGTGGTGCGCCCTTCGGGGTGACTTTGATTGCGTACAGAAAGCCGTTTTGGCGGTATTCCTGGATGGTTTTGTCGCCTTCCGTGCGAATGGTAACTTCCGGATCACCTCCAGGGGCACTGTCTGCCGCCGTGGCAGCCATCGGAGCGAGTGCAATCAAACCGGTCAACAGCAGGCGATTGAATGTACGCATGATAACCTTGTCCCTTTGTTTTCATTGGTCCGGCTATTCTAGCGCCTGACCCGCCGAAAAGGTTGATCCTGCTCATGAGCCAAGCGCCCCTCGTCCTGGTGGACGGTTCTTCTTATCTGTACCGCGCCTTCCACGCGCTGCCACCGCTGACCACCTCCAAAGGCCTGCCCACCGGTGCGGTCAAGGGCGTGTTGAACATGCTCAAAAGCCTGCGCAAGCAGTACCCGGACAGCCCATTTGCCGTGGTTTTCGACGCCAAGGGTGGGACGTTTCGCGATGAGATGTACGCCGAATACAAAGCCAACCGCCCGAGCATGCCCGATGACATGCGCCTGCAGATCGAGCCGCTGCATCAAAGCGTGATCGCTCTTGGCTTCCCGTTGCTGTGCGTCGAGGGCGTTGAGGCCGATGACGTGATCGGCACTCTGGCCCGCAGCAGCGCGGCCGCCAGCCGCCCGGTAGTGATCTCGACCGGTGACAAAGACATGGCGCAGTTGGTGGACGGCCACATTACCTTGGTCAACACCATGACCGGTAGCTCGATGGACATCGAGGGCGTTAAGGAGAAATTCGGTGTCGCTCCGGAGCAGATCATCGACTATCTGGCGTTGATGGGGGATTCGTCCGACAACATTCCCGGCGTCCCGGGCATTGGCCCCAAGACCGCCTCTGGCTTGCTGGTAGGGGTCAATGGCGGCCTCAAAGAGCTTTATGAGCAGCTGGATATTGTGCCGACCCTGCCCATCCGTGGGGCCAAGACCCTGCCGGCCAAGCTGGAAGAGCATAAGGAGATGGCATTCCTGTCTTATCAGTTGGCGACGATCAAGATCGATGTGCCGCTGGATATCGGGTTGGATGATTTGCACCTGATCGAACCGGATCGCGAAAAGCTGCTGGAGCTGTACACGCTGCTTGAGTTCAAAAGCTGGTACGACGAGATCCAGCGCGATGCCAAGCGTGTCGAGCTCAAATCGGCGAGCGAAGTTGCGCCTGCCGCCGAAATGCCGGTCGAGGCTGTTATATCGGTACCGGTAGAGGCCGTTTACACCACCATTCTGGACCAGGCCACCTTCGACGTGTGGCTGAAAAAACTCCACGATGCGCCGTTGTTTGCTTTCGACACCGAAACCACCGGCATCGACGCCCAGCAGGCGCAATTGGTCGGGGTCTCGTTTGCTGTGCAGCCCCATGAAGCCGCCTACATCCCGCTGACCCATTCCTATATCGGCGCGCCGGATCAATTGGACCGCGACACCGTGCTGCTGGCCCTGAAACCGCTGCTGGAAGACCCGACCAAACTCAAGGTGGGCCAGCACGCCAAGTTCGATATGAACATCCTGGCCAACTGCGCCATTGGCGGCGACCCTGCCCAGGGCATTACCGTGCGCGGCATCGCCTTCGACACCATGCTTGAATCCTACGTGCTCAATTCCACCGCGACGCGGCACGATATGGACAGTCTGGCGAAGAAGTACCTGGACCACGACACGGTCAGCTTCCAAGACATCGCCGGCAAAGGTGCAAAGCAACTCACGTTCGACCAGATCGCCCTTGAGCAAGCCGGCCCCTACGCGGCCGAAGATGCCGACGTGACCTTGCGCCTGCATCAGCACTTGTACGCGCAACTGGCCGCGATCCCGACCCTGGCCAGTGTGCTGACGGACATCGAGATCCCGCTGGTGCCGGTGCTGGCACGCATCGAGCGCCAGGGCGCACTGGTAGACAAGGACCTGCTCGGCATCCAGAGCATCGAGTTGGGTAACAAGATGGTCGAGCTGGAGCGCCAGGCGTACGAGATCGCCGGTGAAGAATTCAACCTGGGTTCGCCCAAGCAGCTCGGGGCGATCCTGTACGAGAAGCTCGGCATGCCGGTGCTGAAGAAAACCGGCAAGGGCCAGGCATCCACGGCTGAGGAAGTACTGGCCAAACTGGCCGAGGATGATTTCCCGCTGCCCAAGGTACTGATGCAGTACCGCAGCATGAGCAAGCTCAAAAGTACCTATACCGACCGCCTGCCGGAACAGATCAACCCGCGTACCGGGCGTATTCATACGTCCTACCATCAGGCCGTCGCGGCGACCGGGCGCTTGTCCTCCAGCGATCCGAACCTGCAGAACATCCCGGTGCGCACCGCCGAGGGGCGGCGCATTCGCCAGGCGTTTGTCGCGCCCAAGGGTTACAAGCTACTAGCGGCGGACTATTCGCAGATCGAGCTGCGGATCATGGCGCATTTGTCCAAGGACGAAGGCTTGATGAACGCCTTCCGCAATGACCTGGACGTGCATACGGCCACGGCGGCCGAAGTGTTCAAGGTCGAGTTGAATGAGGTCACGTCCAACCAGCGCCGCAGCGCCAAGGCGATCAACTTCGGCCTGATTTACGGCATGGGCGCCCAGAAGCTGGGTAAGGACATCGGCGTCGATACCAAGACCGCCAAGGCTTACATCGATGTGTACTTCGCCCGCTACCCAGGGGTGCGCGAATACATGGAGCGCACCCGCGCCCAGGCGGCGGATCAGGGGTATGTCGAAACCTTCTTCGGACGACGGCTGTACTTGCCGGATATCAACTCCAACAAGCCCCAGGAGCGCGCGGCGGCCGAGCGCACAGCGATCAACGCGCCGATGCAGGGCACGGCGGCGGACATCATCAAGAAAGCCATGGTGCAGGTGGATAACTGGCTGACCGAGTCGGGCCTGGATGCCAAGGTTATCCTTCAAGTGCACGACGAATTGGTGCTGGAGGTGCGTGAAGACTTGGTCGCGCAGGTCAGCGAGAAGATTCGCGAGCATATGAGCGCGGCGGCGCAGTTGGACGTGCCTTTGGTGGTGGACGTAGGCGTAGGCGATAACTGGGACGAGGCGCACTGATTCTGCGGCTTTGCCATCATCGCGAGTGGTGGCGAAGCGGTTTAGAGCGCAAACGGGGGTCAGTTATTTCCAATAGTTTTTTGAGCCTGTCGGAACTTAACCTGTGAACTGCCACTCAGAGTTACTGAATGGGTGGTGAAGCCCTTCAATGCTCCTATGTTGTGTTAAGTGTTGGCAGATAATTCCGGACCCCGCCCTAGCGGTCCGGAACTTGAACCCCGAACTTCCCCTCCCCAAAAGAAGTCCGGGGTTTTTTTTGCCCGCAGAAAAGTTATTCGGCGATTTCTGCGCCCTTGTCCGCCAACTCCATCCAGCCGGCCAGTACGGTGTAGGCTTCTTCCAGGCCCATGCGCTTGGGGGCGGAGAACAGTTGAATCGTAATGGTATCGCCCCAGCCCTTACGGATTTCGGACTGAACTTTGAGCAGGGTGTTCTTGGCTGCGCCGTAGGTGAGCTTGTCGGCCTTGGTCAGCAAAATGTGCATCGGCATGCCGCTGGCGACAGCCCAGTCGAGCATCAGCAAGTCGAAGTCGGTCATTGGATGACGGATATCCATCATCAGAATCAAACCCTTCAAACTCTCGCGACCACCCAGGTAAGCCTCAAGGTGACGCTGCCAGTGCAGCTTCAGCGGGATAGGTACTTTTGCATAACCGTAGCCCGGCAGGTCGACCAGACGCCGATCATCGTCTAGCTTGAAGAAATTGAGTAGTTGCGTGCGGCCCGGGGTTTTCGAGGTGCGCGCCAGGCTGGCGTGAGTCAGGGTGTTCAGTGCGCTGGATTTACCGGCGTTGGAACGGCCGGCAAAGGCGACTTCAAAGCCCTCGTCATCGGGGCATTGGTCCACTTTGGCGGCGCTGAGCATGAAGGTGGACTGTTGGCACAGGCCGAGGATGGGGTTCTTGAGTTGCATGAGATTTCCGATGTGGGCGGTGCCGAGAAAGGGTGCGGCAAGCGGTGTCGTTTCCGTTTCAGTAGCGCCAGTATATAATGCCGCAGATTTTGTGTGTGCTTTGTCCCAGCGAAGGATGAGGTTCACGGGAGCGAAAGACCTTTATTGCGCATTAGAACGCAAAACGCTCTCAAACCCTGAATAGGTCGATGTATGGACCGACGGTTGCTCGCTTCTGCTGCCCTGATTCCGCTTTACGGCGCTCAGGCTACACAGGATCAACCGAGTTTGCATGGTCAGGCTGACGCAGTGCGTGACCCAGGGTTTCAAGGCAATGCCGCCGCGTGGTTTGTGCATGGACTGCAGTACTGAGGATTACCAGGCCGTCATTGATTTGATGGTGAGTAAACCCGGTAGATAACTCTTAAACCCTTAGCCGTAGTTGGATTAGCTGATGAACAAACTGATCGTGAGTCTGCTGTTGACCTTGGGCATCACAGGCGCTGCCGTCGCTGCAGAGGGCCCCGTCAAAGGTGATGCCACTGCCGGTCAAGCGAAGGCCGCCGTGTGTGGTGCCTGCCACGGGCCGGATGGTAACAGCCCGGCGCCGAACTTCCCCAAACTGGCCGGCCAGGGTGAACGTTACCTGAGCAAGCAGATGCACGACATCAAGGACGGCAAGCGCACGGTGCTGGAAATGACCGGCCTGCTGACCAATCTCAACGATCAGGACCTGGCGGACCTCGCGGCGTATTTTGCCAGCCAGAAGGGCAGCGTGGGAGCTGCCGATCCTAAACTGGTCGCCCGCGGAGAGCAGTTGTTCCGTGGCGGTAACCTGGAAAAAGGCTTGCCTGCCTGCACCGGTTGCCACTCGCCCAATGGCGCAGGCAACGCTGCCGCAGGCTTCCCGCACCTGAGCGGCCAGCACGCCACCTACATCGCCAAGCAGTTGACCGACTTTCGCAAAGAAGAAGCCGGCCGGGCCAACGATGGGGACGCCATGACTATGCGCACCATCGCTCGCAAGCTGAGCGACGAAGACATCGCAGCCCTCTCCAGTTATATCCAGGGCCTGCACTGACGGGGCTGGGCGTTAACGCTCGATTAATCCCGCGATGCAAGCATAAAAAGGGTGGCTTAGGCCGCCCTTTTTTGTGGCCGCTGCCGTTACACTAACGAACTCATGTCCGCGTAGACCTGTCACAACAAAGGTCGCGTGAGGCGACTTTATTTGTCCAGGAGTAAAGCATGCGTAATCTGATCCTCAGCGCCGCTCTCGTCACTGCCAGCCTCTTCGGCATGACCGCACAAGCTGCCGATGTGCCGCTTGAAGCCGGTAAAACCTATGTTGAGCTGTCTAATCCGGTTCCGGTTGCGGTACCCGGCAAGATCGAGGTGGTGGAGCTGTTCTGGTACGGTTGCCCGCATTGCTACGCGTTCGAGCCGACTATCAACCCATGGGCTGAAAAGCTGCCCAAGGACGTTAACTTCCGTCGCATTCCCGCCATGTTCGGTGGCCCATGGGACGCCCACGGCCAACTGTTCCTGACCCTGGAAGCCATGGGTGTTGAGCACAAGGTCCACAACGCCGTCTTCGAAGCGATCCAGAAACAGGGCAAGCGCCTGACCAAACCGGACGAAATGGCTGACTTCGTTGCTACTCAAGGTGTCGACAAGGACAAGTTCCTGGCGACCTTCAACTCTTTCGCTATCCAGGGCCAGATCAAACAGGCCAAGGAACTCGCGCAGAAGTACGGCGTGCAAGGCGTTCCCACGCTGATCGTCAACGGCAAATACCGTTTCGACCTGGGCAGCACCGGTGGTCCTGAAGCGACCCTCAACGTTGCTGACCAACTGATTGCCAAAGAACGCGCTGCCAAGTAAGGGGCTCGCCATGCGCCGCTGGGGTACCGAGCGTGTCGTTGGCCTGCATGAACCGCAGGTCAACGAGCATCACCTGGAGTCCACAGGCCTGCCGGCAGATAGCCGCTTGCGCCTGCTCAGTTTCAATATCCAGGTGGGCAACAGTACCGAGAAGTATCGGCATTACCTCACGCGTGGCTGGCAGCACCTGCTGCCCCACAAGGGGCGTACCGGTAACCTGCAGAAAATCGGCGACCTGCTCAGCGACTTCGACTTGGTCGCGCTGCAGGAAGCCGACGGCGGCAGCCTGCGCTCCGGCTATATCAACCAGGTGGAACACCTGGCTCAGCTGGGCGCCTTCCCGTACTGGTATCAGCAACTCAACCGCAACCTGGGGCGCCTGGCGCAGCACAGCAATGGCGTACTCAGCCGCCTCAAACCCACGGCTATTGAAGATCACCCCTTGCCAGGCCCCAAAGGGCGCGGGGCGATCCTTGTGCGTTTTGGCGAAGGCCCGGAAGCCTTGGTGGTGGTGATGATGCACCTGGCCCTAGGGGGGCGTACGCGCAACCTGCAACTGGCCTATGTGCGTGAATTGATTGGTAACTACAAGCACCAGGTGCTCATGGGTGACATGAACACCCATGCCAACGACCTGCTGCAGAATTCTCCGCTGCGCGACCTTGGGTTATTGGCGCCGCAAGTCGAAGCCACGTTTCCCAGCTGGCGCCCGCAGCGCTGTCTTGACCATATCCTGCTCAGCCCAAGCCTCACACTGGAAAGTGTGCAAGTGCTGGCGCAGCCCATTTCCGATCACCTGCCGGTCGCGGTAGAGATTCGTCTGCCGGGTTCGCTCACGGCTGATGCATTACCCGCGTTGAGCCCAGGCCCTCGCGGACCCCTTGCATGAGCGACGACGCCCAGCGCTGGAAAGAGAAATACCTCCAGAGCATCGAGCAACAAGACAAACTCGAACGCCGCTGGGCTGCCCGCCTCGATTTGCTGCGCCGCGGGCTGGTGCGCAGCACGCTGGCCGCCGAAGGCACCGACCGAGCTGTCGACCAATGCATGAAGGAAATGCGCGATGTCGTGCGCACGGACGACATGGATGCTGCCCTCGCCGCTTTACTGCCACGCCTGGAAAAGGCCGTGCTGGATTCGGAGCAGCGCCGCGAAACCCGCGTCGACCAGATCAGCGCCGCGCTCACCGCCTTGGTCACCCAGTTGCAAAAGCTGCCGCTGCCCCGCGAGGTGGCTCGTCCGCTGAAAACCTTCGCCAAGCAACTCGATGGTCGCGTGGCGCAAGCGCGGGAGATACCGCTGCTGCTCAGTGAGCTGAGCAGCCTGCAGGGGCAGGCGCTGAATAATCTGGAGCCTGAAGGCGAACCCGCACGCCCAGGCCCGGGTCTGTTGCAACGCCTGTTCGGTAGTAAAGAGGCCGCCGGTGAAGCGCTCCCGGTTGACGCGGAGCCACTGCCGGCAGCGCAATTGGCACCGCCAAAGCCTGCAGCGCCCACACCCGCGCCCGAACCGGAAGAACCTGCGCAATCGGAAGAATTGACCCAAGCCTTGCGTGCCTTTGCACCGCTGTCACCTACGCCCGTGGCCTTGAAGCCTGCGCCTGTTGCAGCGGCCGGAGGGCAAGAGGTCGCCAGCGACACGCCGTTATTCGACGCTCCAGAGCTGCCGTCGATTGCGGCGCCTGCGCAATTATCTGAACCCGACGTGCAGGCGCCTCCGGTTGCGGAGCCTGCTCAAGAAAGCGCACTCGCCGCCTTTATCGAACCGCCGCCGGTTCCAGTCGAAACGCCGGATGAAACCACCATCGGCAGCCTGTCGCTGCCCCCTGTGCTGGAAGGTCCCGAGCCCGACGAACTGCAACCGGACGGCACCTACGCCCTGCCTGATTCGCCTGAACCGTCCTATAGTTCGGTGGCCAAGCACATTGAAGGCACTTTGCTCGGCCTGCTGGAAGACCTTTCCCTGCCTGAACGTCACCAGCCCCAGGCCGAGGCGATGCGTGAACGTCTCGCCCATGGTTTGAATTGGTACGAACTGCTCCCGATCCTGGATGACCTGGCCGTGCTGATGCTGGCGGTCACCGACAGTGGCCAGCATGAGTTCGAGGCTTATCTCAAGCAGCTCAACGAGCGTCTCGAGGCATTCCAGGGTCATCTGCAGGTCGCCAGCGAGGGCCACGCCGACAGCAGCCTGGCCGCGCGGGAGTTGGACACGCAGATTCGCGAGCAGGTCGACGGCCTGCAAAGCAGCGTGCAGGACGCTGCCGACCTGGACAGCCTCAAGCAGGTGCTCGAAAGCCATCTTGAAGGCTTGCTCGGCACCATGGATGAACACCAGCAACAGCGTGACCTGCGCGAACAGGAAGTGGCCGCACGCCTCAAAGGTCTGGCTGAACGCGTGGCCCATATGGAGCAGGAGGCCCAGGGCTACCGCGAGCACCTGGAGGTACAACGCCAGAAGGCCTTGCTCGATCCGCTCACAGGGTTGCCCAACCGTGCGGCGTGGAGCGAACGCCTCGATTACGAAGTCAACGCCTGGCATCAGCGGGGTAACAGCCTGTCGCTGGCCATGCTCGACCTGGACCACTTCAAACGCATCAACGACGGCTACGGTCACCTGGCAGGGGACAAAGTCTTGAAGATCATCGCCAATGTGCTGAGCAAGCGCCTGCGGCCGACGGACTTCATCGCGCGTTTCGGGGGTGAAGAGTTTGTGCTGCTAATGCCCGACTCGGCCTTGGCGGATGCCTTGGCCGTAGGTGAAGTATTGCGTGAGGCTATTGCAGCGTGCCCGTTCCACTTCAAGGGTGAGCCGGTAACGATCACGGTGTCCATGGGCGTGGCGCAGTTTCAACCCGGCGAGCGCAGTGACCTGGCGCTCAAGCGTGCCGATGAAGCGCTCTACAGGGCAAAAGCTGCGGGACGTAATCAGGTGCAGGCGGCATAAAAGATGTTCCATTTTGTAATTTGACCGCTTGGCCGTGAGCCGTACGTTACACTGTTGCATTATCGTCTTTCAGTGTAATGCCTCTCGCCATGAAATCCTTGTATATCGCTTTAGCGTTTCTTCTGCTCGCCGGCTGCGCCAGTGGCCCGCGCCTGAACACCAGCCATCCTTCGGTTAACCACGACAACCGCGTGCAGTTCGTTGTGGTGCATTACACCTCGACCAACCTTGAACGTTCCCTGGCGCTGTTGACCCATGGCCAGGTCAGCAGTCATTACCTGATCGGCGACGACGCCTCCGGCACCATCTACAAGCTGGTGGATGAAAGCCAGCGCGCCTGGCACGCGGGGGAAAGCGAGTGGATGGGGCGCACCTGGCTCAATTCCAGCTCCATCGGTATCGAGATCGTCAACCCAGGGTTCAGCGATACCCCGACGGGGCGTGTGTGGTACCCGTATTCCGAAGCGCAGGTGCAGTCGCTGATCGTGCTGCTCAAGGACATCAGCAAGCGCAATGGCATCGACCCCAAGAACATCATCGGGCACAGCGACATCGCCCCACTGCGCAAGCTGGACCCAGGCCCGTTGTTCCCTTGGAAACGCTTGGCGGCAGAAGGTCTGGCCGTGTGGCCGGATGCCCAGGCAGTGGCCCGGTTCCAGGTGCAGTACGCCGCGCAGTTACCAAGCATTACCTGGTTCCAGGAAGAGCTGGCGCGCCTGGGCTACCAGACGCCGCAGACTGGCGAGCTGGATGTGGCCACGCGGCATGTCATCGCTGCGTTCCAGATGCGCTTTCGCCCGTCATTGTTTGATGGCACCCCGGATGCTGAAAGCGCCGCGATCCTGCGGGCCTTGAATCACCGCTGATGGTGTAAAAATAATAATGTAGGAGCGAGCTTGCTCGCGAAGAACGCATAGACGACGCGGGCTGCCTGACAGCACAGCGTTATCGTTGACGTTTTTCGCGAGCAAGCTCGCTCCTACAGGGGTAATGCCATATAGAACTGCGTACCCTGCCCCGGCCGCGAGTACACACCCATGCGGCCGCCGTGCAATTGCACGATTTCCTTGCACAGTGCCAAACCCAGGCCCGCACCGCCTTTCTTGCGGCCCACCTGCACAAAGGGCTCGAAGATCCGCCCTTGCTGGCCGTAGGCAATGCCTTCGCCGTTATCCTCGACGCTGATAATCACCCGCTCACCATGCCGTCGTGCCTGCAGACGAATCTGCCCGCCTTCGGCGGTGTGGCGCAGGGCATTACCCAGCAGGTTGTCGAGCACCCGCTCCAGTTGCACTTGGTCGGCATACAGCCGTGGCAATTCAGGTTGAGCTTCTACCAGCAACTCAATGTGCTGGGCGTTCGCAGGCTCAGCAAATCGGGCCCGTGCGTGCTCCAGCAAGTCGGTGACATCGCACGTGCCCAAGGTGAGTTTTTGCAGGCCGTTCTGGTAACGCGAGAAGTTGAGCAGGTCATTGATCAACTGCATCAGGCGCTGCATCTCTTCATTGACCGTATCCAGCAGGTCCGCCTCGCGGGAGTCCGGTGGGAACTTGGCCCGCTCACGGAACAACCCGAAGGCCATGTGCATGCCGGTAACCGGGGTGCGCAGCTCATGGGAGGCGCGCAACACGAACTCGCTGCGCACCCGTTCGAAGGCGCGCTGTTCTGTCACATCATGCAGCACCATCACGGCCCCGAGAATGTGCCCCTGTGTATGGCTAACCGGGGTCAGGCTGTAGGTCAGCAGGCGTAACTCACCCTCGACTTCCACCTCCAGATCATCCGGGGCCCGCTCCAGGTTGCCGCCGCGTAGCACCAGTTGCAGCTGTTCATCCATTTCCGCGCGACCCATGGCTTCGCCAAGCCCTTGACCCAGCCGCTCCTCATCCCAGCCCAATTGGCGCTGCGCCACAGGGTTGAGGTGCTCCAGGCAGCCTTGGCGATCAATCATCAACAGGCCGTCATCGATACTGTCGAGCACCGCTTGCAGGCGCTGCTGGCCGGCCAGCAGCTCATCGATGTTAGTGGCCTGATGTTGGCGCAACGCTTCGGCCATGATGCCGAAACGGCGGGTCAGCAGGTTCATTTCCGCTGCGGAGGAGATCGGCAGCGTGACTTCAAAGTCGCCCTGCCCGATCTTGTCGGCGGCCTTGGCCAGGGCCTCGATGGGACCACCGAAACGCCGGGCGATGCCATGGGCCGTGACGAAACCGATGATCAGCACCGCGAGCCCCACCAGCCCGAGCAGGCCCGCTATCAACAACGCGCGCTCACGGGATTTATGCTCACTGGTACTGATATTTTCCAGCGCCCGCTTGTGTTCGGCAATCAAGCCGTTGCGCAGTATGTTGAAGGTTTCGGTGAGCTTTTCCTTGCTGCCCGCAGGCGGTGATGCCTGTTGGGATTGGTCAAACGCATTGAGCAGATTCTGGTAATCCGAGCGTGCCTGGCTGAAACCATGGTTTTTGCCGTCGGCCTGTTCATGGGCGATGCCCTGGTCCAAAAGATCGAAATAATGCTGCTTTGAGGCTTGCAGGGCGTCTGGGTCGGGACGCTTCTCCAGCATCATGATCAACTGGTCGCCCAGGCTCTGACGCAACTTGAGCCCCAGGTCCAGGGTGATGAAATTACTGCGGATCAACGATTCCTGGGTCTTGGCCATTTGCATGACGCTGACCAAGCCCAGGATCAACCCCAGCAAAGCCACGGTAATCAACGCTGAGATGCTCAGGAATAACCGGGTGCGCAGTTTCATCGCGAGCTTCATAAAGTCCTGTTCAAAGGTTGTACTGCTTGCGTTTGCGGTACAGCGTCGACGCATCGATGCCGAGTGTGCGGGCCGCTTGGTCCAGCGTGTCGCTGGTCGCAAGTACGGCGCCGATATGAGCTTTTTCCAGCTCGTCCAGGCTCAAAGCCGCTCCGATACGCGGTGCATTGTTGGCCGGTTGCTCGGCCATCCCCAGGTGGCTGATCTCCACCTTTTCCTGAGGGCAGATGATGCTGGCGCGTTCCACCACGTTACGCAGTTCGCGGATGTTGCCGGGCCAGCGATAGTTGAGTAGCGCTTCGCGGGCATTATCACTGAAGCCGCGTGCCGGGCGTGCGTATTCCTTGACGAAGCGGGCAAGGAAGCGGTCAGCCAGGGTCAGGATGTCTTCACTGCGTTCGCGCAGCGGCGGCAAGTGCAAGGTGATGACATTCAGGCGGTAGAGCAAGTCTTCACGGAACCGGCCATCGCGCACCATGTCTTCCAGGTTCAGGTTGGTGGCTGCGAGGATGCGCACGTCGGCGCGGCGAGTGACCGGGTCGCCCACGCGCTCATACTCTTTGTCCTGGATAAACCGCAGCAACTTGGGTTGCAACGTGAGGGGGAAATCGCCGATCTCGTCGAGAAACAGCGTGCCGCCGTCCGCCTGATTCACTCGGCCCAAGGTGCTTTCACTGGCGCCGGTGAACGCGCCGCGGCTGTGGCCGAACAGTTCGCTTTCCATTAGTTCGGCGGTCAGTGAGGGGCAGTTGATGGTCACGCAGGACTTCTTCGAGCGTTTGCTCCAGCCGTGTATCGCCCGGGCCAACTCACCTTTACCGGTGCCGGACTCGCCGAGGATCAAGATGTTGGCGTCCGTTCCGGCCACCTGCCGCGCGGTTTCCAACACCACCATCATGGCCGGACTATGGGAGTCGAGGCCGTCTTTGGGCTGGCGCACTTCGCCTTCCAGTGCTTCCAACCGCGCTGAGAGCTGACGCACTTCCAGTTGCTTGGCGGTAGCCAGGCGCAATTGGTCTGGGCTGCAAGGTTTGACCAGGTAGTCGGCGGCGCCAGCCTGGATGGCGTCCACGGCGGTATCCACAGCCGAATGGGCGGTCACAATCACCACGCGCATCCACGGAGCCTGCACGCGCATCTGGGCCAGCACGTCCAGGCCATTGTCCTCGCCCAGCCGCAGGTCGAGGAAGCACAGGTCGAACACCTGACGCTGCATCAGGGCATCGGCCTGTGCGGCGCTGTTCGCGGTGGCGACGGTGTAGCCCTCATCTTCCAGGCAATAGCGGAAGGTGCGCAGGATCGCGGATTCGTCATCCACTAAAAGAATGCGGCCTTGAAGTTCCTTGGCTGAATCCATCTGTCCCGCACTCCTTAACTATAAATGTGATGGTGTTTAGTCCCGGAATAATCGGGCAAGTTGCATGGTTTATTCTGATTCATAAAAGGCTTCTTCGTGCAGCTATCTGTGCGCCTTCCTACAGACGTGGTTTGCGGACATTTTCAGGGCTTATTGCTCTTCGACCCTTCGATGTGTGCGCCAAGTGTCTGGTTCCGTCTACTGGGCATCGTGCATTTCGCACGGCCTATACCGAGGCATCGTGCAGGATGCTAGGCGATGATTCCATCGATCAAGTATAACTTATTGATTTTATTAGGTTTTATTTTGCAATAAAGCTGGCATGCACTCTGCAATATCTCCCCCAAGAGCGTCATGAACGAATAATCAGAATGCGGGAGTAATGCTGTATGACTCGCCAAAGCTTCAGCCAATTGCGTGTATCGCCGCTGCGCTTGCAGCAGGGCCTGTTCGCCAGCCTGGCGTTGATGGTCACGTTGATTGCCGGCCAGCAGTTGCAGCATTGGCAGGAGCGTGCGCAGCCAGCCCCGCAATTTGAACGTCCCGTCATGACCCAGACCCATTTCCGTTCCATTGGCAGCGCCAGCGCCGATGTGACTGCCCCGCAATTGAGCCTGGTAGATCAGGGTTCCACTCTGGACGAACTGCCGGCCCATGACCGTTGGGTGTTCTAGGCAAAAAACGTCGCTCATGTTGAGCGACTGCACGGCATCACCGCTGTTACCCCTATAGAAGCATAAGGAGAATCACCATGTTGAGTTGGGCAATCACATTTCTGATCATCGCCATTGTGGCCGCAGTCCTGGGCTTCGGTGGTATCGCGGGCACCGCCACCGGCATCGCCAAGATCCTGTTTGTGGTCTTCCTGGTGATGTTTATCGCTTCGTTCTTCTTTGGTCGCAAAGGCCGAGGTTGAATATGGTCAGCCTGCCTTTTAAAGCCCTTGCTGCTGCCCTGCTGTTGGGCGGCAGTGGCCTTGCCTTGGCCGCCAATGACGGTCAATCCCGGGCTAACGAATTGCTCAGCGCGGATCCGCAGTACCGTGAAACCTGGCAAGACGTGGTGAAGAAAGAGGAACGCCTGCCCGAATGGGTGATGAACCTGTCGGGCACGGCCGAGCAAATGAATGCCGTTGAGGAAGATGGCGACAAGTATTTGGTCGGGCCGCTCTGCGAAACCGCAGACACCTGCCTGAACAAGCGCTTGATCGTCGCCTTCAGCCTCGACAAGGAAGATGCCTACGCCATGTTGGTGGAAGTCCCGGCTGGTTTGCCAGCGGACAAGTCGCCGACACGGCACGCCGATTACCGTTTTCTCGGTAAGCCGGACGAGGGTATGCAAAAGCTGCTGATGGAGCAGCTCAAGAAAGACCCGAATTGGTACTAGGTTCCGTCTGACGGAGCTGGCGTCCATAGAAGGAAGCCCTTGTGCTTCTTTCTGTTTGCATCGCTCCTTGAGTGATGCATGACCAGGGGGCCGGGTTGCTCTGATCGATCAGGATCGGCGTGACCTACGGGTACAGGGAGTACCTGCGCAAGGGCCGGGTCAGGCGAAAAGCTGCGACGCAAGTTCACAAGACCTCAAGCTTGCTGAACTTGCGGCGGGCTTACGACTCTCATCCCCGCGTTTCATGCCGCTCATAGCCGCCGTTTTGCTTTTTGCCTCTGGCCAACCATTACCGGGTATGTCGGTGTGACCATCTATCGAGAATTTTTCATCGGCGCTATAGGATCTTTCTGGCGCTAGGTGATGGATTTCTCAGACATTTCTGCCAATCAATCCGAGTCGTCCAGTATCTCTGCGCGAGCCTGATTTAGCCGCTCAACGGCATATTCACCCGCCGGAATGGCAGATACGAACTGACCGTTTGGACAAATTATTTCAAAAAAAGCCATGCCGATTCGGCATGGGGTAGGCGTTTACGGCATTAGACGTCGCTCCCTTGCATGGGAATAGTTGCGCCTTTTTTCGCCTGCCAGTAAGCCATTTCGGCCACGCTGCGGTGACCTTCCATGGAGGCAGATGCACACACTTTTTCGCTTTCGAGCGTTGCAGCTGGCGCATTTGCCGTAAGTCCACTTGAAGCAAGGGTAATGACATGAAGAAGGCAAAGCTAAGCCTCGCCTGGCAGATCCTCATCGGTTTGGTACTGGGCATTGCAATCGGTGCAGTACTCAACCATTTCAGTGCTGAAAAGGCCTGGTGGATCAGCAATGTGTTGCAGCCGGCGGGCGATATCTTTATCCGCCTGATCAAGATGATCGTGATCCCGATTGTGATTTCTTCGCTGATCGTCGGTATCGCCGGTGTAGGCGACGCGAAAAAGCTCGGTCGTATCGGCGTCAAAACCATCCTCTACTTCGAAATCGTCACCACCATCGCCATCGTGGTGGGCCTGTTGCTCGCCAACCTGTTCCACCCAGGCGCTGGCATCGACATGAGTACCCTGGGTACCGTGGATATCTCCAAGTACCAGGCGACTGCCGCCGAAGTGCAGCATGAACATGCGTTCATCGAAACCATCCTCAACCTGATCCCCTCGAACATCTTCGCCGCTGTTGCCCGTGGCGAGATGCTGCCGATCATCTTCTTCTCGGTGCTGTTCGGCCTGGGGCTGTCGAGCCTCAAGCCTGAGCTGCGCGAGCCGCTGGTGACCATGTTCCAGGGCGTGTCCGAGAGTATGTTCAAAGTCACCCACATGATCATGAAGTACGCCCCTATCGGTGTATTCGCGCTGATCGCGGTGACGGTCGCCAACTTCGGCTTCGCCTCGCTGCTGCCGCTGGCCAAGCTGGTGATCCTGGTTTACGTCGCGATCCTGTTCTTCGCCTTCGCGGTCCTGGGTTTGATCGCCCGCCTGTTCGGCTTCTCGATCCTCAAGCTGATCCGCATCTTCAAAGATGAGTTGGTATTGGCTTACTCCACCGCCAGCTCCGAAACCGTGCTGCCGCGTGTGATCGAAAAGATGGAAGCCTACGGCGCGCCGAAAGCGATCTGCAGCTTCGTGGTGCCGACCGGTTATTCGTTCAACCTCGACGGTTCGACCCTGTACCAGAGCATCGCAGCAATCTTCATTGCCCAGCTGTATGGCATCGACCTGTCGATCGGCCAGCAATTGATGTTGGTACTGACCCTGATGGTGACCTCCAAAGGCATCGCCGGCGTGCCGGGCGTGTCCTTCGTGGTGTTGCTGGCGACGCTGGGCAGCGTGGGCATCCCACTGGAAGGCTTGGCGTTTATCGCCGGTGTCGACCGTGTGATGGACATGGCGCGTACCGCCCTGAACGTGATCGGCAACGCCTTGGCCGTACTGGTTATCTCCCGTTGGGAAGGCATGTACGACGACGCCAAGGGCGAGCGCTATTGGAATTCCTTGCCGCACTGGCGCAGCAAGGAAGCCCTGCCTACGGCACAAGCCACCCGTAGCTGATTGCAGATTGATCGAAAACAAACCCCGGAGAATTCCGGGGTTTGTCGTTTCTGCCAGCCCCGTTATCATTCGCCCCATCTTTCGGGGGATTTATCTGATGCTCAATGGCCTGTGGCTTGGCTTCTTTGTCGTGGCAATGGTGTCAGCGCTGGCGCAATGGCTGGTGGGCGGTAACGCCGGGATCTTCGCGGCGATGGTCGAAAGCATTTTCGCCATGGCCAAATTATCGGTGGAAGTCATGGTGCTGCTGTTCGGTACCCTGACGTTATGGCTGGGCTTTCTGCGGATCGCCGAAAAAGCCGGGATCGTCGATTGGCTGGCCAAGGCCCTCGGCCCGCTGTTTCGCCGCCTGATGCCCGAAGTGCCCGCCGGGCACCCCGCGATCGGTTTGATCACCCTCAACTTTGCCGCCAACGGCCTGGGCCTGGACAACGCCGCCACGCCCATCGGCCTGAAAGCCATGAAGGCGCTGCAAGAGCTCAACCCCATCCCCAATACGGCGACCAACGCTCAGATCCTGTTCCTGGTGCTCAACGCGTCCTCGCTGACGCTGTTGCCGGTGACCATCTTCATGTACCGCGCCCAGCAAGGCGCTGCGGACCCGACGCTGGTGTTCCTGCCGATCCTGCTGGCCACCAGCGCCTCGACGCTGGTGGGCCTGCTGTCGGTGGCGGTGATGCAGCGCCTGCGTTTGTGGGACCCGGTGGTGCTGGCCTATCTGATCCCCGGCGCGCTGGTACTGGGCGGCTTCATGGCGCTGCTGGCGACCCTGTCTGCCACAGCGCTGGCCGGTTTGTCGTCGATCCTGGGCAACCTCACGCTGTTTGGCTTGATCATGCTGTTCCTGGTGATCGGCGCGTTGCGCAAGGTCAAGGTGTACGAGGCCTTTGTCGAAGGCGCCAAGGAAGGCTTCGACGTGGCCAAGAACCTGTTGCCCTATCTGGTGGCGATGCTGTGTGCGGTTGGCGTGTTGCGTGCCTCGGGCGCCTTGGAGTTCGGCCTGGAAGGGATTCGCCATGTGGTGGCCTGGACGGGCCTGGATACGCGCTTTGTCGACGCGCTGCCGACCGCGATGGTCAAGCCGTTCTCCGGCAGCGCGGCGCGGGCGATGCTGATCGAGACCATGCAGACCCAGGGTGTGGACAGCTTCCCGGCCTTGGTGGCGGCGACGATTCAGGGCAGTACGGAAACCACTTTCTATGTGTTGGCGGTGTACTTTGGTTCGGTGGGGATCCAGCGGGCTCGGCATGCGGTGGGGTGTGCGTTGTTCGCGGAGTTTGCTGGTGTGGTCGCGGCTGTTTCGGTGTGCTACTGGTTTTTTGGTTAAGGCTACAATCGCTATCGCAGGCAAGCCAGCTCCCACTTTGACTGTGTTCACAAATCAGACTGTGGGAGCTGGCTTGCCTGCGATGAGGTCCTCAAGGTTTCAGTGCTGTATTGCCCTGACTCACCACCCAATCCACCACCTGCTTATTCAACTGATCCCCAGCCTGGCCAAAAGCAGCCACCACCGCTGGCACCTGGGTGTCACTCACCGGCTGCCTCACTTCAAACCGACGGCTGGCGATAATCCTTTGATCACGCCCACGCACCAATCGCGCGTCGAGGCGAATCACCACCTCCACCGTCTTGCCCCGATACTCGCTCTGAAACGCCTGCAACTGCCCGCCCAGTTCATAGTCGGCTTGCAGGTTGGTCTCGTCAGTGCTCAACAATGTCACGCGCCCGTCGCGCTGGAAGCCATCCAGCAGGCGATTACGCAGCAGCACCGGCGCCGGGTCGCTCCAGCGCGAGTTCGCGTAGTTGCTGATCAAGTTGCCATCTGGCACCACGGCGATGCGCGGGCTGTCGAGAAACTCGCTGGTCTGCGGCTTGGTCACGCGCAGCGACCAACTCACCGGCGTGCCTTGGCTGGCCGGCTGGGTGGACGCCAGGCGGTACACGTCTGAAGGGTCCGGCTTGGGTAGGATCGAGCACGCGCTGACCAGTGCCAGGGCCATGGGGACGATCATGTGATACGCACGCTTCATGGCGTGAACTCCTTGTTCTTGTCGCTGCCCAGCAGGTAACCGCTGGGGTTGGCTTCCAGACGGCGGGAGATGGCGCGCAGCGAGCCGAGGGTTTCACGCAACTCGCGCACGGCTGGCGCCAGTTCGTTGAGGCCCTGCATGCCGCTGTTCACCGAGTCCTGGTTATTGGTCAGCAAGGTATTGATGGTGGCGGTGCTTTGCTCCAGGGATTTCATCGCCTGCTCGGCGCTGCCGAAGGCTTGCTTACCTTGTTCACTGAGCAAACCATTGGCGCTGCGCATCAGCACGGTGGTTTGCTCCAGCGCCGCGCCCGCCTGTTTGCTCACTTGCATCAATTGCTGCATCACCACCTTGATGTCGCCGCGTTGCTCGGCAATGGCGCCGGTGGTTTGTTGCAGGTTGTCCAGGGTGTTGCTCAGGCGTTCGACGTTTTCCCGCGAGAACAGGTGGTTGGCGTTGTGCAGCAGCAGGTTGACGCTGGTCATCAGGTCGTTGCTGTTATTGAGCAGGCGTGCGATAGGCGATGGCGATGCGATGATTTCCGGCAGGTTGCCGTCCTTGCCCTTGAGCTCCGGGCTCTGCGGGGTGCCGCCACTGAGCTGGATGATCGAGGTGCCGGTGATACCGGTCAGGGCCAGTTTGGCCTGGGTGTCTTCCTTGATTGGCGTTTGCCCGGCCAGGCGGATGCGCGCCAGGACGCGGCGTGGGTCTTTGGGGTCCAGGCGCAGGCTGATCACGTCGCCCACCTTGATGCCGCTGTACTGCACCGCACTGCCCTGGGACAGGCCGCTGACCGCTTCGTTGAAGATCACTTCGTAATCCTGGAAGGCGGTATCGACGCTGGACTTGGCCAGCCACAGGCCAAACAGCATCGCGCCGACCACCACAATTACGCTGAACAGTCCGATCATCACATGATGGGCTCGGGTTTCCATGTCATACCTCGTTGAGCGATTGAGCGGCATCCAATGCCGCGCGGCCCCGGGGGCCGTGGAAATATTCGTGAATCCAGGCGTCGTCCGTTTCCGAAACGACATCGATGGCGTCGGCCACCAGCACTTTCTTCTGCGCCAGCACCGCCACACGGTCGGTGATGGTGTACAGCGTGTCGAGGTCGTGGGTGACCAGGAACACACTCAAGCCCAGCGCATCGCGCAGGGTGAGGATCAGTTGGTCGAACTGCGCCGCGCCAATCGGGTCGAGACCGGCGGTGGGTTCGTCCAGGAACAGGATGTCCGGGTCCAAGGCCAGTGCGCGGGCCAGTGCTGCGCGCTTGATCATGCCGCCGGATAACGAGGCCGGGTATTTGTCGGCCGCCGACAGCGGCAACCCCGCCAGGGCCAGCTTGACCGCCGCCAGGTGCTCGGCATCGGCGCGGCTGAGGCCGGCGTGCTCGATCAATGGCAGAGCCACGTTCTCGGTCACCGTCAGCGAGGAAAACAGCGCGCCCTTCTGGAACAGTACGCCAAAGCGGCGTTCTACCAGTGAGCGTTCATGTTCAGGCAGGCTCGGCAGGTTTTTGCCGAACACCCGCACTTCGCCCTCGCTGGGGCGCCGCAGGCCAACGATGCTGCGCAACAACACGGATTTACCGCTGCCAGAGCCCCCCACCACCGCCAGGATCTCGCCCTTGTACAAATCCAGGTCGAGGTTCTCATGCACGCTTTGGCTGCCGAAACGGTTGCACAGGCCACGTACTTCAATCACCGCCTCAGTGGGCGCACGGTGTAGACGACTCACCAGCCCATCTCCATGAAGAACATCGCCGCGACCGCATCCAGCACGATCACCACAAAGATCGATTGCACCACGCTGGACGTGGTGTGCGCGCCGACCGACTCGGCACTGCCGCTGACTTTAAAACCTTCCAGGCAACCAATGGCCGCGATCAAAAACGCAAAGATCGGCGCCTTCACCATGCCCACCAGAAAGTGCTGCACGCCAATGTCCGATTGCAGCAGCGAAAGAAACATCGCTGGCGAAATATCCAGGGCCACCGCACACACCACACCACCGCCGACGATCCCCGAGAGCATCGCCAGGAAGGTCAGCATCGGCAACGCCACCAGCAGCGCCAACACGCGGGGCAATACCAACAGCTCCATAGGGTCCAGGCCCAATGTGCGGATGGCGTCGATTTCTTCGTTGGCCTTCATTGAACCGATTTGCGCGGTGAACGCACTGGCGGTACGGCCGGCGATGAGGATTGCGGTAAGCAACACGCCGAATTCGCGCAGGAAGGAGAAGGCCACCAGGTCCACGGTAAAGATCGTCGCGCCGAAGCTCTTGAGCACAGTGGCGCCGAGGAAGGCCACGACGGCGCCGACCAGAAAGGTCAGCAGAGCGACGATAGGCGCCGCATCCAGGCCGGTCTGTTCGATGTGGGCGACCATGGGCGTCAGGCGCCAGCGTTTGGGCCGCCAAATGCCGCGGGCGAAGGTTTCGAGGATCAGGCCGATAAAGCCCAACAGCTTCATTGCGTCTTGCCAGACCGTGTCTACTGCACGGCCGATGCGAGCCAACACTTGAATGCCGGCGGCCTCTTCCGGCTCTTTGATCGGTACGCAAAAGTCATTCAGGGAGCGGTAGACGGTCTTGAGCAGTGCACGGTCGGCGGCTGCCAGGGTGCAATCGGTCTGTTCGGCAGAGTGTTCGATGCGTGCAGGGCCCAGCAGCTCTACCAGCAGCGAGGCGCCGGCGGTATCCAGCGCGCCGAGGCCGTTGAGGTCAATGCGGGCGCCGGCGTCGTATTGGCCGTCGAGTGCGGCCGACAGCTTCTTCAGGTCGGCGTAGTGGGCCAGCGTCCAGTCGCCGGTAATCCGTAGCGAAGGCGGGGTGCTGGACGTATCTAGATGGGCCGCGCCGGCCGTCGTGCGAGTGGTCATAAGCTCCGAGCTTGTTTGGCTATCCACAATTGCTACGTAATAGCACGATCCGGCTTACTTTGGGTTGTCCGCTTGTGCTGTGTCTATCACCTTGAAGCGCAGAACGCCGATGACTTGCCCGTCTTCGGTGAGCACCTGCACCTGCCAGCGCCCTACGGCGTCACCGGGGAAGTTCTGCTTGTGGGTCCAGGCGCGATAGCCTTCCTTGCGCCCACCATGGATGTCCAGGGCAATGCGGTCGACTTCCTGGCCGTTGAATTTCCACACATGGTAAATCCGCTCATCCAGCCCGCGTGGTGCGTTGATGGCGGTGTACGCATACAGCCCACCGCTGCGCAATTGGGCGGAGGTGACTTGCTTGAGGTCGTCGCCCGGCGTGCGGTCTTGCAGTTGGGTGCTGATGGCGACTTCGGTCATCCACAGGGTGGCGGGCGGTACCCAGCTGCGCAGGAACCAGCCGGCGCAGCCGATGGCGGCCGTTACCCCCAGCAGCATCGCCCAGCCCTTGAGGCTACGCAGCGGCAGGCTGACGGCCAGGCTCGGGATCGACAGGACCATGGCCACGCCCAACGCCAGTTTGTAACTCTGGGCGGTGGTCAGGTGCATGATGATCGGCAGCGCGGTCAGCAACGCGGCGAATAGGGTCAGGGTGTGCAGGGCCAGGAATAGCGAGCGTTTGGGCGCCAGCCATTTGTAATACAGCGGGTCGATGATCGACACCAGCGCCGCTGCGCCGAGCAGGCCAGTGAACAACGATTGGCCGCTGTTCCAGGCGGTGGTGACGAAAAAGAAGGGCAGGACGAAAAACAGACTTTCCTGGTGGATCATCTGGGTGGCGTAGCGCAGCAGCGGTTCAGGGATCTCGCGATTGAAGACTTTGGTGAACAGTTGCGTAAAGCTGTTCTCCAGCATCAGCCACAACCAGCTCACCAGCATGATCACCGCGATCCAGCTGGCCATGCCCTGCTGGCGGTCTACCAGGATGAAGCTGCCCACCCCCGAGATGAAACCGCCGAGTGCAATCACCCCTGGGTAGCGCTTGATCAGTTCTATAACGCGCTGGATGAGGGGCGGCAAGTTCGGCATGGGCGGTTCACTGGTTGTGGGAAAAATCTCAGACAGAATAACGCCTTGGCCCGATATTCTGTGCCTCATTACTCAACAGGTTTGCGATAAAGCCTCAGGCCGATCAAACCAAGGATGATCAGGCCCAGTACGCCCGCACCGATCCAGGTCAAGGCGTCATAACTCAACAGCGGTTTTTCGATGCGCCAGTAGCCCGGCTGCTGGAACGCTTCGCGCATGGCCTGGTTGGTTTGCGCCAGGCTCACGGCCTTGATGCGTTTGACCGGGTCGCTGAAACGTCCATTGGAGTAGTCGCCGGCCGCACTCCAGTAATAGTCGGCCAACGCGCTGTTGCCCTGCACTGCCCAGGCTTGGCGGGCAATGGCGGCTTGTTGCAGGCGTGTGAATACTGTTGGGTCGAGGCCATCCTTGAGCAGTTGGGCCTTGAGGTCTTGCAAGACCTGCTCGGCTTCAGCGAGGTTTTCTCGCTCAAGGTCGGCATTCAGGCTGAGGAACCCAACGCCGCCGAGCACTTCGCGTTCTACCCACGGGCCGTAGGACAAACCGTGCTTGAGGCGCAGTTGCCGGTACAGCGCCCAGTCGAGGTAGTCCTTGAGCAGGTTGTAGGTTTCATCATGCTGGTCGTCCAGCACAGGCTCTGGGAACAGCCAGTGCAGCTTGGCGCCATCGCCCACCCAGCCGCGGATCAGGTCGCGGTGGCTGGCGGCGGTATGCTGGATTTCCGGGAGGGGGCGATGTTCGCTCGGCTCCACTGGGTCGAGTTGACCATAGGTGCGTTCCAGGTAGGCGGGCAGCAGTTTGTCGAGATCGCCGACGACGATCAGGGTCATGTTGTTCGGCGCGTACCATGCTTTGCGCAGCTTCTCCAACGAGTCGCGGGTGAGGTGGCTGACCTCGGCGCGTTCGGCGCACTTGAGGCCCAACTCCACGGCCAATTGGTTACTGGCGCTGTGACCGAGGTCTTGGCGATCCAGCAGGCGTTGCAAGTGTGAATAATGGCCGCCGTCTTCGCGCTCCACCACCTGTTTGGCGGCGTTGATATGAGCGTCGGTCAGTTGCGTGCGCGTGAGGATTGCCAGCAGCAAGTCCAGTACTTTGCGTTGGTTCTGCGCGGGCGCCTCGATCACGAAGGTAGTGTCGGCGTTGCTGGTGTAGGCGTTCCACTCGCCGCCCAGGGCTTGCATGCGGTCTTCGAGGTCGCCTTCGCCGCCGCCATCGATGCCGCTGAACAGCAAGTGCTCGAACAAGTGCGGCAGTTCTTTTTCTTCGCAACCGAAGTCGTCCAGGCCCACCCCAACCACCAGGCGAATAGCCACGTGCCCACGCTCGGTACCCGGTTTGAGCAGCAGTTGCAGGCCGTTGGGCAAGGTGTAGCCCTCGACTTGCAGGCGGTCAAAGGCAAAGGTGTGTACCGAGCCCAAGAGCAGGCAGGCGAGTAACAGGCGACGCATAACAAGCTTCCTGGCGAATGAGGTCCATTGTTAACTGACTTCGCTCGCGGGCGTACGTTCAGGGTGAATGGGTGATGTCGGCAATACTTTCGGCGGAGAGCGCGCCAGTGTCGGACGTTTCCAACACTACATAAGCACTGCTGCAAAACAACGAGTTCAAGCGTTTCATGTCGGCAATCAGTTCCAGATGCAGGGAGCTGGTTTCCAGGCTCTGCACGATCTTGCGCTGCAAGCGGCTGACATGGGCGTGGGCCAGGCGGCGTTCCTGGGCGCGGAAGCGGCGCTTTTCTCGCAGTAATTGGCGGGCGCTTTCCGGGTCGCCGCTGAGAAACACCGACAGGCCCAGGCGCAGGTTGGCGATCAACTGGCTGTGCAGGCCGCTGAGTTCCTCCAGGCCCACTTCGGAAAATTGCCGGCGCTGCGAGGTCTTCTGTTGCTGGACCTTACGCAGCATGCGTTCGATCAGGTCACCCGCCAATTTCAAGTTGATCGACAGCTCGATGATCTCGGCCCAGCGGCGGTTGTCCTGTTCACTCAGGTCTTCACGGGGCATTTGCGCCAGGTAGAGTTTGATCGCGCTGTAGAGCGCTTCGACGTCATCGCTCAGGCTGCGCATTTCTTGGGTAACGGCGGTTTGGTTGCCGCGCAGCACTTCCTGCATCGAAGTGAGCATATTGTCGATCAAGTCACCCAGGCGCAGGGTTTCGCGGGCAGCGTTCGCCAGGGCCAGGCTTGGGGTATTCAACGAGGCCAGGTCCAGATGGCGAGGTTTGGCTTTGCCATTGGTTTCGGGGCGTTCCGGCAGCAGCCATTCGCACAGGCGTGCCATGGGCCCGATGGTGGGTAACAGGATCAGGCAACGGCTGACGTTGTAGAGCAGGTGAAAGGTGATGACCATGCCCTGAACGCTGTAGTCCAGGCCGTCCATCCAGCCCACGAGCGGGTCAAGCACCGGAATGATCAGCAACAGACCGATCAATTTGTACAACAGGCTGCCCAAGGCCACTTGGCGACCGGCAGTGTTTTGCATGCTGGTGCTGAGAAAGGCCAGTATACCGCTGCCGATGTTGGCGCCGATTACCAGGCCGATGGCCACGTGCAAGCCGATCACGCCGGCACCGGCCAGGGTGGCCGTGAGCAGCACCGCAGCGAGGCTGGAGTAGGAAATCATGGCGAACAGCGCGCCCACCAGGGCGTCCAGCAAGATATCGCCGGTCAGCGAAGCGAAGATGACTTTCACGCCCTGGGCATGGGTAATGGGCCCGGCGGCTTCGACGATCAATTGCAGCGCGAGGATGATCAGGCCCAGGCCGATCCCCACCCGGCCTAACTGTCCTGCCCGCGTCTGCTTGCGCGACAGGAAGAAAATCACCCCGAGGAAGATCAGCAGCGGCGACAGCCAGGACAAATCGAACGTCAGCACCCGCGCCATCAAGGCCGTACCGACGTCGGCGCCAAGCATGGTGGCCAAGGCCGGCGTGAGGCTCATCAGCCCTTGGCCGACGAACGAAGTCACCAGCATCGCGGTGGCGTTACTGCTTTGCACCATGGCCGTCACCAGGATACCGGCGACAAATGCCAGCCAGCGCTTGGACATGTTCTGCCCGATGACTTGGCGCAAATTGGAACCGTAGACCCGCAGGATGCCGGTTCGGACGATATGCGTGCCCCAGATAAGCAGGGTCACGGCGGAAAGCAGATTGAGCAAGGTCAGCATGCTCGGCCCCCCGTGTGGGTGCGCTCCAGCAGGAGCGAAGGAAAGTTACCGCGTGCCGCTCTACGTCTTGTACCTAAGCTGTAGTTGGCGAATGGGCTCTGCGCCAGCATCGCATAGCTAAACTTGGGATTGAAACAAAACTGTCATGAAGATCGTTCCCCACGCTCGGCGTGGGAACGCATCCTGTGACGCTCTGCGTCACTTTGCGGACGCGGAGCGTCCGAGAGGGCATTCCCACGCGAAGCGTGGGAACGATCACTCGCGGGTCAAATTTACTGACCCGGAATGTCCTTGCGCAGTTTCACTGGGTCCTGCTGTTTCTTCTTTTTCGCGATGGCGGTACGCATCTTGATGTTCACCGCTTCCACCGCCAGCGAGAACGCCATGGCGAAGTAGACGTAGCCTTTTGGCACGTGTACGTCGAAGGATTCAGCGATCAGTACGGTACCCACGACCAGCAGGAACGACAGCGCCAGCATTTTCAGCGACGGGTGCTTGTCGATGAACTCGCTGATGGTGCCGGCAGCCAGCATCATCACCAATACCGCAACGACGATGGCGGCAACCATCACAGGCACGTGGGAAACCATGCCGACGGCGGTAATCACCGAGTCCAGGGAGAACACGATGTCGATGATGGCGATCTGGATAATGGTGTAGATGAACTTGCCACCGGCGCCTTTGGGCTCGTCGTGGGTTTCATCTTCACCTTCCAGCGCGTGGTACATCTCCTGGGAGCTTTTCCACAGCAGGAACAGGCCACCGAAGAACAGGATCAGGTCACGACCGGAGATGCCTTGGCCAAACACGACGAACAGGTCGGCGGTCAGTTGCATGACCCAGGTGATCGACAGCAGCAACAGGATGCGCGTGACCATGGCCAGTGCCAGGCCGAAGATCCGGGTGCGCGCCTGCATATGCTTGGGCATGCGGCTGACCAGGATCGAAATCATGATGATGTTATCGATGCCCAGGACGATCTCGAGAGCCGTCAGGGTGAAGAAGGCAATCCAGATTTCCGGATTGGTCAGCCATTCCATGTGTATTCCTTTGAGCAAGTGTTAACCGCGCAAGCTGTAGCGCCGCGCGGTGAGTGAGTCGGTACGATTATAGAGTGCTGAACAGCGGAAAAATCCCCATCAGCAGTGCGGCGAACATTATGCACAGGCACACCAGCACTGCCCACTTGAGCGTGAAGCGCTGGTGATCGCCGAATTCGATACCCGCCAGGGCAACCAGCAAGTACGTCGAGGGTACCAGTGGGCTGAGCAAATGCACGGGCTGCCCGACGATCGACGCCCGCGCCATTTCCACCGCGGTGATGCCGTAATGGCTGGCAGCTTCGGCCAGTACCGGCAGTACGCCGTAGTAGAACGCATCGTTGGACATGAAGAAGGTGAACGGCATGCTCACCAGCGCGGTGATCACCGCCAGGTAAGGGCCCATGGCTTCGGGGATGACCGCCAACAGGCTCTTGGACATGGCGTCGACCATGCCGGTGCCCGACAGGATGCCCGTGAAGATACCGGCGGCGAAGATCAAGCCCACCACCGCCAATACGCTACCGGCGTGAGCCGCGACGCGGTCTTTCTGCTGCTGCAGGCACGGGTAGTTGACGATCATGGCGATACTGAACGCCACCATGAACAGCACTGGCAGCGGCAACAGGCCGGCAATCAGGGTGCACATCAACGCCAGGGTCAGGGCGCCGTTGAACCAGATCAATTTCGGACGGCGGGCGTCGGGGAATTGCGACACGCTGATTTCGCTGTGGTCGATCTCGTCGCCCTGCAGGTGCAATTCACCCAGGCGCGCACGTTCGCGCTTGCCGTACATGTAGGCAATCACCAGGATCGCCACAACACCGGCGGCCATGGCCGGGATCATCGGTACGAAGATGTCCGACGGGTCTACATGCAGCGCACTGGCGGCGCGCGCCGTCGGGCCGCCCCAGGGGGTCATGTTCATCACGCCACCGGCGAGAATGATCAGGCCGGCCATGATCCTTGGGCTCATGCCGATGCGCTGGTACAGCGGCAGCATGGCCGCGACGCAGATCATGTAGGTGGTGGCACCGTCACCGTCCAGGGACACCACCAGGGCCAGCACGGCGGTGCCGACCGACACCTTGAGCGGGTCGCCCTTGACCATCTTGAGGATCTTGCGCACGGCCGGGTCGAACAGGCCGGAGTCGATCATCAAGGCAAAATAGAGGATGGCGAACATCAGCATCACGCCGGTCGGCGCAAGCTTGGTGATGCCTTCGAGCATCATCGGGCCGATCTTCGGTGCGAAACCGCCGAACAGCGCGAACAGGATCGGCACGATGATCAAGGCGATCAGCGCGGACAGGCGCTTGGTCATGATCAGGTACATGAACGTGATGACCATGGCAAAGCCAAGGAAAGTCAGCATAGGAATACTCCAGGCGTAGCGCGGCTAGGGAATGGCGAACCGAGTGGCGGTCAGCGCAGAACGAAAGGCACGAGGCGTACGGGTGGAGTCGGAGCGAACAGGCGGGTACGAGCGGACATCGGGAATCACCATTGTTGTTGTTAACAGCCGGTCTGTTGCCGGCAGTGAGGGCGATCCTAGACGGGGAAGCTTTCAGCCAGCTTTCGCTGAGAAAACAGCTGATGAAGGGCAGGCATCATTCTTCAGGTTGGTGCAGAACAAAATGTGGGAGCTGGCTTGCCTGCGATGGCGGTGTATCAGCCAACATCTCTTATGGCTGTGACACCGCCATCGCAGGCAAGCCAGCTCCCACATTTGGATAGTAGTCGCTGCCAGACTATCAGGGTAGCTCCAGGCCGCCGGCAGCTTTGTGCAAGGCTCGCAAATGCTCACCCACCTGCTTGAGGTTGGCTTCACACGCGGCGATCTCGGCGGCGCGGGACGGATCGAGCAGCGCCCTCACCTCCTTATCCAGCTCGCCGGTCAACGACTGCAACTGTTTCTGGCGTTCGGCGCTTTCTGATTCAAGGCGCTTGGCTTCCGAAGGTTGCGGCAGGCCATAACCCCCGCTGTCCAGCAACTCGGCCGGGCGACTCAGGAAGCCGCTGTTGGCGAGAATTTGCTGCAGCGTGTTGTTGGCTTTCTCCATGCCGCCGTATTTCAGCTCGCGGGCATTGAGGTAGCGTTGTTTGACCTCATCCTGGGCGAGCATCAGTTGCTTGCGATAGCTGGCCTGCTCCAGCAGCAACAGCGCGGCGCTGGTGCGCAGGTCGGCCTGGCTGAACCATTGGCGACGCGCTTGCGCATCCAGGGACAACCAGTCTTCGACCTGGGTCTGCTTGATCGGCAGTTGCTTGCGCAGCACATCGAACATGGCCTGGTAGCGCTCGCGGAACGAGTCGAAGTGATACCCCAGCCGCAGTGCCTCGCGCTTGTCATTCAATACGCTGGTATCGGCCAGGCCGCGGGCGCTGAGCACTTCCAGCAAACCGTTGGGGGTGATGTTGTCCAGGCCGGTCAATTGCGGGTTGGCGCTACCGCTGCGCAACAGTTTCAGGCTTTCGACCGCACAATTGTTGGAGATGAAGAAGTAGTTGCCGTCATAGCTCCAGTGCATCTGCGCCGCCTGTTCGACGGTGTCGTTGATTTCCTGACGGCTGAGCTTCAGCGGCACCGACGCCAGGCCACGCAGTTCGGTCTTGGTGTATTCATCAATGACCTGGGCCAACGGCAGTACGAACAGCCGCGACGGGTATTTACCCACCAGGCCATCCCAGCTCGACAGCTGGACGTCACCGACGAAGGCGCGGTAGGACAGCACCAGATGCCGGTCCAGGTCCAGCCGGCAATCCGGGCCACGCGGGCGGCCCGGCGCACAAATCACCAGGCGCAACATGCTATGGCCCCAACGGCTCACCAGGTTCTGGTTGGCTTCGGCCAGCAGATAGTCGATTTCATACACGCGCTCCGGATCGATCTGGCCCAGGGGCGTCTTGGCGAAATCGTTGCCCGCGTTCAGGAAGGCATAGGTACTGGCGCAGGTGTCCTGTTCAGGCGGGGCCCAGCCGAAGTGATCCTTGTAATAACGGAACAGCGCGGGGCGGCGACAGGCATAGCTGGGGTCCAGGAGGAAGTACTCCATGTTGACCGCCACGAACTCCAGCGGGCTGGTGGTTTCGTAGATGTCCGGGCTGCGTACTACCTGATGGTTGTGCTGCTCACGCTCTCCGCGCCGACCCACATATTGTGGCCAGCCGGCAAGATCCAACAGGCGTGGGTCGTCACTGAGGGTAAAGCGGCGGTCGTTCTGGCCACGGCACTGGTCGGGCAAGCCGATCAAGCCGGTAATGTTGTTCTGACGGCTGCAGCGCTGGATCAGCGTGCGCTCGTCCTGGGACCACAGGCGCGCACGGTCATAGATGTGGGTCAGTTCATGCAGCACGGTGGCGAGCATTTCCCGGCGCACCGTACCGTGGGGGCGATTGGTTTTCTGGGTGGCGGCGCTGCCGTCAGTCAGGCTGGCGAGCAGGTTCTGGTTGAGGTCCAACTCGGACACCAGGGATGCCTGCCCGTAGGCATTGTCAGGCATCTTGTCGGTCCAGCCGACATCAATACGTCGGTCCAATTGCTCGACAAAGCGCGGCGGCAAGGAGCGCAGCGCTTCATCCAGCAATGCCTGGCTGGCCTGCTGTTCGGCCGGGCTCAAGCCTTCGGTCTTGAGCCGCAGTTGCAGGCCGGCCTGGGCCGTACTCGCGCACAGCAGCACGGCCCCGGCCAGGAGCCAGGTTTTGAGGCGCCTCACAGAGCGAGGATAGCTTCTGCGAGGGTCTGGTCGCTGGCATCACGGGCTTCTGGCACGCGGGTGCGAAGGGTATCGAACGCGGCTTCCAGCTGGGCGCCACGGATCTCGCCATTGGTGGCGACGAAACTGGCGGCGTCATCGTGGGCTTCGCGCACGATCTTGGAGTCGCGGATGGAGGTGGTGGTGTCCGAGGTGAAATCAATGGTGCGCGCCGAGGCACGCACGACGATGTTGCTGGTGGCCTTCAAGGTTTGCGCCTGGGCGACATCGGCCAAAAACAGCAGGCCGAGGGCGGCGACGATCAGCGGGCTACGCATGGGGTGACTCCAATGACAAAGATAGAAATACAACGATGATTATTGGACGAGAATTGCTTGCGCCAGTTCAAGGTCGCTTGCATGAAGTTTTGGCTGGGTGCGGCGCAGATAGTCCAGCGCGGACTCCAGGCGTGCGCCCCGCCATTGGCCGTCAGTGGCAATGAAAGCGGCAGCATCATCCCGAGCGGCCAGGACCAACTTATTGTCGAACGGCGCAGAGGTCACTTTGCTGGTGGCATACACGCTGACAACCGTGCTCTGGGTGGACACATCCAACGCTGAAGCCATGGGTGACCAGCAGGCGCAAAACAGTACAGGAACACTCAATAAACGGTATGAAAAAGCCATGGGACTCGACAACTGAAAGCGAGCGCCAAGGCTAGCGCAACGGCCGGGCGAGAGCCAGCGCCGAGCCATCCGGGAGCGGCAGGCGCTCCCGTCTGGTTGCCGTGGGTCAGATAGCCAGGATGGCCTGTGCCAGCTGCGCATCGGTAGCGGTATTCAATTGCGGCGCTTGTTGGCGGATCTGGGCCAGGGCGCTTTCCAGTTTCACGCCACGGATGGCGCCTTGGCTGGCGACAAAGCTGGCGGCGTCGTCACGGGCCGCTTGTACGACCTTGTTGTCGCGCAGGGATGAGGTGGCATCAGACGTGGCATCGGAGGTTGCCTTCAGAGCGCCGACGATCGAGTCAGTCGTCATGATCAGGCTGCTCGCGTTGGCATTGGCAGCCAGAGTCAGCACAGCGGCAGTGCACAGCAGGCGAAGACGGGACATGGGGTAACTCCTGTAGACGAATAATAAGGTGGCGCGAAACGGCCACAATGAAACGGACTGGGACTGTCGAGCATCAGACGCACGCTCTACAGGGTTCGCCACGTGGTGAACCGATATTAGGCGTGTGCAGGGCTATTCGGAAGCCTGTAATTAAACTGTACCTGTCATATTTTATAAAATTAAAAACTGTATCTGTGGGCTTGAATCGAGCCAATCCAATGCGCTATCACAGATACAACAAAGCCCGCCTCCGGTTACCCGGGGCGGGCTTTGCTTTGACAAATCAGGGTGCTGGCAGTGGACCCGTCAGGTCAGGGCCAGCGGGCGCCACTTAGCGCCAGAACGGCTTGCTCAGCTCTTCGTAGCGTTGAGCTTCGCTGATACCGGCGTCAGCCAGCAGACGCGAATCCAGGCGAGCCAACTGGTGGCGGCTGGAGATGCGGCGCTGCCACAACATCAGGTTGGCGAGAACGCGCAAAGGCAGGGAAGCCTGGGTGTTTACAGCTTTTTCTTCGAAGAACAGTTCGGAACTGAGTGTACGTTCCATGATGACATCCTTCCGCTTGTGGCGGGATTAGGTAGTGGTTTAACTGATGCCAATGATCCTCCTCCGAGGCAAGACTCTCTAGATACAGTTCACCTGTATTGTGAGAGGCCAGTTAACTGTTTAGCGAGGCTGTACGGTACGAAATTGGGGCAACTGTACCTGTGCGCACTTAAAAGGTGCGAAATAGGCATTTTTGAGTTGGTGTGTGGGATATTTCGGTAGGAAATGACCAGTACAGCAGTACAGTTTTTTCCATAAGTGCGGGTGGGTTCACCGAGCTGATGAAACTGTATTTGCATCAGCCCGGATCTGTATTCATCAAGCCTTGAGCATGTGCCCGGTTTCTTCCAGGTTAATGTGCCAACTCAGTGCTTCGCGCAAGATGTGCGGCGTATGCCCACCGATGGCGCAGGCGGCATCGAAGTAAGTGTCGAGGGCATCGCGGTAGGCTGGGTGCACGCAGTTATCGATGATCACCCGAGCGCGCTCCCGTGGCGCCAGGCCCCGCAGGTCGGCAAGGCCTACTTCGGTGACGAGAATGTCCACGTCATGCTCGGTGTGGTCCACATGGCTGACCATCGGTACCACGCTGGAAATTGCGCCGCCCTTGGCAATGGACTTGGTGACGAAGATCGCCAGGTGCGCATTGCGGGCGAAATCCCCGGAGCCGCCGATGCCGTTCATCATCCGCGTGCCGCAGACGTGGGTGGAGTTGACGTTGCCGTAGATATCGAACTCCAGCGCGGTATTGATACCGATGATGCCCAGGCGCCGTACCACTTCAGGGTGGTTGGAAATTTCCTGCGGGCGCAGCACCAATTTGTCCTTGTAGTGCTCCAGGTTGCCGAACACATCGGCATTGCGTCGCTCCGACAAGGTAATCGAACTGCCGGAGGCAAAGCTCAGCTTGCCGGCGTCGATCAGGTCGAAGGTCGAATCCTGCAACACTTCCGAGTACATGGTCAGGTCTTCGAACGGCGACTCGATCAATCCGCACATCACCGCGTTGGCAATATTACCGATGCCGGCTTGCAGCGGGCCGAGCTTGTTGGTCATGCGCCCGGCATCGACTTCTTGCTTGAGGAAGTTGATCAGGTGATTGGCGATGCCTTGGGTGTCGCTGTCAGGCGGCGTTACCGTGGAGGCGGAGTCCGCCTGGTTGGTGATGACGATGGCGACGATTTTCTCGGGCGGGATCGGAATCGCGGTGCTGCCGATACGGTCGTCGACTTTCACCAGCGGGATCGGCGTGCGCGTCGGCCGGTAGGTCGGGATGTAGATGTCGTGCAACCCCTCCAGGTTCGGGTTGTGCGCCAGGTTGATCTCGACGATCACCTGTTTGGCAAAAATCGCGAAGCTGGCCGAGTTGCCTACGGAGGTGGTGGGCACGATATGGCCCTGCTCGGTGATCGCGACGGCTTCGATCACGGCGATGTCGGGCAATTTGAGCTGATTGTTGCGCAGTTGCTCGACGGTTTCCGACAGGTGCTGGTCGATAAACATCACCTCGCCGGCATTGATCGCCTTGCGCAGAGTGCTGTCGACTTGAAAGGGCATGCGTCGTGACAGTACGCCGGCTTCGGTCAACTGCTTGTCCAGGTCATTGCCCAGGCTGGCGCCGGTCATCAGTGTGATTTTGAGTGGCGAAGTCTTGGCGCGTTCGGCCAAGGCGTGGGGGACGGCCTTGGCTTCACCGGCACGGGTGAAGCCGCTCATGCCGACGGTCATGCCGTCCTCGATCAGTGCAGCGGCGTCTGCCGCGCTCATGACCTTGTTCAACAACGAAGGCAAGCGGATACGATCACGGTACATGAATTGTTATCTCTGGCTACGGAAAGCAAGGTGGGCAGTGTAGTGATTTCAAAAAGTTTCGGCCCGCTACCATGGTCGAATGCCAGGTCGCGATTTAGAGCCTTTGGTCGGGTTTCATGTGTGTGCAAAGCGGGACGCAGAGCATCCCTGGATGCGTTCCCACGCGGAGCGGGGGAACCATAAAAAAACCCCAGCCTACGTGAGGCCAGGGTTTCAGGTATTGCGCTGGCGCAGTGTTATTCGACGGCCTTGACCATGTCTTCGATGACCTTCTTGGCATCACCGAACACCATCATGGTCTTGTCCAGGTAGAACAACTCGTTATCCAGGCCGGCGTAGCCGCTGGCCATCGAGCGCTTGTTGACGATGATGGTCTTGGCCTTGAACGCCTCGAGAATCGGCATGCCGGCGATGGGTGAGTTCGGGTCGTTCTTGGCGGCCGGGTTGACCACGTCGTTGGCGCCCAATACCAGCACCACGTCGGCCTGGCCGAACTCGGAGTTGATGTCTTCCATCTCGAACACCTGGTCGTAAGGCACTTCGGCCTCGGCCAGCAATACGTTCATGTGCCCCGGCATACGGCCCGCCACCGGGTGGATCGCGTACTTTACGGTGACGCCGTGGTGGGTCAGCTTCTCAGTCAGCTCCTTGAGCGCGTGTTGTGCCCGCGCGACCGCAAGGCCGTAGCCTGGGACGATAATTACGGTGTCGGCGTTGGTCAGCAGGAAGGTGGCGTCATCAGCGGAGCCGGACTTCACCGGGCGTGCTTCTTTGGAGCCCGCCGCAGCGCCAGCATCCGGCGCGTTGCCGAAACCGCCCAACAGCACATTAAAGAAGGAGCGGTTCATCGCCTTGCACATGATGTACGACAGGATCGCGCCGCTGGAGCCCACCAGGGAACCGGCGATGATCAGCATCGAGTTGTTCAGCGAGAAACCGATGCCCGCCGCTGCCCAGCCGGAATAGCTATTGAGCATCGACACCACCACGGGCATGTCGGCGCCGCCAATCGGGATGATGATCAGCACACCCAGCACGAAGGCCAGGGCCAGCATCAGTGCAAATGCGCTGAGATTGCCGGTGAACATGAACGCCAGGCCCAGGCCCAGGGTTGCGAGACCGAGCACCAGGTTCAGTTTGTGTTGGCCGCCGAACTGTACCGGTGCGCCCTGGAACAGGCGGAACTTGTACTTGCCCGACAGCTTGCCGAATGCGATCACCGAGCCGGAGAAGGTGATTGCACCGATAGCGGCACCGAGGAACAATTCCAGGCGGTTACCGGTCGGTATCGAATCGCCCAAGTGCTTGACGATACCCAGGGACTGCGGCTCGACCACGGCGGCAATGGCGATGAACACCGCTGCCAGGCCGATCATGCTGTGCATGAAGGCGACCAGCTCGGGCATCTTGGTCATTTCAACACGCTTGGCCATGATCGAGCCGGCGGTACCGCCAACCAGTAGGCCAACGATGACGTAGCCGATACCGGCAGTCGCCAGTTCAGCCCCCAGCTTATAAATGAGGCCGACGGTGGTGAGCACCGCCAGCGCCATGCCGAGCATGCCGAACAGGTTGCCGCGCCGCGAAGTGGTCGGGTGCGAGAGGCCTTTAAGGGCCTGGATGAAACAGATCGACGCGATCAGGTAGAGCGTCGTCACGAGATTCATGCTCATTACTTGGGCGCCTCTTCTTTTACTTTCGGGGCTTTCTTCTTGAACATCTCAAGCATTCTGCGGGTGACCAGGAAGCCACCGAAGACATTTACCGCCGCCAGGGCCACGGCCAGTGTGCCCATAGTCTTGCCCAACGGGGTGACGGTCAGCGCGGCAGCCAGCATGGCGCCGACGATGACAATCGCGGAAATGGCGTTGGTCACGGCCATCAGTGGCGTGTGCAATGCAGGTGTTACGTTCCAGACCACGTGATAACCGACATAGATCGCCAGCACAAAGATGATCAGGTTGTAGATACCGGGGGAGATAAGCTCTTCCATCGTCTGAATCCCTGCTTAGGCGTTTTTGCGGATGACTTGGCCGTCGCGGCACATCAGGCACGCGGCGACGATGTCGTCTTCGAGGTTGATTTCAAACTGCCCTTCCTTGGTGAAAACCAGCTTCAGGAAGTCCAGCAGGTTGCGCGCATACAAGGCCGACGCATCGGCGGCGACAGCGCCCGCCAGGTTGGTCGGGCCGCAGATGATCACGCCGTTTTCCACCACGACCTGGTCGGCCACGGTCAGCGGGCAGTTGCCACCTTGGGCTGCAGCGAGGTCGATGACCACCGAGCCGGGTTTCATCTGCGCCACGGTATCGGCGCTGAGCAGGGTCGGCGCCTTGCGGCCCGGGATGAGGGCAGTGGTGATAACGATATCGGCCTGTTTGGCGCGTTCGTGCACGGCCAGGGCCTGGCGTTGCATCCAACTGCTGGGCATCGGGCGCGCGTAGCCACCGACACCGACGGCGCATTCACGCTCTTCATCGGTTTCGTACGGTACGTCGACAAACTTGGCACCCAGGGATTCGATCTGCTCCTTAACCGCCGGGCGTACGTCGGACGCTTCGATCACCGCGCCCAGGCGCTTGGCCGTGGCGATGGCTTGCAGGCCCGCCACACCGGCGCCGAGGATCAGTACGCGCGCGGCTTTTACGGTGCCGGCAGCAGTCATCAGCATCGGCATGAAACGCGGGTAGTGATGAGCGGCGAGCAACACGGCCTTGTAACCGGCGATGTTGGCTTGCGAAGACAGCACATCAAGGCTTTGAGCGCGTGAAGTGCGCGGCGCGGCTTCCAGGGCGAAGGCGGTGATGCCGCGCTCGGCGAGCTTGGCGATGGTTTCGTTGCTGAACGGGTTGAGCATGCCCACCAACACGGTGCCACTTTTGATCAGCGCAAGTTCGCTGTCGCTTGGGGCAACCACTTTGAGAATCAGCTCGGCGCCAAACGCGTCGTTGGCACTGCCAATGGTGGCGCCTGCCGTTTCATAGGCACTGTCGACGATGCTGGCATTGATGCCTGCGCCGCTTTGTACAGTGACCTTATGGCCCTGGCCGATCAGCTTCTTGATGGTTTCCGGGGTGGCAGCCACCCGCGTTTCACCGGTCTGGGTTTCGAGAGGAACACCAATGTGCACGTCAAATCTCCTGCATGATCTTTTTGCTTTTGATCTTTTTGTAAAAAGGCCAGTGCACCGCGAGTGGCGCAACTGGGGCGGCCGATCAGCACGATCCCGCTGAAATGACAGCGGGGCGCGGCATTTTGCAGGCGAACTTTACGGCCATCAAGGGATTATGACGGGTGACGAAAAATTAACTACAAGTCACCCTGTGACTGATTGTCGCAACAAGCTGAAATAACCTCTTTAAATACAGGTCTTTAAAGGTGTTCAGGCGTTTTCGCTCCGTTTTTCCATTGCCAGTGTGAATAGTCGTGCATTGGCCGGTAAGAGTCGCTACGAGCCATGAGATACATGCCTTTTAGCCTTATTTTGGGCTGACAAGTACAGTCTGTTTAAATGCGACATATACGTACATCTGTAGGATCTTAATTTATCTGACTACAAAGTCAGCAATTGCGATTTGTCCTTTATTTACATGGGTTGTAGCGTCTTGACTGGTCGAGCAGCCAGTCCCTGAATGCATGCAGTGAGGCGGATTCGACCTTTTTGTCAGGAATCATCAGGTAATAAGCCTTTTCGCTGGTCAGTGCTTCGGTGCTCGCGATTACCAGTTGTTGCTCCTTCAGCTCCCGCTGTATGAGGAAGGGAGGAATCAGTGCGATGCCCATGTCATGCATGGCCGCTTGAGACAGCATCGAGAATAGCTCGTATCGAGGGCCTGTCATGTCGCGAGGGATGCTCAGGTGTTGGGCGTTGAACCATTGGCGCCAGGCGTAGGGGCGTGTGGTCTGCTGCAACAGGGGCAGCTCGGCGATCTGTTGAGGGGTGAAGTGCGTGCGGTCGCCGAGTAAGCGCGGGCTGCATACCGGTACCGGGTTTTCGCCCATTAACCTGTGGGATTGCGTACCCGACCAATCGGCATCCCCGAAGTAGATCGCCGCATCGAACTCAGTATCGGCGAACAGGAAGGGGCGTGTGCGGTTCGTCAGGTTCACCGTGACTTCCGGGTGCTGATGTTGAAAGTCTTTCAGGCGTGGGATCAGCCACTGCGTGCCGAAGGTAGGTACCACCGCCAGTTCGATCACATTGGCGCCCTGCTGGCCCATCACCGACAAGGTGTCGCGCTCTACGGCGTCCAGTTGCGTTGCAACCCTGCGGCTATAAGACAGCCCCGCCTCCGTCAGCTTCACCCCACGGCGTGAGCGGCGAAACAGCTCGACACTCAAAAACTCCTCCAGGCTGGCGATCTGTCGGCAAATCGCGCCTTGGGTGATGGAAAGCTCCAAGGCTGCCTTGGTGAAGCTCTCGTGCCGGGCTGCTGCCTCAAAGCTGATGAGCGCGGTGGTACTGGGGATTTTCCTGCGCATGTACGTTGCCCTCACAGATAAAGCGCATTTCTGGGCTTTTTTAGTGTTACGAAGTGAGAAATTAGCACAAGCCTATGCAAAAACCTCGTTTGCCCTCTGCGCTGACCGCGCCTAGTCTGGTTCCACGACTTCTGATTTTTTCCGCGAGGACTTATTCATGGCTGGCAAGGCAAGCTTCAACTGGATCGATCCACTGCTGCTGGATCAACAGCTCACCGAAGAAGAGCGCATGGTGCGTGACAGCGCCGAGCAATTTGCTCAGGACAAGCTGGCTCCCCGCGTGCTCGAAGCCTTTCGCCACGAAAAGACAGACCCTGCTATTTTCCGCGAGATGGGCGAGACCGGTTTGCTGGGGGCGATGATCCCTGAGCAGTACGGTGGCAGTGGCTTGAACTATGTCAGCTACGGTTTGATTGCTCGGGAGGTGGAGCGTGTCGACTCCGGCTATCGCTCGATGATGAGTGTGCAGTCTTCCCTCGTCATGGTGCCGATCAATGAGTTTGGTACCGAGGCGCAAAAACAGAAGTACTTGCCCAAACTGGCCTCTGGTGAATGGGTCGGTTGCTTCGGGCTGACCGAGCCCAACCATGGTTCCGACCCAGGTGCGATGATTACTCGTGCACGCAAAGTGGATGGCGGCTACAGCCTGACCGGCGCGAAGATGTGGATCACCAACAGTCCGATTGCGGATGTGTTTGTGGTGTGGGGCAAAGACGATGCTGGGGATATCCGTGGCTTTGTCCTGGAAAAAGGCTGGAAAGGTCTGAGTGCTCCGGCAATCCACGGCAAGGTGGGGCTGCGGGCCTCCATCACCGGTGAAATCGTCATGGATAACGTATTTGTGCCGGAAGAAAATATCTTCCCGGATGTACGGGGTTTGAAAGGGCCGTTTACCTGCCTCAACTCGGCACGGTACGGGATTTCCTGGGGGGCGCTGGGGGCTGCTGAGTTCTGCTGGCATACCGCACGCCAGTACACACTCGACCGCCAGCAGTTTGGTCGCCCACTGGCTGCCACTCAGCTGATCCAGAAGAAGCTGGCAGACATGCAGACCGAGATTACCTTGGCCCTGCAAGGTTGCCTGCGCCTGGGTCGGATGAAGGATGAGGGGACGGCGGCGGTTGAGATCACTTCGATCATGAAGCGTAACTCGTGTGGCAAGTCATTGGATATCGCGCGCATGGCCCGGGACATGCTGGGCGGCAACGGTATCTCCGACGAATTCGGAGTGGCGCGCCACTTGGTCAACCTTGAGGTGGTCAACACCTATGAAGGGACCCATGACGTGCATGCCTTGATCCTGGGGCGCGCGCAAACCGGTCTTCAAGCGTTCTATTAATAGGAGCATGGGCATGGGCGCGCTTTCGCATCTGCGAGTGCTGGATTTGTCGCGAGTACTCGCGGGCCCCTGGTCCGGGCAGATTCTTGCAGACCTTGGGGCTGAGGTGATCAAGGTCGAAAGGCCGAGCAGCGGCGATGACACGCGCGCTTGGGGGCCGCCCTTCCTTAAGGATGCGGATGGCGAAAATACCAGTGAGGCGGCGTATTACCTGTCGGCCAACCGTAATAAAGAGTCGGTGACCATCGACTTTACGCGGCCGGAAGGCCAGAAGCTGGTGCGTGATCTGGCCGCCAAGTCGGACATCCTGATCGAAAACTTCAAGGTGGGCGGCCTTGCAGCGTATGGGCTGGACTATGAATCCCTCAAAGAGGTCAACCCGGAGCTGATTTACTGTTCCATCACGGGGTTTGGTCAGACGGGCCCCTATGCGATGCGTGCCGGCTACGATTTCATGATCCAGGGTCTGGGCGGGCTCATGAGCCTGACCGGGCGGCCTGAAGGGGATGAAGGCGCCGGGCCGGTAAAGGTTGGCGTAGCCTTGACCGACATCTTGACCGGGCTTTATTCGACCGTCGCGATCCTGGCTGCGCTAGCTCATCGCGATCACGATGGTGGTGGGCAGCATATCGATATGGCGTTACTGGATGTGCAGGTGGCTTGCCTGGCGAATCAGGCGATGAATTACCTGACAACCGGGGCGCCGCCCAAGCGCCTGGGGAATGCTCACCCTAATATCGTGCCTTATCAGGATTTTCCTACGGCCGATGGAGATTTCATCCTCACCGTAGGCAATGACGGGCAGTTCCGTAAATTCGCTGAAGTCGCTGGGCAACCGCAATGGGCGGATGACGTGCGTTTCGCCACCAATCGCGCACGGGTAGCTAATCGTGCGGAGCTGATTCCTTTGATTCGCCAGGCGACGGTCTTCAAGACGACCGCTGAGTGGGTGTCGCAGCTGGAGCAAGTGGGCGTGCCGTGTGGGCCCATCAATGATCTGGCGCAGGTGTTCTCCGATCCTCAGGTCCAGGCGCGGGGTTTGGCGATTGAGTTGCCTCACGCATTGGCGGGGACGGTGCCCCAGGTTGCGAGCCCGATACGCTTATCCAAGACGCCTGTGGAGTACCGGAGTGCGCCTCCTCTATTGGGGGAGCATACGCTTGAGGTGCTGCAGGGGGTTTTGGGGTTGGGAGCTGCTCATGTGGCCGCACTGAAGGAGGCGGGCGTTATTTGAACTTCCCTTCTATATAGACGCGCAGTGGATGCCGGCTGTTTTTTAACCGAAGCTAACTTATTGATAGAAAAGCAAAATTAAGAGTTGACGGCGAATTATATCT